>QNFP01000014.1 GCA_003645535.1 Gammaproteobacteria bacterium | reverse complement strand
CAACAGCATGGCCAGCCACGGCACCTTCGTTATCTGCAATCTTTCCATACCCTGCTAATCTTTATTATCCGGCTCAAAAAACAGCCACTGGACATTAGGAAACTCATCCCTGAATGCCGCTTCCACGGCGTTAATCCTTGCCACCATTACTCCGGCACTTTCTTCAGATCCAATCATAGCGGCTTTTATAGCCACCATGACATCGCTCCCCATTCGCAATGTCACCATATTAAATACCCGGTCTACTTCGGGTCGGTTGTCCAGCCATTTGAGCATGGCCTTATTGACATGGGGTTCCACCCCCTGCCCCACCAACAAAGCCTTGACCTCAATACCCACCAACACCGCAATAATGAGAAGCAACACACCGATAGCGATGCTGCCAAGGGCATCATACAGTGGATTACCGGTGACGATCGCCATCAATAATGCCATCAGCGCCAAAATCAAACCACATAAGGCGGCAATATCTTCGCCAAATACTACCAGCAGGTCACTTTCGCGGGTGTCGCGGAACCAGCGCCACATATTTTGGCGAGGAGGGCGAATTTTATTTATCTCGCGTATACATCCCATCAATGACAGACCTTCCGCAATTACGGCATATACCAGTACGCAGATTGCAATCCAGGCCGACTTTAGTGGTTGGGGATCGTGTAGCTTGTGCCAACCCTCGTAAACAGAAAACAGGCCACCGAGACTAAATAGAAAAATAGCTACCAAAAAAGACCAGAAGTAGATTTCTTTACCGTAGCCCAGGGGGTAATCCACCGACGGTGGTTTTTTGGCTCGCTTCAAACCAACTAACAGCAGGAGCTGATTAGCACAATCAGCCACTGAATGAATCGCTTCAGCGAGCATCGCACTGGAGCCTGTAATCGAAGCTGCGAAGCCTTTTGCCACTGCTATGGAACTATTTGCCGCCAGTGCGTAAAAAATGCTTTTCAGGGAGTTCGCACCATGTGCCATAATCGCAACCATTGAATTTTTGCAAGTCGCACGCATCTTATAGAGAGTAAATTTCAAACGCCAACCCAGAGGAAGCACGAGTGCTACGTATAGGATTATTTTTGGCAACAAATATTGCCATATTAGTATTATTTACGCTTATTTTTCAGGTCTTCGGGCTCGAAGATTTCCTGGCCACTCAGGGCATTCATAGCAATATGACCTCCTTGCTAATCATGTGCGGTTTTTTTGGCTTTGCAGGATCTTTCATTTCACTGCTGCTGTCAAAAAAAATGGCGAAGATGGGTACACGTACCCAAATAATCGATGAGCCGGCAAACGCTCAGCAGCGCTGGCTGGTGGATACCGTCAAAGAACTGGCCCGCAAAGCTGATATCGGCATGCCGGAAGTAGGTATTTTCCCCGCCCAGCAATCCAACGCTTTTGCAACTGGCTGGAACAAAAACAAAGCATTGGTAGCCGTTAGCGCAGGTCTTCTCGATCGTTTCAGTCCGGACGAAGCCCGTGCAGTCCTCGCCCACGAAATCGGTCATGTGGCCAATGGTGACATGGTAACTCTGACCCTGATTCAGGGTGTAGTTAACACCTTTGTGATGTTCTTTGCCCGCATCATCGGCTCTATTATCGATAAAGCTGTGTTTAAGAACGATCGGCCTGGCATCGGCTATTTTGGCATCGTTCTGGTATTACAGGTGGTATTAGGCATCCTCGCCTCAACTATAGTGATGGCCTTTTCCCGATGGCGAGAGTACCGTGCTGACGTCGCTGGTGCCACCCTGGCTAACCGCAGTGCAATGATTGGCGCCCTGCGTCGATTGCAGGCAGAAAGTGAGGCTCATGTCCCCAATGAGCTACCCGACACGCTGACGGCCCTCGGAATATCCAGTGGCTGGAAGAAACACGCCAGCAAACTCTGGATGTCCCACCCGCCCCTTGAACAGCGTATCGCCGCCCTGCAGCGGGGAGTTTGACCTGGACAGTCCCCTTTGTGCCGTCAGCGACATCCCCGAGGGCGGCAGCAAGGGCTTTAACCTGGATAAACACGCATCGGTGTTTGCAGTGCGCAAAGATGATCAGGTTTTTGTCTATAAAAACAGCTGCCCCCACGCCGGGCTGGAACTGAACTGGGTGCCGGATCGTTTTCTAGATCGCGACAAAGAATATATCCTCTGTTCGGCTCACGGTGCGATGTTCGAGATATACAGCGGTTTTTGTATCGCAGGCCCCTGCGCTGGGGCGGAGTTGAGCCCCGTTGACTTTCAGATCAAAAATGATCGGATCTATTTGCAATGGCAAGGCTGATGGTCAAGCACTGCAAAAATGATAACAATACCCTGGGTATTGGGCGCATAACCGCCATTGTCTAACACCACCATTGTCTAGCACTGTCTTCTCACGCCTTCATCACCTACAATCGATCAAACCCGAACTCACAGGCAAGCAAAAACAGCAGAGGAATTGAATCATGAGCAATGTAGAAGATCATCTCGCCATTCGTGAACTGGCCGCACGTTACAACCGCGCATTTGACTACGGAGATCCTGAGGGCTGGGTTGAATGTTTTACCGAGGACGGCACTTTTAATATAGGCAGTAAGGAACTCGCTGCTGGTAGCGAAGCACTGCTGGCTTTCGCCAAAAAAAGCATCCCAGGAATGAATGTCAAACACTGCACCACTGATGCTATCGTCGAAATCGATGGCGACACCGGCACCCATGACGCCTATCTAATCCTGATGGATTGCGGCGATAAAATCAGCGCCAGCAATTGCGGCCGCTATCTCGACAACGTTGTAAAACAAAATGGTAAGTGGAAGTTCCAGAAACGTGTGGTAGAAATAGATGGCAAGTAGAACCTGGGGCCAAACGTAGCTAATAGCTACAGGCGGATTACTACGCCTATAGCAAAAAGGCCCCTTTATCAGGGGTCTTTTTCAATTAACTCGTTCGCTTAATAAACACACCATCCCAACGCCACTTTTCTATTAATGGCTATATCTTCCGCCGTAAGCTTGCAGCCATAGGCCAACACCTGCACACCGGCCGCAATCGCTTCGCTCAATGTTGCTGCGTACACAGGATCTACGCCTTTAGCCACAGCCACACGATCAATGCCGGTCATTTGTACGCAATACAACAGGACAGCGCGCTGCCCACCTGCCACTACTCGCATGAGCTCACGAAGGTGCTTCGTACCACGCGTCGTTACCGCATCAGGAAACCTGGCCAGACCCTTGCCTGCCTCCAGCGTGACATTTTTGACCTCGACAAAACACTGTTCGCTATCTTTTTCAAGCAACAGATCGATACGGCTCTTCTCCTCTCCGTAGCGAACCTCACTGGACATAGTTGAATAACCCTGTAACTCCGTGATCACGCCCGACGCAATAGCCTCGGCGACCAGGTGATTGGCACGCGAAGTATTAACTCCCGCCAGTAGTCCAGACACCGTGGTGACGATTTCCAGCGTACCGGGAAGTTTTCGTTTGGGGTTACTGGAACGGGAAAACCAGCAGGGCGTGCCAGGATTAAGGCAGTGCTGCATAGAACCAGTATTGGCGCAATGTATGGTCAACGGCGAACCATCAGACAACTCAATATCCGCAAAGAAACGTTTATACCGTTTGACAAAAACCGCCTGCTCCAGCGGGGGATCAATCTTCACCGGCCGTCCAGCACATTAGCCAAACGTTCCACCGCCAACTCCAGCCGCTCCATTGGCTGAGTGTAGGAAAACCTGACGTGCTGGCGCGCCAAATACTCACCGAAGTCAGTTCCAGGCGTAATAGCCACACCAGCACGCTCCAGCATTTGCCAGCAAAATGCTTCGCTATCGTCCGCCAGGTTTTCGATATTCGCATACACATAAAACGCCCCAGCAGGCATGTGTGGGATGATAAATCCCAGCTCACGTAGCGCTGGCACAAAGAAATCCCGCCGCCGCTGAAATTCTTCTCGCCGCGCCTCCATCAATTCGATAGTACTGTCTTCAAAAGCACCCAGCGCGGCATATTGGGCAATACTGGGTGGCGATATATAGAAGTTCTGGGTCATAACACTGATGGGCACAAGAGCATCTTCAGGCACGATCATCCAGCCCAGTCGCCAACCAGTCATGCCAAAGTATTTCGAAAAACTGTTAATAACAAAAGCATCGTCGGTGATTTCCAGTATCGACGTTTCACTTTTATCATAAACAAGCCCGTGATAGAGCTCATCCATGATTAACACCCCATCTCGCTGGCTCACAACTTCGTTGATGGCACGCTGATTCTCAAGGTCAATAATTTCCCCCGTGGGATTACTGGGAGAGGCGATCATCACGCCTATGGTGTTGGACTGCCAGTATTGTTCTACCAGTTCAGCGGTTAACTGGTAGGCATTGTCAGCATATACGGGCACCAACTGTGGCTCACCACCGGCACGGCGTACAAAATTGGCATTGCAAGGGTAGCCCGGATCAGTCAGCAGCAAGCCGTCACCGGGGTTAATAAACAGGTCGCAGATAAGACCCAGGGCCGCACTGCTGCCAGTGGTAACGACCACTCGTTCGGGTGCTACATCAAGGCCATAACGCGTCATGTAAAAGCCAGCAATGGCCTCGCGCAGCTCGGTTATGCCAAATGAGGGTGTATAGTGAGTTTTTTCTTCTTTCAAGGCCCTGGCGGCTGCAGATACAATAGCCGGCGCGGTTGGGAAGGATGGTTCACCCGCTTCCATTCTCACAATATCGTGTCCCTTAGCCTCCATGGCCACTGCCGCCTCAAGAAAATCAACCACTTTAAATGAGGTCATGTTTTTCAGGCGATTAGCGTATTTGCGTTTTTTTTTGCTCATAAGTAGCCAATATTTGTGGGGAATAGCTATTGTATCGGCTTATACAAGATGAGTGCAGAACACAAGTAATGAAAATTTCACTTGAAAAAAATACTCAGTGGGCCTATAAACGCGGGTTTCGCAAAACCTCCTACCGGAATGCACTAGATGCCAAGAAAGAAAGCAGTTAAAACACCACCAGCAATGATTCATGGCTACGCCCCCTACAATGCCAAAAAGGGCGAAGAGTATATGAATGAAAAGCAGCGGGAGCATTTCAAATTGCTACTGTTAGCCTGGAAGCAGGAGCTGATGGAGGAAGTAGATCGAACTGTCACCCATATGAAGGATGAAGCAGCTAACTTCGCCGACCCCTCTGACCGCGCGACGCAGGAGGAAGAATTCAGTCTCGAACTGCGAGCCAGAGATCGTGAACGCAAGTTAATCAAAAAAATTGACAGTACGATGGAATTGATCGACGCTGACGACTACGGGTTTTGCAGCCAGTGTGGCGTCGATATTGGCATTCGCCGCCTGGAAGCGCGACCAACGGCAACCCTGTGTGTAGACTGTAAAACCCTTGACGAAATCAAGGAAAAACAGATCACTGGCGGCTAGACTGCTGGTGCGTCCAACGCATTGATGGCTGATTACATTGGCCGCTTCGCGCCCTCTCCAACAGGTCCTCTACATCTAGGCTCGCTATACGCGGCCCTGGCCAGTTATCTGGATGCCCGCGCGAACGGCGGTCAATGGCTGCTGCGCATGGAGGATATCGATCCACCCCGGGAAGTACCAGGGGCCGCGGATACTATTCTTCATCAGCTGGAGCACCACGGATTATACTGGGACGGTCCAGCGCTCTATCAAAGCCAGAGATTAGCCGCCTATCAGCAGGCACTGTTGACCCTGAGCGAGATGGATCTCCTCTACCCATGCCAGTGTAACCGTGCACGGCTACGCTCACTGAATCACGTCTACGATGGATACTGCCGTCCAGGTCGCTCGACACCTACTGCCCTCAATAAAAGTGAGGGCAGTGCGATCAGAATCCAGGTGCCCGTCGGCTACGAAATTTACTGGCACGATATCGTTCAGGGCCAGTGCCGTAGCGACCTTAGACAGTCTACCGGGGATTTTATTATCATGCGTCGCGATGGATTATTCGCCTACCAGCTGGCGGTGAGTATCGATGACGCCTACCAGGGTATCAGTCACGTTATTCGTGGGGACGATTTGCTCGACTCCACACCGCGGCAGCTATACTTGCTACAAAAGCTTGGCCTGCAAATACCCTCCTATGGCCATGTTCCAGTCATCAAAAATAATCAGGGCACAAAACTGAGTAAGCAGACTTTTGCCCCCGCCTTGCCATCATCAGCCCCTGGCACCAGTATTGAACGCTGCCTGGCGCTGCTAGGTATGTCGTTACCCAGCGATGCAGCTGGAGCACCCGTGGAGCAATTACTGCAATGGGCAAGCAAACATTGGACAAGGACACAAATTCCTTTATCTTCGGTACAGGTCATCGATCCGAGTTGATAGCGACTAAGAGATACAAAGCCAATAGTATGCGCTATAAGCATGACGCTTATAGCTTTAACGCATATATTAATGCCTTTACAGTCTAATGCGGCATCAAGAAAACATTTGCAGCAACACTTTTACATAAGTATTATGGCGTCAAGTCATAGGATTGATGAACAAAAGGAATAACGATAATAATTAAACAATAACAACAAACATAATAATAATTGATAGCGAAATTGAGTTGCTATAGGTTTTAAGGGTGGGTTAGCTCCATAAACAAATGGCATATACAAAGGGGAGTCTTCGGGCTCCCCTTTTTGCTGCGCCCCTTCTGTTACCACCCTGTGACTATTCGCGTGTGCTCTTGACAAGTATTCTGGACAAAACTCCACAGTGGCTAAGCGCAAGTCGGGCCACCCCTGCAGAAGATCGAGCCACCACACCCTGTGCTAGAATCCGCTTTCCTCAATATTCCGATTCGTGTTAATGCTCAAACGCTTAGGCAAAGTTTTCAACCGGATCAAGCCCCGGACCTCTAATAGCGAGCCACATATTATCCCCGCTGGCGAGCACAACATAACACCACAGGACATAAGCCGAGGTGCTGGCGAGGTCGTCAAAACCCTTGAAGAAGCTGGGTTTAATGCCTATGTGGTCGGTGGTTGCGTACGCGATCTACTGCTGGACTTGCGGCCTAAGGACTTTGATGTTGCCACCGATGCCACGCCTGAGCAGGTGAAAGCACTGTTTCGCCGCGCCCGTATTGTCGGTCGCCGATTTAGAATTGTTCATGTACGGTTTGGCAGAGAAATTGTCGAAGTAACAACATTCCGCGCTCATCACAATGGCAATTCAGGGCAGGGGAAAGATACATCCAGACGCTCGCAACAGGGCATGTTGCTACGTGACAACGTGTTTGGTTCGATCAATGAAGATGCCAGCAGACGCGATTTCACCATTAACGCCCTGTATTACCACCCTACGGACAATACTATTTACGATTACGCAAATGGGCTTACCGACATAAATAATAAAACCTTGCGGATTATTGGCGACCCTCTTATCCGCTATCAGGAAGATCCTGTACGAATGCTGCGAGCAGCCCGATTTGCAGCCCGGCTAGAGTTCAATCTCGACCCCTCCACCATGGCTGCCATCAAGCCATCGGCTCATTTGCTCGCGGCTATACCCTCAGCTCGCCTCTACGATGAAACCATAAAGCTATTTATGAACGGTTATGCACTGCCAACCTGGCAGCAGTTGCGAGAGCTACATCTGGATCAACAATTGTTGCCTCAGTCCGTCGCCTTACTTGAAGGCAGTGAGTTTTATACCCGATTTTTAACACAGGCCCTGACCAATACCGATAGCCGCGTTAACAGTGGCAAGCATGTCACCCCCGCCTTTCTATTTGCGGCACTATTGTGGCCAGCAGTGTGTGAAGCACAGAAACATCAGGAAAAAAATGGCGAAAACCCCAGTCGCGCCCTGCAGTTAGCGGCCACGGAGGTGACTGGCAAGCAAATTTCACGACTAGCCATCCCCAAACGATTTAGCGTGCCCATGCGCGAAATTTGGGAAATGCAAGCGCGCCTGTCCAGGCGCGGAGGACAACAGGCATTTCGCCTGCTCGACCAGCCCCGGTTTCGCGCTGCCTATGACTTTGTTTTGCTACGCGAACAAAGTGGCGAGGAGGTTCAGGGCCTTGGCGACTGGTGGACGCGATTCCAGGAAGCCGACGCAGACGAGCGCAATACTATGGTCAAAGCACTGGGAAAATCGGGCCGTTCAAGAAAACGTCGGCCTCGCACCCGCAAGCCCACGTAAAATGCGCACTGAAGTTTATATCGCGCTCGGCAGTAATCTTAACTCTCCACCACGGCAAGTACAGCGTGCTATTTCCTCCCTCGCCAGGCTACCGGAAACAAAACTAATCCATACCGCACCCTGGTATCGAAGCCGTGCTATCGGCCCCGGCAAACAGGCCGATTACATCAACACAGTGGTTAGTATTGCTACTGCGCTGACTCCTCGACAGCTACTCAGAGAACTTCAGGCCATAGAAAACCAGCAGGGCAGAAAACGTGTTGTACGGTGGGGTCCGAGAAGCATCGACCTGGATATCCTGTTGTTTGGCAAACGAACTATTAAGAGTAAAATCCTGACTATCCCCCATCCGCATCTCACCAGGCGAAATTTTGTCATATATCCACTAGCTGACATTGCCCCTGACCTGGTGTTACCGGACACAACATCCGTACAGAAACTATTGGCAAACACCTGCGCAGAGGGTATTGTCCGCCTCAAAGCTGGAGAGACTCTTGGAAGTACTGGCTAACGATATTGATCTAAACCTGAATGTCGCAGCGCTGCCCCACTATATTGCTGTAGAGGGCCCCATTGGCGTCGGCAAGACTGCTCTGGCGAAACGTCTGGCGGCTACCTTTAATTACGATACATTGCTCGAGCAGGCGGAAGAAAACCCTTTTCTTGAACGGTTTTACAACGATTTACCCGGCGCAGCATTACCCACGCAGCTTTATTTTCTTTTTCAACGGGTGCGGCAGATGCAGGAGTTGCGTCAGGATGATATGTTCAAACCGGTAAAAATTGCCGATTTCCTGATCGATAAGGATCCCCTGTTTGCCCAGGTCACCCTGGATGACGACGAATTGCGGCTATATCAAAACGTCTACGATCAGCTCGCCATCGACCGTCCTACACCAGACCTGGTGATCTACCTGCAGGCACCCAGCGATGTGCTGTTAGAGCGAGTCAGCCAACGCGGCGTGGCAATGGAGCGAAACATTGACAAAAACTATCTCAATGCCCTCAACGAAGCCTATCAACAATTCTTTCACTATTATGAAGACGCCCCGTTGCTAATTGTTAATGCGGCGGAAATTAATCCCGTCCACAATGATCAGGATTTCCGTAATCTTGTGCAGTACCTGCTAACCATTAAAACTGGTCGTCACTACTACAACCCCCAACCCCATATGTAAGCGAGACTATGCCATGAAAGCAGTCACCCTCCGCACGCTTAATAACTTCAAGTCCGCTGACGAAAAATTTCCCGTTATCACCGCTTACGATAGTGCCTTTGCTCGCCAGGTAGAACTTGCTGGCATAGAGGTCGCGCTGGTAGGTGATTCCCTGGGTAATGTGATATTGGGCTATGACAGCACGGTGCCTGTAACTATGGATGACATGCTCCACCACACCGCAGCGGTGGCGAGGGGCAACAGCAAGTCACTGTTGATTGCCGATATGCCCTTCATGTCCTACGCCACCGCAGAGATGACCCTCGACAATGCCGCTTTACTCATGCAGGCGGGTGCGCAGATGGTGAAACTGGAAGGCGGGTACTGGCTGGAAGAGTCGGTGCTAATGTTGTCGCAGCGCGGCATCCCGGTATGCGGCCATCTGGGACTCACCCCACAATCGTTCAACAAACTCGGCGGTTATCAGGTGCAGGGACGTGATGAAGACGCGGCACAACAAATTTTTGGTGACGCAGAAATATTGCAGGAGGCCGGTGCAGACTTACTGGTGCTTGAGTGTGTGCCCACCGATCTTGCCACTCGCATATCACAGCATTTAACGATACCTGTTATCGGTATCGGTGCGGGTCCTGGGACAGACGCCCAGGTACTGGTGCTGTATGACATGCTCGGCTTCTCGCCGCGCATCCCCAGGTTCACCAAAAATTTTCTTGCGAGCACCGGTGATGTACAACTAGCGCTCAAAGCCTATGCGGATGCCGTGCGCAATGGTCACTTCCCGGAGCCTGAACACTGCTTTAAATAGAGCTACAAACCACCCTGTTGGACTGCTTTCTTTAATTGCTCACAGGCCGTTTTACGCAACAGACCGTTTATCTCCTCGGCAAGTAAGCTCGGCGGAATTCGCAGCGGCGTGGCTGGATCATTTGCTAACCAAGCCCGATAACGCGCATCAATAGTACTGAACTCACTCCTGGCCGACTCCGGTCGAAGCACGCAATCCTCTTTGGCCAATAAACGCCACCCATGCAAAGCTCACAAAACCCCTATAAATACGAGTTCTCTTATTCCTTTACCGACCACTAATGTGATACGGTTATATGCTTATGATTTAAAAAAACTATTCGCGGAAATAAGGGAAAAAATGAAACAAAGCCTGTTCAACTTTGCGTTTCAACACCCGAAAAGGGTGTTCTTGTTGATGATAGTCGCCGTTATCGTATTTGCTGCGATGTTACCCAAAATAATCATCGACACAGACCCTGAGAACATGTTGCCTTCAGACCAGGCAGATCGCGTATTTCATGATGAAGTGAAAAAGAAATTTGGTATTAATGATCTTATCGTGGTCGGCATGGTCAATGAGCAGGGTATCTACAACCCCCGCTCGCTCGCTGCGTTACACAAACTCGCTAACGAAATCCTTAAAATAGAAGGTATTGTTCCTCAGGACGTACTTTCTATTGCCACGGTTGACAACATTTCCCAGGATGGCCCCGGCACCATCCGCTTTCAGTGGATGATGAACCAGGCACCCAAAACCACAGAGGCTGCTAAAGAGATACAAAACGCTGTTGAAAGACTGCCTTTTCTGAATAATACCATCGCTTCACCTGACGGCCTGGCAACGGCCATCTATATTCCGATTATTCACAAAGACCAGTCCTATCGTATCGTTGCTGAAGTCGAAGACATCATCGACACACTCGACAGCGATGATCAATTCTATATAAGCGGCCTGCCGGTCGCAGAAGACACCTTCGGCGTTGAGATGTTTTTACAGATGGCCACCTCAGCCCCGGTCGCTGGGCTGCTGGTGTTTCTGCTGCTGTGGTACTTTTTTCGCAGCCTGTCACTGATTGCATCACCAATGATTCTGGCCATGGTGACCATTATTTGCACCATGGGCCTGCTCATCGGTATGGGTTATACCGTTCACATCATGAGCTCCATGATCATGATCTTTCTGATGCCCATTGCGGTGGTGGATTCGGTACACCTGCTCTCCGAGTTTTCCGATAGATACCACAAAGACACTACACCACAAGCGGCCATGCAGGAGGTTCTCGACCATTTATTCACCCCCATGCTCTATACCTCACTGACCTCAGCGGCCGGCTTTGCGGCACTGGCACTCACGCCGATCCCTCCCGTTCAGGTGTTCGGCTTGTTTATCGCCTTTGGCGTTATGCTCGCCTTTTTATTAACCATCATATTTATTCCCGCCTATGTGGTGTCATTATCGCCCCAACGGCTGAGTAAGCTGGCAGAAACTACGCCCCATGACGACAATCATGGGCCATTAACCAGCAGTTTGAAGGCGCTAGGCAGGGGCAGTTTGGCATGGCCAAAAACCCTGTTGATCGTCTTCCTGGGCATCACCGCCGTGAGTATTACCGGGGTCACGAAAATTGTCATCAATGACAATCCCTTTCAGTGGTTCCAGGAGTCTCACCGCTTACGCGTTGCCGATAAAATACTAAACCAGCATTTCGCAGGCACATACAACGCCTTTATTGTTCTCGACCAGCACAATGAAGCCGAGCTCACCGCGCAATTTAACAAAAACACCGATGACATCCTTGCACAGGCGCAGGCCGACGGCGTCGATTTGACAACCCTGTGGCAACAACTCAAACAGGACTCAACTGATTCGATAAAAAATAAAGACGCAAATAGTGAGTTTCCACAATTCCTACAAAACCTGGCTCTGAAACTTGACGACCAGTTATTCGAGGCGGACGAAAACCAGACTATGTACCTTGAGGCATTACTGGCTGCAACCGAAAGACAGCTCAACACAAGCAAATTCTTTCAACAACCCGAGGCATTGGCCTATATCGAAGCACTACAGCAAGCATTACTGACCACCGGTATCGTAGGCAAAAGTAATTCGGTGACGGACGTGGTAAAAACTGTGTACCGGGAGCTCAACGAAGGTACGGCAGATCAGTATCGCATTCCCGATTCATCTGCCGCAGTGGCACAGACTTTGCTCAGTTACCAGTCATCGCACCGGCCACAGGATCTATGGCGCCTGGTGACACCGGATCAACGTTCCGCTTCAATATGGTTACAGCTGAAAAGTGGTGACAACGTCGATACGACTCAGGTTATCGATTTTGTCGATGACTACCTCCTCAGTCATCCATTGCCGCCAGGGGTGGAAATGGACTGGGCGGGACTCACCTATATTAATGTTGTCTGGCAGGAAGCCATGGTAAAAGGCATGGTGGGTAGTCTGCTAGGTGCTTTTGTGGTCGTATTCATTATGATGATCGCCCTCTTCCGCTCTATTCTGTTCGGTTTGCTGGCGATGATTCCGCTATCGGCCACCATCCTGTTTATCTACGGTATCGTCGGCTGGATCGGCAAAGACTACGATATGCCAGTTGCCATATTATCGGCACTATCTTTGGGTCTTTCTGTGGATTTTGCCATCCATTTTATCCAGCGTATGCGGGAAATGGTCGATAAACATGGTAGCTTTGCCGCCGCCATTCCACTGATGTTTGAAGAGCCCGCGCGTGCTATTTCAAGAAACGCCATCGTAATTGCTGTGGGCTTCCTGCCATTATTGTTATCGCCGCTGGTGCCCTACAACACAGTCGGCATGTTCCTCGCAGCTATAATGATTATTTCCTGCCTTACCACATTGATGATATTGCCAATTTTAATGGCCTATATGAAACGCTTCCTGTTTAACGAATCCCAGGATTCCCCGCAATGAACAATGTCACTAAACTACTTAATCTCACCTTCCTTTTGACTGCGGTAAGCACTGTAGTGGGTACTGCGGTCGCTGATGAAACCGATGTCGAGCTTATCGTTAGCAAGGCCAATCATATTGCGTTTTATCAGGCTAACGATGGTCGCGCCGAATCCCGCATGCTAATCACCGACGGTGGCGGCAACAAACAGGTGAGACAATTTACTGTGTTGCGAAAAGACCGCGGTGAGCAAGTTGATGGTGACCAGGATTTCCTGGTGCTGTTTAGCCGACCTGCGGACGTTCGCAACACCATGTTTCGAGTCATCAAACATATCGATAGCGATGATGACCGCTGGATGTATTTACCCGGTCTTGATCTTGTCAAACGAATATCTTCTGGCGACAAAAGGACCAGTTTTTTTGGCTCACATTTCTTTTATGAGGACATTTCAGGACGCAGGCTGGACGCCGACAGGCACGAATTACTGGAAACCACTGATCAGCATTATGTTGTTAAAAATACACCGCTGGATCCAGATAGTGTCGAATTCATCCACTACACGGTATGGATTGACAAGAGCAACTGGATGCCAACAAAAACCGAATACACAGATGCCGCTGGCAAAATTTATCGTCGCATCGAAGCATTGCAAATAAAGGATATTGATGGCTATGCCACAGCCACTCGGATGCAGGCCTCCGACCTCCGCTCCGGTGGCTCTACCCTCACCGAAATGCGCTATATCCAGTACAACGTAAATTTGCCAGATGACATTTTCTCCGAACGCTCCCTGCGTAATCCGCCCCGACAGTGGTTCAAAAGGAGCTAGCCAGCCTGTGTCATTGCGCCTGATCTCATTATCTGTTCCGACTCTGCTCTACCCAGTGCTTCACTACTCAATACTGTTTGCTCCATTACTGTTTGCTCCATTACTGTTTTCTCCATTACTGTTGTTGCCAGCAAAGTCTCTGGCTGAGGATACTCAGCAAAATATCGAGCAAAGTGGCGCGCAAACAGACAGCTGGAGCGAAAGCGCTAGTGACGAGTGGAGCGACGCAGGATGGGATGACGAAGAACAGGGCCACACTATTCATGGTTTCTTCGAAGTCGCATATGGCGCTCGCATACAGAGTAACCGTTGGGTTGATCGGGACGATACGCTCAATGAAGCCCGATTGCGTATTGACTACTCCAACTATTTTGGTCCGCTGTATGCGAGTTACAAAGGTGATTTCCTGGTCGATGACCTGACCTGGGACGGGCCCTTTATCGACACCCAAACCCGCGAAGCGCTGTTGCGGTTCTCAGTGGGCAAAAATAGCGACATTCATCTGGGCCGGCAAATATTGACATGGGGAACCGGCGATTTGCTCTTCCTTAACGACCTGTTCCCCAAGGACTGGGTATCATTTTTTTCCGGTCGTGAAATGGAATACCTGAAAGCCTCTTCGGACGCCATAAAATTTAGTCACTTTAATAAACTCGCCAATGTCGACCTGGTATGGAGTCCTAAATTCGACTCCGACATTTATATTGATGGCGAACGCTTCAGTTATTTTTCACCCCTGGCCGATAGTATAGTTGCCGCTCCACCAAAATTGTCAGCCAACAACCCCGACAGCCAACTCGATGACGGCGAGCTCGCATTACGCATCCACAAAATTATCAACGGTTACGAATGGGCACTCTATGGCTATCACGGCTATTTCAAAAGCCCTGTGGGCTTTGATCCGGAGCGTGGCGTAAACTATTTTCCAAAGCTATCATCATTCGGCGCCAGTGTGCGCGGTACCGTAAAGAGTGGTATTGGCAATATGGAAGTTGCCTGGTACCAGTCCCGGGATGACAGCAATGGAACCGACCCCTTTATACCCAATAGCCAACTGCGGTTTTTAACCGGCTATGAACAGGAGCTGATCAGCCGGCTCACCCTTGGACTTCAGTACTACCTGGAATGGACCCAGGATTACGACGAACTAAAAGATAACTCGCTGCTGCCTGGAAAGGAGCCCGAAGAATACCGGCACTTGCTGACGACACGAATTAATTACCGCTCCCTCCAGGACAAACTAACGCTTTCTCTGTTTGTGTTTTATTCACCAACAGACGATGATTTTTTTGCCATGCCAAAAGTTATTTATCGACTCTCAGATTCCTGGTCCAGCGAAATGGGCATGAATATTATGGGTGGAAAAAACGACTATACTTTATTTGGTCAGTTTGAAGAAAACAGTAATTTATTTGCCAGAGTGAGGTATAGCTTTTGACTCGCGGTCGGATCCTGCCACTTTTAAACGCCCTAAACTTAAGCGACCTTTACTAAAGTGACCCTTACCTAAAAAATCAGGGCCAATATCGACCTAACCAACATTACTAACGAAGAACACTATTTACCGGAGAAGACTATGACAACTGCTCGCGAATTCATTCAGGAAGCCAAATCCAAAGTCCGCTGTATTGACCTCTCACAAGCTCGAGAGCTGCTCGACGGCGGAAGTATCACCCTGCTCGATGTCAGGGAAAAGATAGAACATGACGCCGGACATATTGAGGATTCCAGACATATTTCCAGAGGTGTACTGGAAATGCAGATCGAAAATCATCCCGATTTCCAGGATAAAAATGCATCCGTCATTATTTATTGTAAATCAGGAGGACGATCCGCACTGGCCGCCGCCACCCTTCAGGACATGGGTTTTACTAACCTGTACAGCCTCGATGGTGGCTTTGACGGCTGGAGCAAGGATCAGGCCGTACCAGAAGGTATTAGCGATTAACACCCCGCCATAAACCAGGCTAAACCATCGAGGATTAAATAATGAATAATGACCTCTCTTTGCAACAACGAGCGCTGTTTCAACAGGGCTATCAACATTACACCAGCGGCGAGTTGCAACAACTACAGTGGGGTCTGCGTTTCACCCCCGCTGCCTGCACAACAATGACCGTCATTGCGCTCATCTATCAACTGCCGTGGCTGGCTTATATTGTTTCATGCCTGGGTCTGTGGGCGTTTTTGTTCCCGTCTGCACACCCGATGGATCTTGTTTACAACCACCTGGTAAGACATCCCTTCAAGGCGATTGCTCTACCACCAAACCCTCTGCAGCGACGACTTGCATGCTTGTCCGCTGGGGTACTTAACTTTTTTGTAGGCACTTTCTTTTTGTTAGGCATGAGCACCGTGGCATTAGTGGTCGGAGGCTTCCTAGTCACGCTACAGATTATTGTCATCACCAGTCACTTTTGCATGCTGTCGTGGATGTATGAACTAATTATGCGCGCCATGGGCAAATGGCAGTTGCCATTAAGCCCCGAGGACGCCTGTGCCCATGTGAAACAGGGAGCTCTCCTGGTCGATGTTCGAAGTCCAGTGGAGTTTGCTAAAAAACACTTTGCTAATGCCATCAATATTCCTGTGGACGATATCAATCATCACAATGATCAACTACGCGACAAAACCGTGGTGTTGTATTGTGCCAGCGGCATGCGCAGCCAAATTGCTTTGGGCAAGTTAAAACAGCTCAACCTGGCAAACGTGTTTGATGCCGGCGGCATGAATCAGTTGGCCTCAGTGTTTACTGCCGAATCTTGACGGTAGGCTTTATACGCTACTAGAGGATAAACGGCTTTACCGTAAACGACGCGATCGGAGTGTCATCAAACAATCAGAGCACGATTAGCCCAGCCATAGCGGACAATACTGATTGCGCTCGATTCATCCATTATTTCCCACCCTTCTCCTCACTTATAACCAAAAAAAATTAACCAGTCGAAATAAGTATATTACATTATTATAATATGTATGGTATGGTGCGCTTTATGTGTTATGGAAGCTATTTTGAACGCTCCTTTCCACACAACTCAATCCATCCGATTCAATTGCCAAACAAGACGGTTCCAGGAAGCGCGAAACATAAGAGTATCGGTCTTAAATACCACTGGATGAACTAAAGGAAAACTTATGCACCCCTTTATTTATGCAACTATCGGCGGGGCCTTGCTGGGTATTGCCGCTGTAATGATGATGGGCCTTAAAGGCCGCATCGCAGGTGTCAGTGGCATATTGACCGGTACATTAACTGAATCTGGCAGCGAACGACTATGGCGTGTGCTCTTTATTGTTGGCATCGTTATTGGCGGCGCTATCCCGGCGCTGCTATCTACAGATTTTAGACCGCCCGCACCCGAAGCAGGAACACTACTCATTATCGTCGGCGGCTTGCTCGTCGGCCTGGGTACAGGGCTCGGCAGCGGCTGTACGACCGGTCACGGTATTTGCGGCATCGCTCGACTATCTCCCCGTTCCGTTGTCGCCACCTGTATATTTATGGGAGCTGCATTTTTAAGTGTCTACCTGCTGCGCCATATTTTAGGAGTGTAATTAATGTTTAATCGAAGGACAGGGGTACTAATCACTGCATTGGCGTCCGGCACCACCGTCGGTCTAGGCCTGGCGATTTCAGGTATGAACAACACCGAGCGTGTGCTGGGTTTTCTCGACCTCGCAGGACAGTGGGATCCTACTCTCGCCTTTGTGATGGGTAGCGGTCTGGTAGTCGCTTTTATCGGCTTTAAATTTGTGCTGAAAAACTCAGCGCCACTGTTTGCCGATGCCTTCTCAATTCCAACAAGAACAGATATCGACAAAGCGCTGGTGATTGGTGCTATTTTATTTGGTGCCGGGTGGGCTCTGGTCGGCTACTGCCCCGGCCCGGCAATTGCCGGTTTAAGCTACGGATACAGTGCCCCATTACTGTTTGTAGCCACCATGATAGCCGGCTTATTGCTGGCTAAACGAGTAGGCAAACTTCTTTAGTGAACGCCATTTGATACTTGTCCGGCAAGGGGTTTGCTCGACATACAGGGCATTTCCCTGATATGGATTTTATTTCAATTCCACATCTGACTAAAAAGTTAATCGACAAATTCCGCTCATGAATACCCTGGAATCATGAATACCGATAGAACCATGAATACTCTAGAACAACGCATCCCGGCAGCAGGCCATATGATCAACACCCTGTTGTTGGGGCGGATAAAAAAAGACAAACCAACACTGGTATTCATTCACGGCGGTCTCGATTGTATTGGTATGTGGCGTCAGTTTCCTCAAAACCTGTGCCAACAAACCGGGCTGGCGGGACTAGTCTACGACCGCTGGGGACATGGCAAATCTGAACCCTTAACTTTGCCCCGTGCGGGAGATCCCAGGGAAGACGAATCGGGACAGCCGTTAGCCGATATATTTTCTTATTTTAGTATGAATCAGGTTATTCTGATCGGCCACAGTTTTGGTGGTGCCATGGCTTTGATTGCCGCCAGTTTGCACCCAGAAAACATTTGCGCAATTGTATCTATCGCCCCGCAGTTGGTGATGCATGAAGATTCCATGGCCGGCCTGGCATTGGCAGAAGCTGCCTACAATAACGGCAAACTACGCGACAAACTCATCCCTTTTCATGGTGACAAAACCGATACGCTATTCCACGACTGGGCCGGCATGGTCAACCAACCCACAGTGCCACAAACTCCCTACCAACAACGCATGCAAGACATCACCTGCCCCGTGCTAGCGCTGTTTGGCATGGGCGACAATTACGGTTACATACCCAATCTCAAACTGGTGGAGCAATATGTCTCCAGCGACCTGCACATCGCCGAAATCCCCAATGCGGCTCATTATCCCCACCTGGAAACACCTGATATCGTTATCGACGAAATCAGTCAGTTTATTGGAAACCTGCCAGGTCATTAGCGTTACCGAGCTCTATCCCTCTATACTCCAGCAACAAAATCAAACTTCGCAGGGGCTTAATGCTTACCTGCAAATCAACAACCGCACTTACGCGGGTGGTGATAAGCAATCCTGCACTATAAAAATTACACACTGAGGATAGAAACCATGGCTAGAGATATTGTATTAAGTAATGTTCGACTGATAGATGGCATTGCCGACCAGGCGCAGGAAAGGGTCTCGATAACGATTAGCGGTGAGCGCATTAAAGCTATCACCAATGATGCAGGACCTTCCGGCCCAGATGTCGAAGTCGTCAATTGTGAAGGCAAAACTGTGATGCCAGGGCTGATCGATACCCATGTTCACAGCACCCTGGTCAGCGATATCGACCTGTCCCTGTTCCTGGCAACGGGGGTCACCACAGCCCGTGATGTCGGCGGCCGACTCGATAAAGTGCTTACCCTGCGTGAGCGTCTAAATAAGGGTGAAGTACTGGGGCCGCGACTCTTTGTCTGCGGACCTCTGCTAGATGGTGGCCACAAAACCTTTCCAGACGGAGCCTTCGGGGAAATTCTTGATACTGTAACTTCAGTGGAGGAGGCCCCAGGCAAGATCAACTCTTTATTGGATGCTGGTGTCGACGGTATAAAACTATACTTTGCTATGACCCCCGACATTATGGAAGCCTGCTTAAACACTGTCGATAAGCAAGTGCCGGTGACCGGCCATATCGGTGCCACCACGGCCCTTGAAGCCGTCACGATGGGCATAGACGGCCTCGAACATATGTGGATTTCTCCCTATAACAATATCTGCCCGGTAGAAATGCGCTTTGGCCCGGAAATGTCGATGATGAGTTCGAGATTTCCAAAAGTCACATTCAAGGGCTGGGAGGATGCTGACCTGCAGGGCCCGGGCGCTCAGGAGCTGTTTAATCTAATGGCCGAAAAGCAGGTCAAAATGGGCACCACTCTCGACCTGCTGTGGGTAGACAACATTGGTATCGAAGAAGCGCTTAAAGATACCGACCGAATCTACATTCCCGAAGCAGGCCTGGCACATCAACGGTCTCTGGCAAAGGTGGTCAAAGCGGGCGAGGAATGGGATATTCATACCGGCTACCCACCAGGCAACGGCAAAAAAGCCCTCGAGAAACAAAAAGAAGCGGTGCGTATCCTTCACGAAAAAGGCGGAGTTATAGTCGGTGGTACCGATTGCTGCGGCATTGCCTACCCGCCTCCCGGCTTTGCTTTGTGGCGCGAGGCTGAATTGTTGGCTGATGCCATCGGTGATATGGCTGCCCTTAAAGCCATTACGGCCTCTGCTGCCTCAGCTCTCCGCAAGGAAGACGAGCTGGGCACCATTAAGCCCGGTTGCTATGCGGATATTCTGGTGCTGGGCAAGGATCCTTCAGAGGATGTTCGTAATTTACGCAGCCTAGAGTGTGTCTATCGTAGTGGTGTCGCTCATGATCCTAAAGCGCTGCTGGATGCCTACCCGGCACGGGACTTTAATAATATGGGCATGGCTTCGTAACACAAAATCACCATTGAGGCAGAGCAGGTTTAAAGCGTTTATTTCTTTTTATAACGCGCCTGCCGACGCTGTCGTTCGAGGTCGTCCTGGCGACGACTTCGGGCGATCTGTCCCAGCGCACCTTCCAGCTCCAGTTCAAGATTCTTCATAGCCGCCCGCACTGGATGCATGTTGGGATGTCCAGATGGCTCTTTCAGTCCGGCACCATGGGCTTTGCGCAACGTCTCCGCTGCCTCAAGCACAGGGTCAAGCTGCTTAATCAGGCGCCTTGCCTTGTCAAAATCGCTAGTAGGCACAGTCTATTTTCTCGGCATTATTCGGTTTCCAGATTACTCGCGTAAATGACTCGGGGATTTTTACTCCGAGCTTTTTATTCCGGGTTTTTTATCCTGGATATCGCCAGGGTTTTTCTGGCTGCTCGGCATTTTCATCCAGGGTCCAAAGGGGAACAGAAACCCCTTCACCGGCATCTTTAAAAACAATCTTCAGGCGGCTGCCAATTCCCACCTGCTCAACCAGTTCAGGCGGTGCGAGATCCCCTTTCGCAGTGACAAGATTGCCAGTAATACGTAGGGCCTCGTGTTCGGTGGGCTGACCGTTCTGGGCATCGAGATCGACCAGCACTAGCATGTAGGGAACATGATCTCTGAACGCCGGTTGTATCGCCTGATGGACCTCCCCATAGGAATGCAGCGTACCTTTGCCCTCGACCGCCGCCCAGGTGGCATCGGGACTGGCACACCAGGGGCAGGCCGTGGTCGGCGGGTAACGCAGCAAATCACAGTGATCACATTTTTGTAGATGTAGCTGATGATTGGCGCAATGGCCAAAAAACTCCTGGTTCTCTTTGTCCAGATCATTGATGCGGATATTCATGCCAAGGTATTCGCCTTCGACGGTCATACTGATCTCCTAACTACTTATTATCCTGATGCTACTTTTGCGAGCTTTAACCTTTTACCATCATCCTTTTGCCATAACCATGGCCGAGCCCGTCTGAGGCCCTGCCCAACCAAGATTTGCCGTTAGCTCAGGATCCTTTATCTGACGACAACCACCTTCCCCGTAGTCATAGGTATGCTGGCGTCGACCGTCCGCGCCTACAGGGCAGAAATCATCAATTTCGTCACGCAATTGACGAACATTTTCAATAACCATATTCAAACCGTGGGTATAACCTTCACAAAGATGGCCGCCGCTGGTGTTATTGGGGCGCTTGCCGCCGAGACGCATGGTACCATTGCTCACATAATCGCCACCCTCACCTTTCTTACAAAAACCATAGTCTTCCAGCTGCAACATGGTGGTGAAGGTAAAGGCATCATAGGAACCGGTGACATCAATATCCTCCGGCCCCACCCCGGCATTGGGCCAGAGGATGTCCTTGCCATAGTATCCCGCAGTCGTTGAAATTGGCCCGTGCTGGTAATGCATATCGGTGCGCGGTTTGCTGCATCGCCCGACTACCGCCTGAATCAGTGCCGGTCGGTGACGGCAGTCACGGGCACGATCTGCGCTGGTGACGATAATGCAATTACCGTTATCGGTCTCGACACAGCAGTCGAGCAAATGCAGCGGTTTGACGATCATGCGGCTGTTCAGGACGTCATCCACGGTGACACGCTTTTTGTAATAGGCCTTGGGATTATTCGAGGCGTGTTCGCTATGAATCACCTTGACCATGGCGATCTGTTCTGGGGTGGTGCCATAGTCGTACATATGCCGCATAAAGGACTGGCTGAACATCTGCCCGGCGCTCATGAGTCCATAGGCGCGACCAAATAAACCGCCACTACTCAGTGGCGCTCGACCACCTGCGCCGCCAGTACCACCAATGCGAATTTGTGAATAACCGTTCATGGCACGAAAAATCGCCACGGTTTTGCACATCCCGGCCTCAATCACGCCGATGGCAATACCGATCAATGCTTCCGTCGATGAGCCACCACCGTAGACATCCATATAGAAGTTAGGCCGGATACCCAGGTCGCCTGCGATAACCGTAGAGGGCGTAGAATCATTATTGGAATAGGACAACATGCCATCGACATCGCCGGGTTCAAGTCCTGCATCTTCCATTGCCGCCCGCACCGCACGAGTGCCCAGGGTACGCGTGGTGCAGCCGGAGCCACGCATAAACTCAGTCTCACCGACGCCGACAATGGCATATTTGCCGCGTAGGTGTTTGCTGGTGGTACCTTCTAGTTCATCCGCCATGTGTGACATCCCTCTCTGAATTTATTGTTTTTAAAAGGCCTTGGTTTGTAAGGCTATGGATAAAAACTGCAGCTACTCGCTCTACTTGAAACCATAGCAGCGAGTCCAGGATTAATCACGACAATTTATCGGGGATAATTTATTAGGAAAGTTTGCATCTTTTTTACCTGTCATCCGTCATATAGAGTGAGACCTTTGCACGAGAGATGATTTTGTTTCCAGGCAAGGCAAAAATGCGCGCAAAGAGGGAGTTTACAATTGTAAATGACCGATTGAGCACATTTTTAACGCAGCATGGGAGCAAAATGGCTCTCGTGCATAGGCCTCAGAGTGAAAACCAATGACAAAGGGAACAAGATGATGAGATTACAACTGGCACTTAACGTCAACGACCTGAACGAAGCTATTTCCTACTACTCGAAACTATTCGGTACAGAGCCTCACAAAATACGCGACGGTTACGCCAACTTCGCCATCGAAAGCCCACCGTTGAAGCTCGTCTTATTTGAAAACCCGGATGCACAGGAGCGTCTGAACCACCTCGGTGTGGAAGTATTTGAATCTGAACAGGTCGCGGTAGCGAAAAGCCGCCTGTCTGACGGAGGCATACTCGACGCTATCCAGCCCGAAACTACCTGCTGCCACGCCACACAGGATAAAGTGTGGTCACGGGACCCACAGGGCATGCGCTGGGAGTGGTATCGCATCACCGATGACGCGCCACAAAGAACAGAAGATTCATCGACATGCTGTACCGGCAAAAACATCAGGGCGTAAAGTTCTGGGCGGCGTCTAATCCAGCATGAAGATTACAACTAGCCAGTGGTCGGATTTCGAGCAGCAACTGCGCACCTACGTAGCTCGTCGTGTCGAGGCCGATTATGTAGGTGATCTTGTCGGCGATATATTGCTGCGCCTGATTCGCCACCAGGCAGATTTTGAAGCTGCCAATAATCCTGCCGCCTGGCTGTATCGCGTAGCAAGCAATGTAATTACAGATCATTATCGTCGTCGTTCTATCGAACAACGTATTTTTGAAACAAATCTTGCTCAGGAGGCTGAATCAGTCATCAACGATAAAGCAGACCTGTCACCCGAACACGAACTGTCGCACTGCCTGCTGTCCTTAATCAACGATATACCAACTTTATACCGCGAGGCTCTTTCACCTGGTAGATATTGAAGGGAGATCGCAGTTGGAAGCAGCCGGAAATCTTGGTCTATCTTTATCCGGGATAAAATCACGGGTTCAGCGAGGACGCCTAAAGCTTAAACAACTGTTGCTGGATTGCTGCACCATTGAAATAGATAAACAGGGTGGAATCGTTGACTACTCAGCTGATTCAGATTGTTGCTGAAATCTTTTTTTATTTTTTGCTTTCTTTTGGGAGTAAGAAGAGCATATTAAACAAGTATCGATATCACCACGTCATGAGTTCCATAACATCGAACATAAACCCGAGGGCCGGAAAAGATCCTCAACGTCATCAACTAATACGGTTTTTGCCGTTGCGTCTATCTGCCAGTTTTTATGGCCATCTTAATGCCGCACTGGTCAATAAATAAACAAGCGATGAAAATAACTTATGCTGACTGGTGAATTAATCGGCGCAGATGTCGTCTATTCCTGAACGAGCATTTATTAACAAGCTGTACTATCGAACTAATTTGTAGTCAACGCGAAGGATATAAACATGAGCAACAGCACACCTGGTTTCTATGACGCACTAAGCCATGCGCCGGTACGGTCGGCAGGCAATGATGTGGACTTAAGTATTTATCGTACCGGCGGTGAAGTGAGTTATGGGGTTTATAACTACGCTGCGCCTTATGAAGGATTGCTGGAACAACAACGTCATAGCGGAAAAACTGAATGGAGCAATCAATTTGAAATTGTTTATACCAGGCAAGGTGATAAAGGCCCGCTGGTGCTATTTATTCACGGCGTGCCCTGCAACAGAGCTCAATGGGAAGAGGTGCAAAGATATCTGAGTCGATTTTGCGAGACTATCGCCATTGACATGTTGGGGATGGGTGAAAGCTCACAACCCAGAATGTACGGTCGCAAGGATAATCCCGCAGAAAACAATTGTTGGCACTGGGTGAATGACACTGATTATATTGAAAAATTAATGCAGCAGATCTATCCGGGAAGGAAATTCATCTTGATTGCCGATGACTGGGGCAGCGGTATCGCGTCCTGCTACGCGGCAATGCACAACGACCGACTGCTGGCTCTTGTGCAATTTGACGCCATCACTTTTGATGGTTATCCGGTCAATGAAATTCAGGCAATTGGCAGAGCATCCCAGATTCCCAATACACCGGAAGGTGATCAGATATTTGCCAATGCTTTTGGCGCGTTTGATCAAACCCTTGTACAGATTTTAAAAACGATGGTTCACAATCCAGCAGTTTACAATCAGTACAAACTGAGATTACTTCTATTTCCCTACGTCGATGTAGACTACGAACGCAACGGTCTGGAGGACGGCGTAACGAATGTGGCTAAATCTACCACCCTGCGGCTGAACCTGCACAATATGCGGGTACTCGCTGATCGAGCCGCTGTTTTGAGTCCAGCTCTACTTCTCCCCTACCACAAGGACAAAAATCCCAATGGGGTTGAATACGAAAAAATAACCGTGCCCTGTCTTATCGCCTGGGGTCAATACGACAATATGATGCCTGCAGCGCAAACTCAACGCTTCGCATATGTACTGGGTACTGATGATGTGCAGGTGCACTACATTCCCAACGCAGGCCATTTCGCCCACACAGATCAACCCATGTATGTGAGCGAAACCATAATCAATTTCATAAGAAGGGTTGTTGGGCGTAAAAACCTGGCCGACATAAACCTTGGCAATGAAGGTATATGGAAAGGTGACGAGCGTCTTGTGATTGAAGACCTGCGTAAAATCTACGGAATTGATTCGAAATCCCAGTGCTGAGCGATTTGATTCATCTATGTCACTACTTTTTTAACCAGACTTTATGTGGGCCAGATCTCTTACTAGTGCCGATTTATTTCAGTTGCCGGTCACAAAACAATCCATTCCCAGGTAAGTCACAATTAAACGAGAGCTGCTATATAAAAGGCTACGCTGGTTATGACCATCAAAGGGCGAGCGAATATGCCAGATCACCGTTGGATTTTATGGGAGCCTTCTAAACAGAACAAACCCTGGCGCATCACATTGTGTGCTTTGGTGGTGATCATTTGGATATCAACGCTTGCGCACGCTGAGCCAATAATTATTTGGCAGGACAGCTTTACGACGAAAGAGCGACAAAAGCTCACCAGCTGGATCTCGGAAGTAAGCGCAAATGTCGAAACCCTGGTGGGGCCATTCCCCTTCGAGGTGCGCATACAGTTTTTTCGCCGTGGCCACGCTCGCGAACCCGTCCCCTGGGCGAACACTATTCGCTCTCGCACACCAGGAGTGCGCTTCTACGTGGATCCATTATATTCTCTCGACAGCTTTCGCCGAGACTGGACTGCCGCTCACGAAATCAGCCACCTGATATTGCCGTACCTGGGCTCTCAAAACGCCTGGTTCGCTGAGGGCTTTGCCAGCTTTATGCAGTACCAGGTGTTGCACACCATGGGCGTACTAAGTAAGCAGAAAATGGCTCAACGCTATCACCGCAGCATAGTCAGAGCAGAACACGACTACGCTTACCCGACTCAGCCATTCGTAGCGGCGGCCCCACGCTTACGGATGGAGGGGAAATATTCAGTTATGTACTGGGGAGGCGCCGTGTACTTCCTTCAGGTAGATCATTGGCTCGTGCAGACGAGAGGAACAACACTGATCGATGTACTCAAGGACTATATCGACTGCTGTCGTCGCAACGGGGACGATCTTGACCAGCTGATAATACAACTAGACCAACTGGTCGGTTTTGAGGTTTTCGCAAAACAGATGGCGCGATTCCAGTCGGAGCGCGGTTTCCCCGAGTATCAGCATCTTGATATGACCGTCGGCCTCCATCTTCCATAAAACCGACACGCCTGCTAACGTTAAGATTTAACATAGAAGCTCCCTATGGAATCCTTCCAGCCCGTCATCGATTTCTGGTTTAGTGAATTAAGCCCCGCGCAATGGTGGAAAAAAAGTTCTGACCTCGACAATACTATCGCCCGGAAATTTGTCGGCTTGCATGGGGCAGCGAGCAGAGGTGAACTTTACCCATGGCGCGAGCAGGCATTGGGCCGGCTCGCTGAAATCATCGTCCTGGATCAGTTTTCTCGAAATATATACCGCGACTCGGCACAAGCTTTTGCCACAGACAACCTGGCACTGATATTAGCGCAACACGCTGTTGCACTCAAGGTACAACAGGGATTCTCCATGGACCAAAAGGCTTTCTTATATATGCCCTTTATGCACAGCGAGTCTTCACTCATCCATCAACAGGCAGCAAAGCTGTATAACGAACCCGAGCTAGAGAGCAATTTAAAATTTGAGTTGCGACATAAAGAAATTATCGACCGCTTTGGCCGCTATCCCCACAGGAATGCAATTCTGGGTCGAACCTCAAGTCGCGAAGAAATTGAGTTTCTAAAACAGCCTGGCTCGTCATTCTAGTACCCTGCTATGACTCTGAAACAGCTACTACGTGCAATCAATATTACACTTTGCTTAATGGCGCGTTAGAATCCTTACTATAAATACGGAAAGCTATAAATCCAGAAAGCCATGAATACAGTAATCACGTTATGAATAAAGAAACCAATCTCGAAAAATTCCGCGTTCTGATCAGTGACTGGATCGAGCAAAACTATCCTGAGCAACTTCGTCTGGTGCCCGGTGCCGATGGCCAGGATCCACGACAATCAAAACCCCATGAACTGGCGTGGCTGCAACGAATGGCCACACAGGGTCTGTTGGCGCCGACCTGGCCCAAAGAGTACGGCGGCGCAGGTTTTTCGGTAGACCAGGCCCGCGTTCTTGCTCAGGAACAGCGCCGCGCCAAAGTCAGGGCAGTACCGATTAGCGCCGGTCTGTCCCTGCTGGGGCCAGTACTACTAGAGCACGGCACACCCGAACAAAAACAACAGCACCTGCCAAAAATAGCCCGCGATGAAGTATTCTGGTGCCAGGGTTATAGCGAGCCTGGTTCCGGATCTGACCTGGCCAGCCTGTCAACACGGGCCGAATTAGTGGGCGACGAATTTGTCGTTAACGGCCAGAAAATCTGGACCTCCCATGCCGACGATGCTGACTGGATGTTCTGTCTGGTACGCACCGATCCCGAGGCATCAAAACATGAGGGCATCAGTTTTTTACTGATCGATATGAAAACGCCCGGTATTTCCGTGTCACCCATACGTTTAATCAGTGGTCCTTCAGCTTTTTGCCAGACATTTTTCGATGATGTCCGAGTCCCCAAAGAGAATTTAATGGGTCATCCTGGCCAGGGCTGGACACTCGCCAAACAACTGCTCCAGCACGAACGACAGGCCCTGGGATCCATTGGCCGGGGCGATGCCCGGCGAGCACTGACCCTGCCCGAACTGGCCGCCCAGGAACTGGGCACCGATGACCAGGGTCATATTGCCGACGCGACGATTCGCAACCAGGTAGCCCAATGCGAGCTGGACAGCCTGGCATTGCGCACCACCATGAGCCGCAGTGCCGACGAAGCCAGAGCCGGCCAGGGAGGAGGACACATCGCCTCAATGCTGAAACTCCATGGCAGCGAATTAACCAACCGACGCCACGAAATAATGATCAGTATCAGAGGTGCCGATGGCATCGGCTGGGAAGGGCCGGGCTTTAGCCCCGCTGCTACGCGCACTACGCGACAATGGCTCCGCGCCAAGGGTAATTCCATCGAAGGCGGTACCAATGAAATTCAGCGCAATGTTATCGCCAAACGCGTGCTCGACCTACCCGAATAAATTCATCCTGCCCCTAAAAAATAACCATGCGCACTGAAACTGCGCGCTACAGGACAATATCTTATGGTACTGGTTCTCACTGAAGAACAGGAATTACTGAAGCGCTCAGCGCGAGAATTCGTCAACGCCACCTTTGCTGTCAACCAGGTTCGTCAGTTTCGCGACCAGGCAGCTGAAAATGACACATTTCGGCTGCGCTACTCCCGAAAGCACTGGCAACAAATGGCCGAATTGGGCTGGACCGGTATTATTTTCCCTGAACAATACGGCGGCCTCGGTCTCGGCTACGCTGAACTGGGTGTCGTACTGGAAGAACTGGGTCGATCGCTGGCCGCGCAACCGTTTTTATCCACTGTCCTACTGGCAGGCAACACGCTTTTACTGGGTGGTAACGAAGACCAGAAACAGGAGTGGCTGCCTGGCATTTGCACTGGCGAAAAGACATTGGCACTGGCTTTTCAGGAAAGCGGACGATTTTCACCCTGGCAGGTCAACACCCGTGCAGAAACCACAACCGACGGTTTTAAAATAAGCGGCGAAAAGCGTTTTGTGCTGGATGGCTATGGCGCGGATCAGCTGGTGGTATTAGCTCGCACCTCCGGCTCAACAGGCGACAGAGACGGCCTAAGCCTGTTTCTTGTCGATCCCGATGCTCCTGACATAAGTATCAGCGATGTACAGCTGCTCGATAGCCGCAATGCTGCATTGATCGAGTTCGACGGCACAGAAGTGTCGGCTCAACAGCTGGTCGGCGAGTTGGGCAAGGCCGCAGAGATACTGGAGCCGGTGTTTGATTGCGCTATCGCCGGGCTTAATGCCGAACTGGTCGGCATCATGTCTGAGGCTTTTGAGCGAACCCTCGAGTATCTGAAAACCCGTCAACAATTTGGCGCACTTATCGGCACATTCCAGGCTTTAAAACATCGTGCAGCGGATATGTTCTGTGAGCGTGAACATGCGCTCTCAATGACCATGGCAGCGTTGCGCGCTCTTGATGATAAGAATAATGACAAAAGCGACGGCAAGAGTGATGATACCAGCCTGCTCATTAGCGCCGCCAAGGCCAGAACATCCGATGCGGCTAATCTAATTGGCCGAGAATCGATTCAGATGTTTGGCGGTATTGGCATGACCGATGAAGAAGATATTGGCCTGTTTATGAAACGGGCGCGGGTGGCGGAGATAACACTTGGGGATAGCAACTTTCATCGTCAGCGATTTGCTGATCTCAGCGGCTTTTAAGGAGCTAGATCAGCAGCTTGTAAGCAGCTGGGCAAATGAACCAAAACACCGCACCACGCCGGACTTTATTTTTAGCCAAAAATCAGTCTAAATGCAGGCCGAACTATTTTTGCTTTTCCCATCGCCTTTTACTCCAGTCATTCACAGGCAAGCAGCATTTTTAGACAAGTAGCATTCACAGGATTTACAAGGGCTAATTAACACTAATTAACGAGGAACCACCATGATCACCGAAAAAGACATGTACTTTCACACCCCCACATCCGATGACCACTACTGGGCAGAAACCAATTACTTTGGTTTTTATGTCCAGGAGGAAGCCATACACGTCAACGTCTATGTACTAACTCGACAAAACGCCGGGGTCGTGCTGTCAAGTATCACCGTCACCGATGGCTTCTCTAATACCCCCCACCAGGTCAGGTATTCCAATAACCAGGTGCATTTACCATTCCCCGACAGCGATTTCGACGATTATAAGTTGGGCAATGGTCTGGCTATTAAATGCACCAAACCGGTGATGGATTACGACATTAAGTTTGATGACCAGCGGGGTGTTTCCATCGATGTGCAATACAAAGCGCTGATGGAACCCTACGATATTCATGATCCCGACCAGGATCCACTAGCCGCCTCTGCCGACGATATGGTCTCGGCCACAGCCTATGCCGGGCACTGGGATCAAACCGGTCGCGTTACCGGCAAATTCACCATCGATGGCAAGACCTACGATATCAATTGCGTATCGAGCATGGATCATAGCTGGGGCGAACGTAAAGAAGATCAGTTTGCGAATTTCTGCTGGCTCAACGCCAACTTTGACAACGATGTCAGCGTTCACTGCCTGTGGGCTATTAATCCTGATGATATCAACGATTACTGCGCCATCGTCCACGGTTATGTGCGCGAAGGCGATCAGGTCTACGGCCTGACCAAAGGCTCAGGCAAACTACGTCGCAACGGGAACCTGCATCAATATATGGAACTACAGGTAGAAGACAAACGTGGCAAAGTACATAACTTTAATGGCACTGCCTTCACCTCAAACCCCTGGCAACCCTGGCCTTTTGTCTATGCTACGCAATCGTTTTTGCGCTGGGAAATGGACGGGGTTACGGGCTGGGGCGAGGTTCAGGACGTTAGTAGTAATTAGGCACCCCATCACTACTTCCACAGAGACGCGCATGTGCTGCGCATCTCTGCGGGAGTAAACTGCTCTTTATAAATAACCGCTCCTGACAAAAAACCTGCCCTGCAAATAACTTTCCTATAAGCAAAAGAAGCCCACAAAGATGAGCCAGACAACAACTCTCAAACTTCGCTCCCAGCCCACCCCTGAATGGATTGAATCTATCCGCACCACCTACCCGGTGGAGAAAACCCTGGATGAGGTGCTCACTAAAAAGCTGGTTAATCGCACCCAAACCGGCGCACATAAAACCGATTTCAATGAACTGGAAACTCGTCTGATCAACTACGTGAAATCAGTCAGTGGTCAGGACGACGCTGTTATTAAAAACTTAAAAAGACTAACCGGTGGCGCCTCAAAGGAACAGTTCACCTTTGACCTGACCTGGAATAGAACCGCCGGGGAAGACCCTTGCGGAGAGCGAGAAACCCGCAAACTCATTTTGCGCATGGATCCCGCAGAGTCAGTGGTAGAAACCCACCGTTTACGAGAAGCTCAGGTTCTACGTGCGATGTGGGGAGAGGTGCCAGTACCAGAGATATTCTGGGTCGATCACACTGCCGAGAGTCTGGGGCACCCGTTTCTGATCGCCAATTTTTTAGAGGGCACGGTGCAACCTGAAGATGGCGGCAAAGTCACCGGCCTGGGCATGTATTTTGAACCGGGCTTACGTGAAGCACTCAAAGACCAGTTTGTCCGCCACCTTGCTGCCATCCACACGGTCGATTGGCGCAGGAAAGATTTATCAACCTATGACAAACCCAAACCCGGCACCACAGAGGCCAACGAATGGTCATTGGGGCTCTGGGAAAGGATCTGGCAGGAAGATACGCTGGAAGCCCACCCGGTGATGGAACAGGCTGCGATCTGGCTTAAAGAGAATATGCCGATGGTTGAAAATCCCGTGATTGTTCATGGCGATTATCGCAGCGGTAATTTCATGTATGACGATGATCAGCAAATAAACGCCATCCTTGACTGGGAACTCTGCCACCTGGGCGACTTCCATGAAGACCTTGCCTACAACCGCTGCAAAATGCTCGGCACACCCGACGGCGACGGTGGCGTACGCTGCAGCGGTTTAATGTACTTTGATGAGTTTGTCGAAAAATACCAGACCCTAACCGGCTATACAGTCGATCATAAATTATTAACCTGGTATGACATTTTTACCCACTACAAAGTCGGCTCAATCTCGTGCACGGCATTAAGAGTGGCCCACGAGAACAAAACCCACCTCGATGCCATGATGAATATTATCGGCGGCCTGGGCTTTATTGGCACATCTGAATTGCAACGGCTGCTAGAAAAGCTATAGTTAAACGCGTACCGACACAACATACCTTAAAAAAATAAAATAAGGTGACGCTAATGGAAGGTAAAACCTGTTTAGTCACCGGAGCCAACTCTGGCATCGGTTTAGAGACGGTCCGAGGGCTAGCCGCCAGGGGCGCAAAAGTCATCATGGTTTGTCGCAACCAGGGCAAAGGTGAAGCTGCTCGTCAGAACCTCATTTCCTCAACCGGCAACAACCAGATTGATTTACTGGTAGCCGACCTGTCTTCTTTAGCCGAGGTGCGCAAATTAGCTGACGACGTAAATAGTCGCTACGACCAGCTTCATGTCCTTATCCACAACGCAGGCTTAATGTCCAGGCAACGAGAAGTATCAGCGGACGGTTTTGAAATGCAGTTCGCCGTACATCACCTGGCGACATTCTTATTAACCGACTTATTGCTGGATTTACTTAAAGCCAGCGCACCGGCGCGGATCATCAACGTCGCATCGATGATGCATAAGATGGGGAAAATTAATTTTGATGATCTCCAGTGCGAAAAGAAATTTGGTGCTTATAGCGCCTATGGCCAATCTAAACTGGCCATGATTCATTACACTTATGATCTGGCCGAAAAACTCCATGGCACTGGCGTTACTGTCAATGCGTTGCACCCAGGTGCAGTAGCGACCAATATTGGCTTCCCTGGCTGGATGAATATGTTCCTCGCCACACCTGAGAAAGGCGCACGTACTACGCTGTATTTGGCTACATCCCCCGAGCTAGAAGGTGTTAGCGGAAAATATTTCAACAACTGTAAAGTGGCAAAAACATCTAAAATCTCTTACGACAGAGAAGATGGTCGGCGCCTGTGGGAAATTACTCAGGGTCTATGTTCACTACCCAGCTCTCAAGCTGGTACTCAAGCTGGCACTCAACCCAGCTGATGACCTGCTCCCTGCGCGGGCCAGCAATACAGAATAGCTAGTTCAAACCCGTTTATATTCGAAATAAGCATATTAAAAAGCGTTATTTTACTTGCGCTCTATACGGCGTTTTAATCCCCCTCATTGAAACCAGACGTCAGTTACCTGATATTTCATGAGTCTTGCAGTTAAACAAAACACGCCCTTGTTAGAGGGCCAT
>QNFP01000013.1 GCA_003645535.1 Gammaproteobacteria bacterium | reverse complement strand
ACTCTATACCAGCTAACTTCGGTGGGCAGCGCCTCGGATTCACCTTCGCGTCGCACACGCAATTCGCGCTCCAGCTTGAGCAGATGGGAGCCCACAGACTGCCCGGCTGCGGCATGGAGAAAGGTGGGATAGGCGGCATAGATGATTTTTACGATGGCCTCGATTTTGTGAATGCCTTCGGCCAACGCAGATAGAATTTGTTCTTCTCGCTCCCACCGATGGGCGATGTAGTCACGTAATTTCTCAGTTCCGTTTTTGATGAAGGGACCATGTGCGGGATAGATTCCGACTGGCTCGCGCTCGAGTAAGCGACCTAGTGAGGTCATGTATTGCGCCAGATCGCCCGTATCTGTCGGGATTACTGTGGTGCCGATACCGAGTACGTTATCGCCGCTAAAGAGTGTGTTCTCCTGCTCAAGCAGGAAGCACAGGTGATCTGGCGCGTGGCCGGGCGTGTGAATTCCATGCAGCCGTGCGCCTTCGGATTCGATCACGCAAGCGTCCTCAAGCGTGGTTATCTCGAACGCGTATCGGGCATCGATCTCCGGCCAGGGCATCTTGCTGACAGGACATACGCCGTAGCGCTGATGAATACTCTGGACTCCACCTATATGATCGATGTGGCCGTGGGTGAGGATAATCTCCTGGATGGTACAACCAGCTTTTTCAAGTGCCTGATCAAGAATGGGAAGGTATTCAGGTCGACCATCGCCAGTGTCAATGAGGATGCGACGGGATCCGGTGCCGACCAGATAGGTGTTGGTGCCCGGCCCAGTGAATGAACTGGGGTTCTGACCGACTGCGACAATGACTCGTTCGGACCAGCCAGCGACATCCGGCATTTGCATGCCGTGCATGATAGATGGTGAGGTCGAGGATGAAGTGGGGGCATTCATGGTCTGGGCTCTCCTATGTCAGACGCCCTGTCGCGCGTGAAGGCTGGGTTGATGGGCATATCAAGGGGTAGATATGCCCTCAACTCAAACTCGACGAACAAAATACATTCAAAGCGAGCCAAGATAATCATCCGGCACGTCGTCCCAGGCGGCCCGTTCTAATTCTAACGGTGCATTCTCAGTTCGACAGTTTTCACCCATTATTCGCGTTGCTCTTGTATCAGTGTCGTAGCTCTGCCAGCCGGGATTACCGTCGCGGGCAAATGCTGACCAGGCATCCATGGTTGCGGTAGCCAATTCTGCTGCGCCAGGTCCACTACCATAGAATTTTTCTGCGCCGGGTTTAGTGTGCGTACCAAACACATAGGCCAGCTCCACGGCATGGCTGGCACCCAGTGCGCCTCTGGCTGCTGGGGACTTCCAGTCAAATATGTAAGTGTAGACATTTTCGTTGTGGGGCCGTTGGCCTTCGAGTAAGCGAATAGCGGGAATACGGAAAATGCGATCGGTCTGTATGGCCATAAACACTTCTGGCGGCGTCGGCTCTATGCCCCGCCCTGCCAGGCCCTCTTTGTAGGCGCCTACTAATCCCGGAATATACTCCTTGCCGACAAGATAGCCCAGACGGGTATTCATAGTATCTTCGGTCAGGCCGGTAATCGCCGGCGACAGCGCGCCAAACAGCCGCCATTCGTCCGCTGTACTGCCAGCCATAATGGGAATATTGGCTGCCCCGCCCGCTCGGATACTATCGATAGGCAAGCAAGGCAATATGGAACCATCGATTACTGGTCGAAACGGTAAGCTGCCTAATTTAGACAGCGGGAATCCCGCCACCTTGCCACCTTCGATATGTCGTTGTGCACGCAAAAGCACTTCGACGCTGGCGCTGTTTAAACCTTCAGCATCAAGACCGGTATCCTTCAAGATAGCTTCACCCACCAGAGGTGCGGTATCCATACTTGCGGCTGTGTGGCAGGAACCTGACTGAGGGATGGCCTTATGAAATAAGCCTTTCGCCTCCGGCAGCGCCAATAAGCCACCTGTGCTCATACCACCGGCAGACTCACCAAATATAGTGACGTTGCCGGGGTCGCCGCCAAACAAATCGATATTATCCGCCACCCATTCAAGTGCCTTGGCCTGATCCTGTAAGCCTTCATTGCCGGTGGCCGGGATCCTGCCGCCGGTAGCCTCTTTAAGGTTGGCAAAACCAAAGATGCCAAGACGGTAATTGATGGTGACCACCACGACATCACCGTGACGAGCCAATGTTCGTCCTTCGTAAACACCCTGCGCGCCGGAACCAATGGTAAAGCCGCCGCCATGTATCCACACCATAACCGGGCGTTTGGCGTTGTCCATACCCGGCGTCCAGATGTTAAGCGTTAAGCAACCTTCGCTTTGCTCACCTTCCTCTGCGCCCATGATGGCGTCCATCGCCGATTTGTTCTGTGGCGCCCATTTGCCGAATTCACTGGCATCGAGTACACCTGTCCATGGCCATGGATCCTGAGGTGGTTGCCAACGGAACTCGCCCATAGGTGGGAACGCATAGGGAATACCTTTAAAAACGTAAATGCCATCTTTTTCAGAACCCTGTAATTTGCCGTGCATAACTTCGACGTCAATCATCTTTTTATCCTTATGTTTGTTCGAGTTGAATCGTGTGTGTTGGTATTTCTATATTTATTTTTCAGTATTGCGCCTTGATCTCTTTGACAAAGCGTTTAATTCGTTTGGCATTAGCACCGAGATCACTGACACCGACTCTCGACACTGAGCGCAGGTCGATCAACACGGCATCGTTTAGCGGCCTGACACGTATGACAACATCATCGGCAAAGCCCATTACCGGCGTTCTATCAACGGCCTCGATTTGACCGTTCTCGACATCTTCGCCTAACACCTGCCAACCTAGTGAATCAATAACTGCCCTTACTATCGTCATACCTTGCTCCTGGGTAACGGGCAGGTAGACAGTTTTAATATCTGGATAGGCTGCGGTCTGCAGGCTGGCCAGATCCTTACCACCATAGTCGAGGCTGTTTTCACCCGGTTTGCGGTATTCCTGAGCAAAACTGAATAGCGGGGGATCATAAGTGTCGGTAGTGATATCGTGAATGGCGGGCGCTTTAAACCCAGAGGCACCCACCGTCATCAAAACAATAAGCACGGGAGCGACCGTTGCCACTGTAATCATCAGGACTGGCCCCAGGGCTTCCTTTCTGGCCATGCGCCGGAAGACCATGGCCGAGGACGTCAGTGCCAATAAAGCGCAGACAATCAGTCCAATACCAAAACCATAAAAAGCGATATTAAAAGGTAAGAGGCCAAGGCGATAGGTCAGCACCCCGCCCACCACCATGATTAATGCCGTTATAGCGGTAATTTTCAGCATGGCTTTTCCTTAAACAAATAACCTGATGAACAACCTGGGGGAGACTTAGCTCTCTTCCTGCTTTTCGAACTTTAATGAGAGCGAGTTCACGCAAAAACGTAGACCTGTAGGTTGTGGGCCGTCAGGGAACACATGTCCTAAATGGCTGCCGCATTTTGAACAGGTGATTTCTGTGCGCGCCATGCCGCGACTGTTATCTACCTCTTCATCAATGCAGGCATTTTCTGCAGCCGCATAAAAACTGGGCCAGCCACTACCAGAATCATATTTGCTTTCAGAGTCAAATAACTTTGTCTCGCAACACGCACAAAGATATTCTCCCTCTGCCTTTTCGGCATTGTATTCACCGGTAAACGCAGGCTCTGTGCCTTTGTTTCGACAAACTTCATATTGTTGTGGCGTTAATTTCTCGCGCCACTGATTATCATCTTTATCTCGTGAATCGTTCATTGTTTCTCCAGTTTTTTTAACCCTTTACGCTCATATATTTACGGTACAATAGTACTTATTTACTTGAACCACCGGTATCAGGAAGCCTATTTTTAATGCAACAGTTCCAGAAGTCTACCAAATTAGATAGCGTTTGTTACGACATCCGTGGCCCGGTTCTCGACCAGGCGCACCGTCTCGAAGAGGAAGGCCATCGCATTCTCAAGCTGAACATCGGTAACCCCGCTCCCTTTGGCTTTGAAGCGCCGGATGAAATTATCCAGGATGTCATTATGAACCTGGTTGAAGCCCAGGGTTATAGCCATTCCAAAGGGATATTCAGTGCCCGCAAGGCGATTATGCAGCGCTGTCAGATACAGGGCATTGCCGATGTTGATATTGAAGATATTATTCTCGGTAATGGCGTCAGCGAATTGATCGTCATGTCCATGCAAGCCCTGTTAAATGATGGCGACGAGATTCTTATCCCCACACCGGATTATCCTCTATGGACAGCCGCCGTCACCCTGGCCGGCGGCAAGGCAGTGCATTACCGCTGCGACGAAAGTGCTGACTGGCAGCCCGATCTCGACGATCTAGCCAGCAAAATCAGTAAACGCACCAAGGGCATTGTGGTCATAAATCCGAATAACCCCACCGGGGCGGTGTACAGCAAAGAGACCCTCGAACAAATTATTGAATTGGCCCGAGTCAATAACCTTATTATTTTTGCCGATGAAATTTACGATCGTATTGTTTATGACGACGCAGTGCATTGGCCGATGGGCAGCCTGGCCGACGATATTCTGACCATCACCTTTAACGGCCTGTCCAAGAATTACCGCCTGGCAGGGTTTCGCTCCGGCTGGCTGATCACCAGTGGCACCAAACACCTCGCGCGAAATTATATCCAGGGTATTGAAATGCTTGCTTCCATGCGCTTGTGTGCCAACGTGCCGGCTATGTATGCCATTCAAACCGCACTGGGTGGCTACCAGAGTGTGGAAGATCTGGTCAAACCTGGGGGGCGATTTCACGACCAGCGCGACCTGGGGTGGGAACAGCTCAACGCAATGCCCGGCGTCAGCTGCGTTAAACCAAAAGGCGCTTTATATTTATTCCCACGCCTCGACCCGGACGTTTATCCCATCAAAGATGACGAACAACTGGTGCTCGATCTGTTGTTACAGGAAAAGATGCTAATTGTGCAAGGCACGGCATTTAACTGGATCGATAGCCAGCATTATCGGCTTGTCTTCCTGCCTCGCCAGGACGAACTTAATGATGCCATGTCACGATTCAGCCACTTCCTGACCGGGCTAAGGGAAAAATAGCCAAAAGACGCCGTTTTTATTATTAACCCAGATGAAAATATCGGTAATATCCGCTTTTTAACCATTTTCAGCCATGTTTTGGCCCATGGGCTGAAAGTTTATAAACCCTCATCAAGCATTGGCCTGATTGATAAGCAGCTCTACTTTAAAATGTGATTGCCTGCGCAGTTTACCTTCTATTAATTTAGATCACTGACCTATGTCACGGATATGTCATGAGTTTCGTGTTATGTTGTTGTTATCGTATTATTTTGTAGCGATGTAAATAGGTCGACAGAGATATGGAAATGGGCAAAGAGACAGTAAATCAAAGCAGTGAGAATGAGACTCTCGACTTTCACGAAGCCGCGATCCTCAATGAAGATGGCAGTGAGACGCCAATCACTGAAGACATGATTCAGGACGCATGTAAGCGACTTAACCAGGCTAGTCCAGACACCAAAGAATCTGACAGCTCACCTGCCTGATCAAGCCGCATTTTTGCCGCCTGCCTCCCCCGCTTTAATCACCTGCTGATACGAATTAAACCGATTTATAGGCCTGTATCCTGCACCTCAGCACATGGCCTATACGCGGTGGTTTATACACACTGATTGAAACGAAGCGGTTGAAACGAAACGGTTCAAACGAGTTGCTTCAAACGAGTTGCTTCAAACGAAAGCCCAGCACCTTGAGATCCTCTAATATTCCTTTCTCACTTACACCAACGACCGAGTAGTGGCTAAACTCCCGTCGCTGCGGGTAACAACGACGCAGCATGTCAAATTGTTGCCCTACTTCAATATCACTACCAGTTAACGCTGCAACCATTTCCTTATAATCGCGAAGCGGGTTATAGACCTGCAACACGATACTTTCCAGAGAAGCATTTTTATCCACATGCAGCGGTATGGCTTCTCTCCCCACAGAAAAATCCGGACTCGATTCGCCTCGCCACTGGCAAAATGCTTCGAGTAACATTTGTGTGCCGCGCAGCTTACCCTCGATACTGTGCCCGGCAATATGTGGCGTACCCAGCAACGCCTCACTTAACAAAGGCAAACTTATCGCCGGCTCGTGCTCCCATACATCCAGCACGACCTGCAGATACCGGTTCTTCTTCGACACATCCAGCAGCGAACAGCCATCAATGACCGCGCCACGACCAGCATTTATTAACACAGTTTCCCCCTGCAATGATTCAAGTACGGCCTGGTCAATCATATGGTAGCTAGGAAACGATCCACTTCTGGTAAGCGGTGTGTGACAGCAGATGATATCCGCGGTCATAACATTGGCGAAATCAACCAATACAGGACATTGTGTTTCATTCAGGACAGGATCATAGACTTTGCATTTGACCCCCAGCTTTTGCAGACACCGCAATAACTGACCACCGACATTACCACAACCAATAATGCCTATTGTTTTATCACGCCAGTCACACACACTACTGCAAAGTACAGCAAGCACGTACTGCACCACAGCGCTGGCATTACAGCCCGGAGCATGGGCGAATTGAATATTATTGCTTTGCAGGTACTGATGATCGACGTGGTCAATGCCAATGGTTGCCGAGCCAACAAAGCGCACATCACTATGTAATAACAACTGCCGATCTACATTTGTGACTGAGCGAACCAGTAGTACGTCAACACCGGTAAGGCGATCATTGGTAATATCTCGCCCCGGGCAGGTGTCTACATCGCCAAAGCGGCCAAATAGTTTGACGACATCGACAATATCTTCATCAGCGAGGATGTTCATCATTAGGGGCGAATCGCCCAGCTAATTGTCAGGCTTTCTACAGGGTGTCTCATGACAATGGGCGCCTTGACAGTATTTGCCGATCATAAAATGAGCTATCGACCGGGTCACCAAGCCCGTAATAAGCGGCCAGCTTTCGCGCAAATAGCTCGCCTCGTGGTGGCAATCCCTGCGCGCAATAACTAAGTACCTGTTGGTAAACAGCATCAGCAAAATCACCATTTGATGCAGGCTCTTCAGCCTGCAAATTGTCGCTGCTAAGTTGAAAGCACACACCGGTGGCCATAGAAAATACCCATTCGAGCGCCTGTGGCCTTACCTCCACAAGTTCAAACGCTTTTTGCTCGGCGGGCGTCCGGCCATCTGGGCGATACCAGTAACCAAAGTCCACCAATTTGCGGCGTTCACGTCCGGCAATGCACCAGTGTGCAATCTCATGAAGCGCGCTGGCAAAGAAATCCTTCCTGAATTGTAACTGACATTCTCTGCGATCATCTCCAGCTGGCAAATACAGTGGTTCACTGTAGCCCCCAACCAGTACGGTGGCATAGTCCTTATAGAAACATTCAAAAAACAGGCGCTCAAGATCCTTAACGTTAGCCTGCCGGATTAGAACCAGATTGTTATTAACCGTCATCTTTGATTAACCGCCATAAATGCTCCGGGAACGATTACGCTGCGCATTATGCACAGACGGAAGCAACGCCTTATTTTACTGATATAACCCGCAGTAGCATACTGCCCACAACATCATGAAAAAAAATATACCACAAGGTATTGTGTATTTGTCGCCCAAAAGGTACCTTATGTAGCGGTAGTACTTGATTTGGTGGAATTTGAACCCCAGATCGTTTCCAACACTGAACATTTCCGATATTGAAGCTTTTAAATATTGAACTTTCTAATATTGAGTAAGGGGAATGCGACATGTCTACTTCCGAACCAGCTACTAATAATAACGTTATTGATTTCTTCACTGGTCAGCCCTACGCATCATCTAAAACGTACCGTTTTATTCGTCTCGCACCGGAACTCGACGGGCTCGAAATGCTTTACACAAATGATGCCCACAAACAGAAATTGTTTAGCGTCAAAATACTTTGCTGGGGGCTCAGAGAGGATGGTGAGGTCGTCGGGATGATCCCCTGGTTAGACCGACTTACGCCCTGCCCTGAAATCAAAGATCCACTAAACGGCGAATGGGAAGGCTACTACGACCCCGGCAGCGAAGAAATTTTTCACGAAGCACCCATCCATAAATCGCTGGAACTTGAAACTGCTGTCGATTATTACGATTACGCCTGCGAACATGAAACCGATGTCATACAGGAAATCCCTGATGTCATAGGCACCCATGCCGTATTCTCCGGCGATAAATTCGAAACCCTGGTATTGAAATCAGTCATCAGTTGGCGGTTACTTCATGGTGGCCAGATACTTGGGCTGGTAGCCGACGATGATAAAGTCATCGATACCCCCGTGTTACCCGGGGATGCCGCCCTGTATGCAACGGAACCACATCCAGAGTTTCACTATTACTTTCAGCACAATATCGCCAACAAAATAAAGGCGGGCGATCCCGAGGCGTTAGCCGCCATCTCAGCGCTGGCTAAGCGCTAAATGACTACCTAATTGACAGCCTAACTGAAGACCTAACTAACAGCCTAACTGACTAGCTAAATAAATTTACTGCTATTTTATCCACAACGAATAAAATAGCAGTAGGACTGTTCTAATTGCTCCTGGGCGAGCAGTTCATGGCCCAGGAAACCACAGAATCTGGGAATATCGCGAGTCGTGGAGGGATCGGTAGCAACAACCTTGATGACTTTACCGGCGCCAAGACCCCGTACCGCACTGTGCAGCATCATTACCGGTTCGGGGCAAACCAGGCCCGTCGTATCCAGCAACAGGTCAAAAGGTATGTTCATTTGCCAATTTGTCCAGGACAGAAAAAGAGTGCTCCAGTATCATAAGCGTTTTCGTACTTTTATTAATTAACGCCTTAATACGCCCACTATCCTCCAGGAAAACATTTTTTATCTCAGCCATGATCACAGTCATTATTGAAAGACATATCGCCCCAGATATGAGCAGTACTTACGAAAACTTCGCAAACAAAATCATTCAGGCTACGGTCTCAGCACGTGGCTTTATATCAGGCGAATCTCTTTGCGGAGTGGATGACCCTAATGCCCGCTATATCATTGTAAAAATGAAGAGCAAAGAGGACTGGCAGCACTGGCTTCGATCAAAACAACGGCGCGAACTGGTGACCCTGGTCAGTCCGCTGCTTACCATCCCTGAGAAAGTGACGCTGCTTACGCATTAAGTTTTCATTGCAGAAGCAAAGAGAAAGCGCTTTGTTACTGCATCATAGTTCATAATAAAAATACAGTTAATTCAATTGGTTGTAGAATATTCTTCAACTACTTTATTATGATAAGTTCACTGCTGAAATTTCCCGCTCAAAGCTCTGAATAACTAAACCAGACTATCCTGATAACGCTGATACTCTCTTTTGGTCAACAAATTGCAACTTTCCGTCTGCTCATCATAGGTGATAAAAACTTCCCCTTTATCAATCTGCCTTCGCACCTGTTCGGTTTTGTTAGCCAGTGCCGTCTCGTAACGACCATAATCAGTGCCTTCCTGGAGGATGAATTCCTCGATAAGGGCCGTCAGAATATCTGCCCCTAGTCGATCCGGTGGAACAAGGATCACTTGTTTGCAGACAGCGGCTTGCTAAACCGCAAGGTCATACGATCACTCTCACCGATCGCCAGGTACTTATCCCGCTCCTTGTCCTTCAAGCGCAAGGTCGGTGGTAAGGCCCACACGCCTTTGGGATGGGAAGTGCTATCCTTTGGATTAGCGTTAATCTCACTGCGCGCCTCAAGAACAAAACCGGCCTGTTCGGCAAGCTCAATCACATAAGCCTCTGTCATATAGCCACTCTTTTTCATCGTCTCCCAGTCAGTTCCCGGTTTGGCTCGGTGTTCGACGACACCCAAAATTCCACCCGGTTTTAATACCCTGTAGAAAAGTGAAAAAGCTTCCGCTTCATTCTTACTACGCAACCAGTTATGTACATTACGAAAGGTTAACACTCTATCAGCACTACCGTCGGGCACGGTCAAAACATTCATCTTCGGGCTGAATTCGCCCAGTACGACAGATGCGTACACATCTGGGTACGCTTTGAGCTTTTCCTCAAAAAACATCCGCGAGTCAGCAAAATACTTTACCCCGGAGTCCGCTGGAAAGTGTGCGGCGTAGAGTTGACCGGAACTCAAATACGGAGCCAGTATTTCCGTATACCAGCCTGTACCAGGCCAGATCTCGACCACCGTCATGTCGGCTTGCACATCGAAAAAAACCAGGGTTTGCGAAGGATGACGATAGATATCACGACTGGCGAAGGCCGGCGTACGATCCGGACTCTGGAGTATGTCCTGTATAGCGCCGGAACTTGTTGTGCCCTCCGCCGCACAAATAATTGCAACAAACAAACTGATAAAAAAAACTACAAATCTAATACTATGGGCCATATTGACCTCCCCTTGTACTCGTTTCCGATGGTGTTATCAGCGCAGCTTATCCGCCACACTGTCGACCTTTTCATCCAGACTTTGTTCCCGATCAGTTCGCGTACCAATCTTGAGTGTTGATGAGATTCTGGTACGACCTAAGGAACACGCCCATGGCATTCTTTAACTGCATTCATCACCTCGTCCCAATCGCCTTCGACATTGGTTCCATAGGCATGTAAATAGTGCGTCAAACCTCGTTTCGCAAATATTTTCTGGCATTCGGCGATATCCCGGGACACCGACACATCCCCGCCCTGGGAATCAAACACAAATCAATATGAACTTTCATAATATAGCTTAAACCAACGCTTCAGATGGCAGGAGTCGGATGGCTGCGCACTATTTCTTCTTTGCGGGGAACAACATACTGTAGATGGTTTGATAAGCATCATCATTGGCCAGACCCATAATCATACCCGCCCGCGCATCACGGAAATAACGCTCAAAGGGTAATCGAGCTGCAAAGGCAGTGCCGCCAAACATAGTCATCAATTCCTGGGTAACCAGTACCGCCACCTCTGAACAACATACTTTAGCCTGCAAATAAGGCAGTGGTGCGCCTACCTGGCCAGCATCACCTGCTGTTGCGGCAACGTGTAGCAATGCTCGTGCTGCTTCAATTTTGGCACTCAACTCAGCCATGCGCCGTTGATTAATCGGGCTATCCAGGCGTTTGGCTCCGCTTGGGTGTACTTTCGATGCTTCTTCCATCGCTAATTCGTAAGCGCCTGACGCCACGCCAAGATAAGCCGCCCCATAGGTTAAGGCAACCACCGGCATCATTATTGCTCCCAGATATTTCAATGCAGCACCCTCTTCACCCAGACGATTTTGCTCCGGCACTACTCCATTGAAGCAAATGGGCATACTATTATTGCCGCGCATACCCAGACCATTCCACTCGCCCAGTGTTTCCCAATCTACCTTGTCAGCTTCAATAAACAGGGCGGTCAACTGGTGACCTTTTGCTTCATCTCCGACCCTGCATAGCATAAAATAGTGCGACGCCTCCCCTGCCGATGTCACATAGGATTTGCGGACATTATCAAGGATGTACCCATCACTGCCCTTTTCCACGGAGGACAACACCATACCCGGTATCCAGTCATCTCCCTTACCGGAAGTTTCTCCACCAGCTACGGTGCACAATATTTCTCCGGCAGCTATTTTTTTAACAAAGTTCTCGACCTGATAATCACTAGGCATTTTGCTAATTAACTCAGCCGCTTCCACATGCATTTTGTAACACATCGCTGTGGAGGGACATTTTTTTGCGAGTTCTTCCACAACCAGGCAGGTCGATAGCAAATCAGCGCCCATACCTCCGTGTTCTTTCGATACGCGCAAGCCCCACAATCCGCTCGCTTTTAATCCGTCCAGCGAGGCACGCGGAAACATACCAGTCTTGTCTGTTTCACTGGCGCGCGGGGCCACTTCCGCTACTGCTAGCTGTGCCGCCAGATCTTTTAAATCCTGCTGCTCTTTCGTTAAGGGTAAGTAAGTCATTATCCAATCCTCATTTTTTTATTATCTTCTTTTGAATAAAACGTTCATCAAAATTCAATCGCTTTCAGAAAACTTTAAGTATCCGTTTTTATTTTGCTCCTTAATTCTCGCCACCACATCCTCAGTAATTTTTATTGGACGTTCCTCTGGAAAGCGATCTTTGAGAAGTTGCGGGCGTAGATAAAATTGCTCAGGGCTATCGACTAAAGCCTGACTTTGCTGTGGATACTTTAACCAACGCCGACGCATAAAGTCTGGCGTAAACATAGTGAGCTCCTCCTCACTCCACTCACGTACCATAATTGCGTCATGCAGACTATAACTCAATAAATCCTGCTGAAGATCGTAGTAAACAGAAAGGTTGTTGGAATAGCCATAGCCTTCTGCCAGTTTGGTATTATCGTGCCGCGCCAATCGTACCTGCACCGTCTTCAGTTCACCGTTTTCATTATATTGTTCGATACGAAGCGGATAAAAATAGAACTGATCGACCCAGTAAATTAATTTTGAAATTTCATAATTGGGCAACCAGTCGCGATTGGGTTTTGCCTCAACGACAAAACAATCAACACCCCCATCGGTCCGATAAAACGGATACCGTTCACCCATCATTTTGATCTCTGCAGTAGGTACATCATAATAGCTACCGTTCGCGCGACCGAGCGTAATGGTTTCACGGTTTATTGGGAAGCGCACCGTTTTATAAAGAGTGTCAGCACCCAGTAATCGCCAGTCGAACTCCCAGGCCTCTCGCCCCGTTATATCGTCAAAGGATTGCACCATGTCCGGAAACTGTGTTTCACGCCGGGGTGGTGGTTGCCGCCGCACGCGACGGAGTGATGGGCTATAGATGAAAAAATCCAACTTAGTAGGGTTATCTGCGCCGGAGCGCCGCATTAGCCACATTTGCTGCAGCCCTTTATTTTTAGGTGGATAAACATCAAAATAAATTTGTCGCGAATAAATATCACCGGGTTGGGACTCGATCTGTGTCAGTGCCCCCGGTGCGGATATTTGCTCTACCATTCCTACTGTCACACCCTGAGTCAAATAGCCAGCTTTGGTCAATACACCAAAGGCATCGGCCATGACATGGGACCATCGTGGTACATGGCTAAAATCCATTACGCGATAGCCAATCTCCTGGGCCGAAAATGGCGCTTCGAAGGGCCACTCTTCTGTAGGCAGGTAGGACACGGTGCCGCGGTCAGATGAACTCGAATTAATATCAACGCGGCGTTGTTCGCTTGCTGTTAAGTTTCCAGGTGTTCGCCACATTCCCTTATGAGTAACCCTCTTATTCACTACGCCTTTTTGCACAGCTTGCTGATCAGGCGTAGATATGTCGCTGGCAAACACCTCGGACTGTGGGTGTGCGAGCATAAAAAAAACCGCTGTTAAATAAGATAACAACGGTTTGAGGGCCGGGCTCGTTAAAATGCACAACCGACGGTAGCTCAGCGACCAGACGTTTGCGGTGTCATTAATAATCATAGTCTAGAATTCATATTGTAGCTCGATACCAATATTATCCCACTTGTCATACTGACCAAAGAGATCATCATTGTCTCCCCCACTGTAATCAGTGTAGATAATACTGCCTTTGATATATTGACTAACTTCATAGCTGGCCACAAACCTGGCTTTACCACCCTGGTAACCCCGGTCAGGACCACTAAAATAAGGGCTCAAAGTCACATTTAGCTTTAGTCTATCCCGTGTGGCTCTAATTGGCTTTTCGACAAAGACAACGGGAATGAAATTCCAGCGGTCGCCAATCGCTCCGCCAAAACCTACGCCCAGCCCGTCATGCCAGTTGTCCGTATAATAAAAGGAAGGCTGAAATATAGCGGTAACATTGGCTGGCAGGGCAAACTCAAAAGCCAGTGCAGCGCGGACAGTATCATGCTCACTAACACCGTTATTCAACGCGCCGGAATATGCTGCCGCGAGCTTGCTATAGTCCGTAAAGTGAGCATTCCTGGTATACAGAGCTTCTGCTCGGAACACGATGGGCAGCGCGCCCACCCAGGGAACACTGGGTATCACCCAGGCGTAATCGGAGGTAAAGCCAAAATGATGAAGCCGTTCGTACTCAGGATCAATAAGTAAATGGTCGCCGGTCGCATCGGTAAATCTGCCGGTGACAGACTGAACGGCATCACGCTCCCATGCGTAATAATAAATCAGCCCCCAGGTAAGCGGCCCGTTGGCGACATCTATACGAGCTGCAAACTGTTGGTCACTAAATCTGTACCAGTCAGGGTTATTCGCATGAGAAATACGATCACCCGCAGCGTTGGTCTTGCCATCTAGTAGCGCCTGATTCGACGCTGCATTGGCATCATCGGGTGGCAGTAATGGCGAAGACCAGGGTGCGCCGTAGCGTGGATTAAAGTTTTCTTCAAAATCCGGAATCAATAATAAGTTAAGAGAAACATCTTCAAAATAGTAAGTCACATTTGCCATCCACATCGGCAGGCGGCGCATCTCGTAATCACTGGCCTCTAACTGCACCGATTCCCTCAGATCCATAGAATTTATAACATCGATAAATTGACCATCCATTTTCCCCCAGGCGATTTGTTGCTTGCCCACCACGACATCCAGTTTCGAGGTGCGGTAAGAAAAATACAATTCCCGTGCTATCCGTTCAGAATCATCGTAATTACGAAATGCTTTGTCGACACGGTACGCATACAGACCATCAGCACTTTCCAGGTCATACACAGCATCGTACAAAAAATGGTTAATACTGGCAATTTCCATATTTGGCGAAAAACGATAGTTCAACTCAACTTCAAAAATATTCTGTACCTGCAAAGCACGAAAATCCCGATCCCGAAAACCAATGTCGTCCTGTCCTGAGACCAGGCTATCAGACCATAGATAATAAGAACCATTGATACTGAGACCAGGCACCTGCCGCTCAATAGGTTTGGTCAGGTACCGACCGCCAGGATCAAAAGTAGCTAATTTGCGCTCGAAGCTGCCAAAAGTGGCTGATGCGGCAAATAAACTAGTTGAGCAAGTCAGAAACAAAAGGGGGAGAAAAAGAAGACGCAAACTGAACAAGCCAAGCCTTGCATTGTCGCGGTGGTGTTTAACACTCATAACTACTTTACCGTGCGTTAATCCCGTTCCACGCGCACTCAGATAACAGATCCCTGTACTGAAATAATGGCGAATGATGCGGGGGAAATTAATAAACCGGGCAGCGCGAGGACATGCCTGTCAGCAACATCTTTACAACTACTTTACAACAACGTGCAAGGAGGGCAGATCGTAAATGCCGCAACTAAGGATACTACAAAATCACCGCCAACCGCTAATTACAGGTCAATCCGACATCTGCTGGATACCTTGCGTGGATAAACTGAGGTGAGCATGTAAGCGTCCCAGGCTTGCTAATCAACATCATATTCTTTAATAAAAATATCGACGGCACGGCTAATACCCTCATCAATTTCCTCTTTATCAGGGAGCTCAAGCCCCAATAGTGCCCGCATATGCAAATCGGAACGAATCATGCCGTAGTACTGTCGAGCCGCTGCCTCCGCATCATTTACCTTGAGTACTCCCAGGTCGGTCTGGCGGCGCAGATACTTTGACAGTCTTTCGACTGCGACCCCCGGCCCAGACTCAAAAAGCGCGTTACCCAGTTCGGGAAACCGGGCGCCTTCCGATACCACGATACGAAAAATTGCGATACTTTCTTTCTGCAATAAGACACTCAGATAATTCTGACCCAGGTTTTCCAGAGTATCGTACAGGCCCTTTTCATCAGTAATCTCAGGCTGCAGGGGTGCCATCATCTGCTCGACAAGATTAGCTACGATTGCCGCAAACAGGCCCTCTTTGTTATCGAAATATTTGTAGACCGTCCGCTTGGATCCTCCAGCGCGACGCACCACTTCATCAACACTGGCGCCAAGATAACCGTACTCAAACAATACCTCCATCCCCGCCTTGAGAATGATATTGCGCCGCTCCAGTTCGAGATCATCGTTTTGTTCTTTCATCACTCCTGGTGTCCTTATTCATGGCGCTGAAAGGTTTTCCCCGCAGGCTTTGCAACTAATAAAGTTACACACATTTTTCAATCCGGGAAAGTAACTTAAATAAATCTCAAACCCTTGCAAGGTCAATGTCTCGGTGCTAGGGTACGGCACAGTACCGCTACTAAGCAAGATATCTTACGGTGGTCCCTGAAAGAAATATAATTCGCTTACCTGGCTCGACAACAGGCCATTGGGCTATTTGTTGAACAGCAATCTGATATGCAGTAATGATTAACACAATATATCTGCTGCCTCCTCCACAAATTAACTGGCAAATGTCATGCGTAAAATTATTCTGCTCTCCCTGTTAGTCCTGGCTTTGGCAAGCGGTGGCTGGTGGCTAAAAAACTGGTGGGTTGAAGGTCGTTATTGGGAATCGACTGATAACGCCTATACGCAGGCTGATATCACAGTAATTAGCGCCAAGGTGCCGGGCATCGTCGAACAGGTCAATGTGAAAAACAATGAAAAAGTTGAAGAAGGCGCCATTCTAATATCGATGTATAAACACACTTTTACGGCACGTGTCGCAAAAGCTGCAGCTGATGTTGCTGGCGCCAAGGCGAGTCTGGCGCACCTCGAAAGCCGGCTAACATTACAGGTATCGACTACTGAGGCAAGTCAGGCTGAAGTTAGAGCCGCCCAGGCAGAATTACAGCGCGCCAAACTGGATCTTGTCCGCGCACAGGAGTTGAGGGAAAAGGGTTTTGCCGAGAAACAACTTTATGACCACTCTCTTACTGATGTCGCTGCCGCCGAAGCCGAACTGGCTCGCACTCAGGCCAACTATGTCGCTTCTCGTGCCCAGCGCGAAGTACTAACCGCCGAAGCAGAAGAATTTAGCGCAGAGCAGGCGGAAGCCGAAGCCAGACAACGTATAGCAGAGATCGCGCTTTATCTGTCCGATATAAGGGCTCCCCGCTCCGGAGTGGTTGGTAACAAACATGTGGAACCGGGTGAATACATCCATGTCGGTGCCCGCAAGATGGCGTTGGTATCACTGGATGAGATTTGGGTCAGCGCTAATTTCAAGGAAACCCAGCTGACCAACATGCAACCGGGCCAAACAGCCAAAATTGAAATAGATACATTTCCGGGTGAGATAATAGATGGTGTTGTAGATAGTCTATCGCCGGCCAGTGGTGCGCAATTCAGCTTATTACCGGCAGATAACGCCACCGGCAACTTCACCAAAATAGTACAGCGTGTGCCAGTGAAGATTTTGCTTGACCTGGACCACCCTGTGGTCAAGCGTCTACGTCCAGGTATGTCAGTCACCGCTAAAGTTGATATCCGCGGTGGCAATGAAAGCGAGCTGGCAACAAATCAATAAAAGTCTCAGTTAAGCAAATACTGATATCACCATGAGTGGCACTTCCACTACCGATAACGTCGAAGAAATACCCTCTACACTCGTTGAGGATGAAAGCCATGTCTCCTTCGGCACCTGGCTGACAGTTTTTGGCGGTGTACTCGGTGCATTTATTGCTGTCCTTAACATCCATATTACCAATGCATCCCTGAAAGACATTCAGGGAGCCCTGGCCGCCACGCTCCAGGAAGGTTCATTTATCTCCACAGCCTACCTGACCGCAGAGGTGATTGTCATTCCTCTTACCGGGTGGTTGGCCATGGTGTTCGGTCTGCGTCGATACATGCTGGTCAATATCGCACTCTTTGTCGGGGCCACCCTGCTTTGCGCAATGGCCTGGAATCTGGAGTCCATGCTGGTATTCCGAACGCTGGCGGGGCTGACCGGCGGCACGCTTATTCCCATGTCATTCACCCTCATTCTTACCTTGCTACCGACCAGCAAACAGCCTATTGGTATGGGCATGTTTGCCCTGACCGCCACCCAGGCGCCCACCATAGGCCCAACCCTGGGTGGTTATTTGACCGAGACCTTTGGTTGGCAGGCAATCTTTTATCTGCAGATTATCCCCACATCGATAATGTTCCTGATTCTCTGGCATGGCCTGAAGAAATCTGCACCAAACCTGTCGCTACTTAAAAATGGAGACTGGTACGGGATGGCAGCTATGGCCGTCGGCCTCGGCACAATGATCATTATGCTCGAAGAGGGTGAGCGCAATGACTGGCTGGAATCTGATTTTATTCTGCGCGGCACCATATTGGCGATTGCCTGCCTGATAATATTCGTCGCTATAGAACTCAAAGGTAAACAACCCTTTATCAACCTGAGGCTGTTGGCCCGACGAAACTTCCTGCTCTCCAATCTGGTGGGGATCGTGCTTGGTCTCGGCTTGTACGGTTCAGTGTTTATCATGCCCATGTATCTGGCTCAGGTACACGGCTATAACGCTATGCAAATTGGCCTGGTGATGATGTGGGTGGGCCTGCCACAGCTACTAGTAGTACCCATTGTTCTGCGCCTGATGAAAGTGATCGACCCGCGAGTGCTGCTCGCCATCGGTACGTTTATTTTCGGCCTCAGCTGTTTGCTCAATATCTACATGACTGCCGACTATGCCCGTGATCACCTCATATGGCCAAATGTAATTCGGGGGCTGGGCATGCCCTTTATTATGGTTCCGCAAAATGTTATCGCCACCGCTGAAATCGAACAGGAACAGGTCGGTTCCGCATCGGGTTTACTAAATGTACTGCGTAACCTGGGTGGTGCCGTAGGCATCGCCGGTCTGGCCACCTTTCTGTCGATACGCCAACAATTTCACTCCAACCATATCCTCGAATCAGTATCTGCTTATAACCCGATAACGATAGAGCGCCTGCAGGGCTTCAAAAACTACTTTAGCAACCTGGGTGCCGATCCCGTGCTTGCTCAGGAACAGGCCTTGCGGGCTGTCGATGCTATCGCACGACGAGAGAGTTTCATTATGGCTTACAATGATTGCTTCTATCTTATGGGCGCTGCATTTATAGTCAGTCTCGGTTTTATCTTTTTTATGAAAAAACTGCCAACGCCCGAGCACTAGTCAACCTAAGCTAATAGCAAAATCAAAATCAAAATCAAAACCAACACATAATTGACAGGATAATAATATGACAAGTCATCACGCAGGTTCAGCCGATGAGCTGGCCATAGGCGAAAGGAAACTACTTAACTTAGACGGCACAAAAGTTCTTCTTTTTCATCTCGACAGTGGCTTTCATGCCGTGCAGGCGAGCTGCCCCCATCTGATGCTGCCACTGAAAAACGGCAAATTAATGGATGGAGGCAAAACATTGCAGTGCCCAATACATCGTGCCCAGTTCGATATAGCCACCGGAGGCGTGAATAAATGGGCGAATTTCCCACCGGGGATCCAGATGCTTAATGTTATTCGTAAGGAAAAGTGCCTGCAAACTTATACCGTTACAGTTGCCGACAACGAACTAAACATTGAAATCTAGGCCGAGCAGATTAACTAAACGACCAAATTAGAAATGAATGATGCAACCACCGCAGACGGCAACAATGAAGTAGGAGAAACCGTAGAACCTGCGGAAACTCTCCCCGAAGATTACGTCTCTATGCGCACCTGGTTCACCGTGTGGGGCAGCGTGATCGGTGCCTTTATCGCCGTTCTAAACATCATGATCACCAACTCGTCCCTGAAGGAAATCCAGGGCGCATTGTCGGCAACGCTACATGAAGGCTCTTTTATATCCACCGCCTACCTAACTGCCGAAGTAATCGTCATCCCGCTGACAGGATGGCTGGTCCAGGTATTTGGGCTACGGCGCTTTGTACTCACCACGTCTCTCGTGTTTATGGCCGCCACCATGGCCTGCGCTATGGCCTGGAATCTTGAATCCATGCTGGTGTTTAGAACCATTGCTGGTTTTGCCGGTGGTTCTTTTATCGCGCTGTCTTTTACGGTTATTTTGACTTTACTGCCGCCCAGCAAGCAGCCTCTGGGAATTGCCATGTTCTCTCTCACCGCTACCCAGGCCCCCAGTATCGGGCCGACACTTGGTGGCTATCTGACGGAAGCCATCGGCTGGCAGTCGATTTTTTATATGCAGATCATTCCTACCATATTGATGTTTGCAATTTTGTCGTGGGGCCTGGAAAAGACCAAAGGCAACCGCAGTCTGTTAAAAACAGGCGACTGGACAGGCATTATTACGTTATCCATTGCCCTCGGCTCAATGATTATAATCCTTGAAGAAGGCAACCGTCTGGACTGGTTTGAATCACAGGCTATCGTTCGGGCGACGGCCTTCGCTGGTGGGTGTTTTCTGATTTTTCTATACCGCCAGCTGTGGGGTAACAATGCCTTTATCAACCTCCGCCTTTTTAAGCGCTGGAACTTCAGCCTCGCCAATATTCTTGGCGTGATCCTGGGCCTGGGCCTTTATGGAACGATTTTTATCACGCCCCTCTATCTTGCGCAGATACAGGATTACAACGCATGGCAAACTGGAGTCACCATGATGTGGTTCGGTTTTCCCCAGCTAATTATGGTGCCCATACTAGTAAAACTGATGAAAACCGTTGATCCGCGACATTTGGTATGTGTCGGCTGCATCGTCTTTGGCTGGAGTTGCATGATCAATGTCAACATGAACGCAGAATATGCCTACGAACAACTGTTGCTGGCCAATTTTATCCGGGGCATTGGTCAACCTCTGCTTTCCATACCCCTCGCTGTTATCGCCACCGTAGGCATTGAGCAAGCCCAGGTCGGCTCAGCATCCGGTCTGTATAACCTTACCCGTAATCTGGGCGGCGCTGTCGGTATAGCTTTTTTGGCAACGTTTCTATCTATACGCCAACAATTTCACTCCAGCCATATTGTCGAGAATATTTCCCTGTATAACCCTTTAACCGTCGACAGATTGCAGAGCTTACAGGGCTATTTCATCAACCTCGGTGCTGATGCCATTCTCGCCCAGGAGCAGGCACTGAGAGCCATTGATGCCATTGCACGACGGGAAAGTTATGTGATGGCCTATAACGATGCTTTTTACTTTGTTGGTGCAGCATTCTGGATTGGTGCAGCTCTAACTTATTTAATTAAAAAACCGCAACCGCCTTCTGCGGCAGGTAGTTGAAGGTCAGCCAGCGTGGTCAACTCCGCCATGCACCACCGGCCTCGCTAGTGTTTTGTAACCGCCTGTTAAAATCAAACCTGTTGCACCAATAAAGTCACTATCAGGCGGGCATATACATACCGCCATTAACATGCATAGTCTGCCCGGTCACAAACGAAGAGCCTTCTGACATAAAGAAGGCAGCAGCTTCAGCTATTTCCTCCGGTCTACCCGGGCGCCTCATCGGTATTTCCTTCTCCAGATTTTCAAAAAATTTGTCGGGAATTACGCCGCGTATACCTTCATGCATAATCAGGCCAGGGACAATAACATTGACGGTGATACCGTAGCGGGCAAGATCCTGTGCCAGCGAACGTGTATATCCGAGGACACCCGCCTTCGCTGCCGCGTAGCTGCCCCATTCCCGTGGCGGATTATAGGCAGCGCCGGAAGAAAAATTAAGTATGCGGCCAAAACCAGCTTCGACCATTTGCTTTGAAAACGCGCGGGACAGGAAAAAGGTACCGTACATATTAACCTTAACGACACGATCCCATGTTTTGGTATCTTGCTCCCAGACTTTACCCGGGCCCTGAATGCCGGCGTTATTGATAAGATAGGCAATATGGATATTTCTTTCTCCTAACTCAGTGGCTACCGCATCGACGTGTTCTTCTTTAGTAACATCAAGGGGAAACAAAGTTACCATTTTGCTTTGTTCTTCGTTGAGTTCGCGTTCTCGCCACCCATCTAGTTGGTCAGCTTTGCGATCACAACCGATCACCGGGATTCCCTGCGCTATCAGTTTTTTAGTCATAGCGGTGCCAAGACCGCCGATTGCGCCAGTAATAAGTGCATGTCCTCTATTCATGGTATCTCCTCGTCAGTTGTCAATTTTTGCGGATTACATTTTTGTCCATTCAAATAACTATTGCCCTGTTCCCCAAAGTTGCCTGGATGCATGGCAGATCGTAATTTATCCAGGCTCCCGACAGTTGGGCTTATTACCAATAATCCATAATCCATAATCAAGATACCACTGGTATGGTGGCGCCAATATCATCCTGTGCTATAAATAATATTACTTTGCGGCAATCAGCGTGTTAGTGTAAACCACATGACAAAGAAAGTCGGTAACAGGAGCAGGTAATAACAGCAAACAAATAGCCCCCTTCCAGTCTGGCTGCGGATTTCGAAGACGTTGTTGGCGTGGGCGCTATTGTGCTTCTTATTCACAGCAAACAGCGAGTATTTAAACTCTCAGAATTTTAAAGTGGGTTGATTATGAAAAATAAAAAAACAAGCTCTTTTTTTACTGGCCTCGGAATAAGTTTGCTGACTGTTTTCGCGACACTTAGCTCTGGCGCTCATGCCGACGAAACCTGTATGTCGCCCTACATGGCAAAAATTATTGGCCAGGAAGATTTTGTCTATGTCTGGACTCTGGGCATGCCTGGTGTTGGCGACGAGCAGGACAAACTGGTCACCGTCGCGGTCAATCCTGCCTCGGACAATTATGGCAAGGTGGTCGGCAGCCTTTCCGTAGGGGGGCGAAACGAAGCACATCACTCTGGATTTACTGATGACCGCCGTTACCTGTGGGCCGGTGGTCTGGACACTAACAAGATATTTATTTTCGACGTGCATAGCAACCCGGGCAAACCCACGCTCCATAAAGTGATTACCGATTTCGTATCTAAAAGCGGAGGTGTAGTAGGACCGCATACCACCTATGCCCTGCCCGGCCGAATGATGATCACGGGTCTGTCCAATAATAAGGATCACAGCGGACGCACGGCCCTGGTTGAGTACACAAATAATGGCGAATACATCACCACTCACTGGATGCCCAATGATAGTGATCTGCGCGGCGCCACCAAATCAGGAGTTTACGCTGGAGGATACGGCTACGACATACGCGCCCTGCCTGAACGTAATGTCATGGTCACCTCATCGTTTACCGGCTGGTCCAATTACATGATGGATTTTGGCAAGATGCTCAGCGACCCCGAAGCCATGAAGCGCTTTGGTAATACTGTTGTAATCTGGGATTTGCATACCCGTAAACCGAAGAAAATTCTCGACGTGCCCGGCGCGCCCCTGGAAATCCGTTGCGCCCTGGGTGCCGACAACCACTATTGCTTCACGACTACCGCTCTTACTTCAAAAATCTGGCTGATTTATGAAGACAAGGCTGGTGAGTGGCAGGCGAAGGAAGTTGCCGACATTGGCGACCCGGCAAAGATTCCCCTGCCGGTAGATATATCCATACAAAGCGATGACAATATGCTTTGGGTGAATACCTTTATGGATGGCAAGACCCGCGGCTTCGATATTTCTGATCCCCACAAACCGATACAAACCTACGAAAAACAAATCGGTGCGCAGGTAAACATGGTTTCATCGAGCTGGGATGGCAAGCGGCTTTACTATACAACTTCGTTGTTGGCAAACTGGGATAAAAAAGGCGAGGACAACGATCAGTTCCTCAAGCTTTACAGCTGGGATGGCAAAGAGTTAAAACAGCAGTTCGCCATTGATTTCATTGCCGCAAAGCTTGGGCGAGCACATCAGATGCGTTTCGGAGCTTATTCACTTTATACAGCACAAACATCGGATGACCATTCAGCATCGCTGGTGAAAAATTAATTCTCCGGCCAACTGCGGGATAGTGGCGGCCCTACTAGCGACACGCTGGACATAAAACATACAGTAAGTCGCGAATTTCAGGCCACGATAAATGATAGCAAGCTGGAGTTTGGAACGCGTTCGCCACAGCAAGACCGTCGCGGTAATTTTTGGCGAGCCTGTACGTGCTGCAGTAGCACCTGGTTCAGTCGTATCTGGCTTAATAGTTTTTGGTTCAATAATCCCTGGTTTAATGGCGCTGTGCACAGCAGTGCTGCTGCTCTGCTCCGAGACTGCGTATGCCGATGCTCAAATTCTGGCGCCCGGTTACCGATCCCTGGAGTTCCCCGCACCTGATCCTAACACCTATACGTTGCCAGTTCTTGGCGACGCAGCGGATGGCGAAGTAATCAATACAGATGGAGAATCGCTGAAACTTCACGATCTGTTTGATGGGCATATCGTGTTATTAAGTTTCATCTACGCTACTTGCGACGACATCAATGGTTGTCCATTAGCGACAGCGGTACTCCACAAAATCAAGCGAAGGATTGCTGAACAACACAACCTTACAACTACGTTGCGCATGATCACTATAAGCTTCGACCCTCAACATGACACACCCGAGGTTATGCAGCGCTATGGGAAAGGTTTTCAAAGCGACACGCTTGACTGGCAATTCCTGACCACCAGTGGCGATGATACCCTGCAACCAATTCTTAATGATTATGCCCAGACAGTTTCAAAAGTATTCGATAAAGACGGCAAGGACGCGGGGCGGTTTTCCCATATTCTGCGAGTTTTTTTAATCGACCGGGATCAAAAAATACGTAATATTTATAGCACCTCTTATCTTCATGCAGATACGCTGATCAGTGATATCAAGACGGTACAGATAGAAGACGCAGCAAGCTCCGCTTCGCTAACGAATACAAAAGCCGCCGATCAGGACAAAGCAGATTTAACTAGCAGTAATGCCTCCCCTTCCATATCACGCTGGTCTGGCAAGTCGCTTTTAGGTTTGCCCCCGCCGCCAGTACCTGATAAAAATCCAATAACGGCGGCGGCTATCAATCTCGGACAAAAACTATTTTTCGATCGACGACTGTCGCTCAACAACACTATGTCGTGTGCCATGTGTCATGTGCCAGAACAGGGTTTTACCAACAATCAGATGGCCACGGCTGTAGGTATCGAAGGCAGTAGCGTTCGCCGCAATGCTCCGACTCTCTACAATGTCGCTTATTTAGAACGGCTATTCCATGACGGGCGTGAGTACGCTCTGGAACAACAGGTTTGGGGACCACTTCTGGCGCCTAACGAAATGGCCAATCCCTCGGTCGGTTTTGTTATCCGGAAACTAAATTTGCTTGCTGACTATAAGGGTCTTTTCGAAGCGGCATATCAAAGTTCAGCAACTATGGAAACTGTCGGTATGGCGTTGGCGAGCTATCAAAGGACTTTAACTTCCGCTGACTCATCCTTTGATCAGTGGTACTTTGGCAAACAAAATAATGCACTTAATCCTGGGGCCCGCGCTGGCTTTGAACTATTTGTGGGTAAGGGTGGCTGCAGCAGCTGCCATCTCGTTAGTGAAGAGTATGCCCTCTTCACCGACAGTGGCTTACATAATACGGGTTTAGGATACCAGACGGCTATGCAGGCCTCTCCGCTTACCACCACATCACTTACGACCAGAGTGCAGATCGCACCTGGGCAGTTTGTCGAGGTGAACAACAGCATTATTGCTTCAGTTTCTGGACCCAGACAAAATGATCTCGGTCTTTACGAAATCACCCAGTCTCCCCAGGATCGATGGAAATATCGTACCCCAAGCCTGCGCAATATTGCGCTTACCGCACCCTATATGCACGATGGCTCCCTGACCACGCTGGAAGATGTAGTCGAATTCTATAACCGAGGCGGTTTTCCCAATGACAATCAGGATCCGCGCATTCACCCACTCAAACTTAGCAAAAAGGAAAAAATAAATTTGGTAAGATTTATGGAGTCCCTGACCGGTTCAAATGTAGCTGCACTTGTCGCGGATACTATGCAAGCAAGCATTGGTGATCCCGAATAAACTGGTGATCCAGAATAACAAGCACCCTGACTTTTGTTACAAACTGCAGATTCACTGGCTATTGCTCCAGTGTGTATAGGGCTTCTCTTATAAAGAAAACCCGGCAGTTTTGCGCCGGGTTTTTTTGATCAACAATAAGACCGAAATTTTAGTCGTAAACAATAACGCCACGGGCGTTCTTGCCCGCTTCAAGGTCTTCGAAGGCCTGCACTGCCTCATCGATTGAATAGGTCTGCGTCACCATACGATCGAGATCCAGCTTGCCTTGCTTATACAATTCAAGGTATTTAGGAAAATCAACTTTGAATTCGGCACCACCGTACATTGAGCCTTTAATGGTTTTTGACGTAAGTGGAAACATCAGTGCGTTGAGCTCCAGTTTCTGATCAAGTTTACCGACACCAACTACCGTCATCGTACCGCCACGGCGGGTTGCTTTCTGGGCCTGATCAACGACGGCCGGAATGCCGATAGCTTCGAAGCCATAATCGACTCCGATACCACCGGTCATCGCCATGATTTCCTTGACAGTATCACTACTGGCATTGATCACGTCAGTGGCACCCAATTCCTTAGCCATAGCCAGTTTGTCATCAGACAGGTCGACCGCAATAATCTTTGCCGCACCGGCGATGCGTGCACCCTGGATTATAGATAGCCCAACCCCGCCGGCACCAAATACCGCTACCGTACTACCGGGTTTAACCTCGGCAGTTTTCAATGCAGCGCCAACACCAGTAGTAACGCCGCAACCCACCAGGGCAGCGGCTTTCATATCAATGTCATCATCTATTTTAACCAGACACATAGATGGCACCACCGAGTATTCAGCCATGTTGCCAAGAAATTGCATAACATTAATATCTTCGCCATCTTTGTGCACACGATTGGTGCCATCCATCATTTTGCCGTCCGGCGTGCTTTTTAAACACAGATAAGGTTCGCTGCGCAGGCAGTGATAACAGTCGCCACAGTTAGGTACAAAGCTCATAGTTACGTGATCGCCGGGGGCAACATTGGTGACATTGGCGCCAACTTCCTCAACCACACCCGCGCCTTCATGGCCGAGCACCATTGGGAAAGCAACCGGAATCGTACCGTTAATGACTGACAGGTCAGAATGGCAGATGCCTGTAGCCTTTATTTTCACTAATACTTCATCGGCCTTGGGCGGATCCAGGGTGACTTCTTCCACCGCATAGTCATTCAATCCACGTGCTACCACTGCCTTCATTGTTTTCATTTAGACCTCTCCAGTCGTTTATCAATATGGGCTTCGCAAAACTGGCCGGCAGTTTACCACTACCAATGATGTTGAGATATGCCATCAACTATGATTAGTTTTTCCCGTGCATACCAGGACGATTTAGCAAGTTGATGCTACCCTGTCTGCATCATCTTAATTTCATCAAGCTTTCTATACATATCTAAAGCACAACAAAATACCAATAAAACTGGAGATCCCATGAAAGAACTATCTACCACTGTATTTGCCGACGATTTTGTTTTCCTTGAAGGTCCACGCTGGCGGGGAGATAAACTCTGGCTTTCGGATATGCACGGTCACACTGTCTACACACTGGGTATGGATGGCAAGCGAGAAAAAGTCGTTGACGTACCTGGCCAACCATCCGGTCTGGGCTTTTTACCCGATGGCACACCATTAATCGTCTCCATGCACGACCGTAAACTGATGAAGCTGGTTAATGGCAAACTGGAACTACATGCCGATCTGTCGGAAATATGCCCCTACGAGATCAACGATATGGTGGTCGATAAAAAAGGCAATGCCTATATCGGTAATATCGGTTTCGATATATTTAAAAAAGAACAATTTAAACCCACCAACTTTGTTCTGGTTACAGCAGACGGCACAGTAAGCGAAGTCGCCAGGGATCTGGCAGTACCCAACGGGCCTGTTATTACAGCGGATGGCAAAACCTTAATCGTCGCTGAATCCTGGGCTAAAAAACTTAGTGCATTTGATATCGAGGCAGATGGCTCGTTGACGAACCGTCGCGTCTGGGCTGATCTGGATGACTCTGCGCCTGACGGAATTTGCCTGGATGCTGAAGGTGCAGTGTGGGTAGCCGTATTCAATCAGGATAATTTTATTCGCGTGTTGGAAGGTGGCGAAATAACTCACCGAGTTAAAGTAGTTGATCGCTTTCCAGTAGCCTGCACGCTCGGTGGCCCCGATGGTCGTACATTATTTGGCTTAACTTATAAGGGTTCTATTCAGGATATAGGCAAAGATAAGACTGCTTCGCGAATTGAAATAGCCCATGTTGATGTGCCTGAAAGCGGGTCGCCCTGAGTTATTTGAACAATTCAGGAGAATTATATATTTAAAATGGCCGCTATGAACTAGCGGCTTTTTTTATACCAAGGTTTAACTCCATAGACTCTATTCAGGGCCGTTTCCGGCATCAATAAAGTTAAACAACTTTATTGGCTAATCTGTATAACCCATTGATTTATATGGGGTGGCTGACGGGGATTGAACCCGCGACCTCAGGAATCACAATCCTGTGCTCTACCGACTGAGCTACAGCCACCATTACTCTTTTTACATCTCGATTTGAAGCAGGCATTACCACAAGTGATTGCCACAAGTGATTGCCACAGGTCATCGCCGGAAGTTGTGGCGCGCCCGGCAGGATTCGAACCTGCGACCCACGGCTTAGAAGGCCGTTGCTCTATCCAGCTGAGCTACGGGCGCATAATCTTTGTACACCCACATAACCTTTGCAAATTGGTCGGGGAAGAGGGATTCGAACCCCCGACATCCTGCTCCCAAAGCAGGCGCGCTACCAGACTGCGCTATTCCCCGAAAACCGACCCCATAAGGAGGCGCGCATGATACCGCTCACCGTGTATGTGGTCAATCAAACGAACCTGCATCAAACGAACCTGCATCAAACAGCCTTACGCTGAGTCCTTCTCTTGACTGCAATGACATGAGAAAATGTTTCGTATCCATACTCTACTTACCCCAAACCCTGCAAACAAATAGGAACTCAATGGCAGCCACTATTCTTGACGGCAAATCTCTGGCGAAACAAAGCGAGTCTGACTTTGCCCAACGCGTACAAACGTTAAAGGCGAACAGCGGGGGCAATACCCCTATTCTCGCCACTATTCTGGTCGGCGATGATCCTGCATCAGCCACTTATGTGCGCATGAAACAAAATGCCTGCCAACGGGTGGGCATGGAATCCGTCGCCATTGAATTACCTGTCAACACCACAACGGAAGAGTTACTAGCAAAAATACACCAGTTAAATGACAACCCTGATTGCCATGGTATTTTGCTGCAGCACCCGGTGCCAGAGCAAATCGAAGAAAGGCTCTGTTTTGACAGTATTGAACTACGCAAGGACGTGGATGGCGTAACCTGTCACGGTTTTGGCCGCATGGCTATGGCTGAGCCTGCCTACGGTTCCGCTACACCGCAAGGTATTATGCGCTTGCTGGCGGCTTACAGTATCCCCCTGGAAGGCAAACATGCTGTTATCGTCGGACGCAGTCCAATTCTCGGCAAACCCATGGCAATGATGTTGCTAAACAAAAACGCTACCGTCACCATTTGTCACTCCCGCACTCTCGACCTGGACAGGCTGGTCAGGCAAGCCGACATTGTGGTCGGCGCCGTAGGTAAACCTGAATTTATCAAAGGGGAATGGATCAAAAGTGGCGCTGTGGTGATAGATGCCGGCTATCATCCGGGCGGCGTTGGCGATGTGGAATTATCAGCCATCCACGACCGAGCCAGTGCGTACACACCGGTGCCAGGCGGTGTCGGGCCGATGACTATCAACACCTTGATCATGCAGACTCTGGAGGCGGCAGAAGCCAGCCAGTAACGTTAGCGAAAGGCCTTATGACGCCAACACAACCTGCCCGCTAAAGGGCTGGAACTGTTGAATAAATCTGTTTTGCCCCAAACTTTAGTCTCGTAAACTATTCGACAGGCTAGATACGATCTCCCGTCCGATATAAACAAGGTATTAAATGTGTTTAGTTATGTAGATAAAACTATCCGCGAGCAACTGGCCAGGAATCACCAGTTGGTCGATCTCGATCAAGACGGCAGAGAAGTTGGCGATGATGAGATACCTTACATTTCTGTATTAGGCCCCGTTAATATCCCCAGATTGATCGACGGAACAATCGTAAATCTGCAATGGTATCCCTTTGTAAGGAGGGTCGAATTAGCACATGTACTTACCGCGGCAAAAGATGTCAAAAACAGTGAGAGCCACGCTTTTAGAGAATTATTGCAGGCCAACATGTCAGTGAACTCCGTATTTGCCCTGCCCGGTTTTCGCGAACAAACCAGGCCACTGGTGCGCGTTCACTCCTGTTGTTTGACAGGAGATATCTTCGGTTCCATGCGTTGTGACTGCGGCCCCCAGTTAGACGCTGCCTTTCGACAAATGAAGGATGCTGGTGGCGGTGCAGTCGTGTACATGTCCGGTCACGAAGGTCGTGGCATTGGACTGTGGGCGAAGGCTATTACCTATCTATTACAGGATGCGGGCCAGGACACCTTCGAGGCTAACGTATCGCTGGGGCTACCAGAAGACTCCAGAGATTTTTCCGATGCTGCAGTAATCCTTCGTTACCTGCTTTCAGGACGCCCCGTACAGCTGCTATCCAACAATCCGCACAAACGAGAACATCTCGAACAGGGCGGGCAAATTGTATCCGGTGTCGTACCACTGGTAACAGGTATCAATGAACACAATATCCGCTACCTTCGTTCCAAACGCAGCAAAGGTCATACCCTGCCCGATGACATTTAGAATCTCTGTCATCCTCTGCTCTTCTACTGCCACAGGCTATTACCGAGTTAGCAGCGATTTCCCAACGGCTGCAAAGCCTTGGTATTGAACAGATACAGGAATCATCTGGTTGCACACAGGGGCTATCAGCGGCTTTACCCTGAAAACACACTGCTCTCTTGTCAAAAGGCTATCGACGCCGGTGCACTAAACCTGGAAACCGATATTCTACTGAGCGCGGATCTACAACCTGTTTTATATCACGACCCTCGCTTGCAAAGAGTCAGTGGCAGAGCCGGCAAGTTGAATGATTTATCTCTGCAGCAACTGAGCGCGGTACCGGCTTATGAGCCTAAACGCCTGGGCAAAGATTTTATTAACGAAACTGTGACCCCGCTATCCGCTTTCGTAGAATTACTAAGAAAACAGCCTCAGGTAACTGCCTATATCGAGATCAAAAAAGAAGCGATTGCTTTTGCCGGGGTTACCGAGACATTTCTGGCACTTACCCACTGTCTGAAAGGAATGGCCAACCAGTGCTGTTTAATTAGCTTCGACTATAACTTTATTGCTTACGCCCGGCATCAAGGCTGGCGCCGATGCGGTATTGTCCTTAATCACTGGAAAGATCTAGATAAAGCTGACATCCAGATGATTAAACCGGACACCATTTTCTGTAAATATCAAAAAATACCAAAAAAGGCCAGGCTCGGTCAAATCGCTGCGGAAATTATCCTCTATGAAATCGATGATCCTCAGCGGGCTCTATACTGGCTTGATCGTGGCGCCACTAAAATCGAGACTTTCGACATAGGCAATATGCTCAAACAAATGGATGCCTGCGCAAACCTGATCGACAGTAAGTTACATCTCAAAGAATGATGAACTTTGCCAGCCTAAAGCTGATAATTTATTGATTCTTGTCAATTTGACCTAAAAATTATTCGATTAGCATATAGTCGGCTAGCATGAGAAAACGAATCTGCAAACGGAGAGTCAAATATGACTGAATCTATTAGCGACAAACAAACATGGACACGAATTGGGTTGACCATAGGAACCCTCCTTTTAATTATGTTCCTGGCAATTTTCGTGTCACTTATGATTGGCTAAAACGGTCGGCCATGATTAAAAATATTCGCACTGGTAGATGTCTTTTTTGACCAGCCGATCAGCTCTCAACTAGAGGGCATGTGGTTGTGCTGGCACCCCAAAACCTGATGTCTAGTGCCTAATAAGCTAGTGCCGCAAAACTAGCATCTAAATAATAGTGTAATAGATGCTCAACCCTCTTTCAGGGTAGAACAGCAAGCCTCCCACATCAGCTCTTGTGAATCAATTTTCCTGTGAATCATAAACAGCAATTCGATTACGACCCTTTTCTTTGGCCTGGTATAAAGCTTTGTCAGCAGCTAGCGTAAGCTCATGAACGTTGTAATTTTTGTCACTTACACAGGAAACACCGATACTTACTGTAATCCCGGTTATTGTCCGCCCAGCGGCCTTACCATCGCCAATGGTAAGGTGTTCGAAAATCTGCATGCGGATTCGCTCAGCAATTACAGTGGCATCCGATATAGTCGTGTTTGGCAGAATAACAACTACTTCATCGCCGCCATAGCGCGCGACAAAATCTGTTTCTCGTAACAGTTTAACGATTAACCGGGCCAGGTTTTTGAGCACAATGTCTCCTGCCTGATGCCCATATACGTCATTAACGTTTTTGAAGCGATCAATATCCAGCATAAGCAGAGAAAGGGAAAGATGGTATCTTTGCGATCTGCTGAACTCTTCATCGAGACGACGCTCAAGGTAGCGACGATTAAAAATACCCATCAATGGGTCTATAATCGTTTCCTGTTCGAGCACGGAAATACGCTGGATATCGCTAATTGTATTTAAGGTTAAGAGGCAAACAATATATACGAATATAGCACCACATAAAAATATTCCCGAGACAACCAGATGGACAAACAAGTATCCTGAATTCCAGATCGTAACTCCGTAAATAACATAGCCTGCGATAAATAATAATATAAAATAAACCAAATATTCCCACAGATTTTTGAGCGTACCATCCGGAAGTTTTCGGACCAGTCGGACCGAAGAAAACAGAGCCAACGAAAGAATGATAAGCCCAGAGATTAACGCTGCGAATGCCAGGAAAAATATATTATCTTGCATATCTCGCGCCCTGTAGCATTTAAGAAACCACCTGTTTTTGGGCTATTATTTTGTTATATCTTTCAAAAGGTCGTTCATTTAGCTTCTCGTTAGTCTTGCCATAAAGTTTTGCATAAGGCTTCCATGATACTTTCTATAAGGCGTTCCATAAGGAAAGCACAGCAAAATCACAAACCCCTACGCTGCCCCCATATCAGGGCCCGATAGTCAGCCCAGTTTCAGAACTCACGACTGGGACACTTTGTGCTACGCTCTAAACGACGAACTGAAAAATCGTAACAAACAACTTTTAGTTTTTCAAAAGTCAGGCCCGCACACCGCAACCAACAAATGTGCCGTCCGTAATGCCTTTGAGTTCTTTGCAGGAGAAACATTATGAACAAACCAGAATATAACGTGATTATGCCTCAAAGCGTAGGCTTCCCCTCGCAAACGGAATCTTTCGCAACAGTTGAAGAAGAGCGATTACATCGCAAGAAGAGGCTAACAGCAGCATTTCGCTTATTTGGAAAATTCGGTTTCGATGAAGGTGCTGCCGGCCACATCACAGTTCGAGACCCTGAACATACTGACCATTTTTGGGTAAATCCATTTGGAGTATCCTTTAAACAGATGACAATGTCCCAGCTACTGCTGGTCAATCACAAAGGTGAGATAGTTGAAGGTGAAGGTTTGCTCAATGGAGCTGCTTTTACCATTCACGGTAATATTCATGCAGCCAGACCGGATGTAATAGCAGCCGCCCATGCTCACTCAGTATACGGTAAAAGCTGGTCATCTTTGGGGCGCAAGCTCGATCCCTTGACACAGGATTCCTGTGCATTCTACGAAGATCATTCTCTGTTCGACGATTTCACGGGAGTAGTGCTAGATGATAGCGAGGGCAAGCGCATCGGCTCGGTACTGGGTCAATACAAAGCCTGCATATTGCAGAATCATGGCCTGCTAACAGTCGGTGAGTCGGTGGATTCTGCGGTCTGGTGGTTTATCACCATGGAGCGTACTTGCCAGGCACAACTGTTGGCTGAGGCCGCGGGAACACCAAAATTGATTAGGCCAAAAATCGCTAATATTACTTACGATACAGTGGGCACTGAACAGGCCGGATGGTTCAGTTTCCAGCCGCTTTACAATGTAATTGTGGCAGAAGAGCCGGATATGTTTGACTAATAATAACTAAGGAACCTCTGATCAATTCATGAACTCGTATCTTGCATCCAAAATACCCAGCTTCTTCGTCGCCTTAATAGCGCCTACTGTTGGTGCAAATCTTCGCAATAGCCTGCTATTACGTGCGATTTTCGCCTTGAATCTGAACATTTTGGCCTACAATCTACTTCGTCCAGAATTAATCAGAGATTCCCTAAACTAGACCAAATACAGGTTTGTTAGATTACTGGTCAGCTATAGTCAGCGGCAGACGGAGGCGACAATGTCGACTAATCAAGCATTAGTAGAAGGCGGATGTTTCTGTGGCAAAATTCGTTACGAAATCACCGGCGAAGTCAAACGGGTAGTAAATTGTCATTGCTCTATGTGCCGACGTACCAGTGGCGCACCGTATATGTCATGGCTAGTGGTGGACAGGCAAAACTTCCAATATGTAGCGGAGCAGCCAAAACACCTCAATTCCTCGGCGGAAGGTGACCGTTACTTCTGCGCGGAGTGTGGTACCCCAATCGCCTGTGTGACGACACACAATAAAAAATACGTCGACATCACGCTAGGCAGCCTTAATCAACCAGAGCACTTCGAGCCCGATGGTGATTTTTACGAAGATACGAAGCTAAAATGGCTCTGATTTAAGAAAGCTATAATTTAAGAAACCTATAATTTCTGCCAGGACAGTTCAAAGTTATTCTTCCTGCTCACATGATGGTCCGCGAGAGCCTTTTGCTGGCGGTTCCTCAGGCGGCCCGGCAAAGCACTGAGCAATAGCCATCCACTGTTTTGCTGGCTCACCACTTACCTGTAGTCCGGTATCTTCGATATTGCGAACCTGGGTAACCACCTGGCAAAACTCCACTGCCCTTCCAGAGATCTGGTTGTCCTCCTGGGGTGCGTGCCACTCCCAGGTCTGCCCAGATGGTGCAGTTAGATTAAGGTAGGGAATTGGTCCCGGGGGCTCCAGTTTACGATTGGCAAAAGTCCACCCATAGGTTTTTGCACCGATAGTGGCAATATGACGAATCCGGTCTGTTTGCTTGCGAGCCACACCGAGCAAATCATAGATCTCCCAACCATGAGCCCAGGTTTCCATTAACCTCGCAGTGGCAAACATTTTAAGTCCCATATCTGGCCCTGCCCACGTAAGCCTCATGTCGGGGTCGCTGGCGGCAAACAAGTCACACATCTCAACAAACTGATTGCGCCATCGCATCAGCATGGTAGATCCACTT
>QNFP01000012.1 GCA_003645535.1 Gammaproteobacteria bacterium | reverse complement strand
GGGGGATCTCCAATACGGTTACCCCTTGCTGAGATGCAAACCCTGCCGCGGCATCAGCAAACACAAAAAGCTGCCCACCACGGGCCTGTACTTCATGGAGATTAGACTTAAGCTTTTCCAGTACTTCATTATTCGGTGCCACCGCGATCACTGGCATGTCAGCATCAACCAGGGCCAGAGGCCCATGTTTGAGCTCGCCGGATGGGTAGGCCTCAGCATGTATATAAGAAATTTCCTTAAGCTTTAGCGCTCCTTCCAGGGCAATGGGATATTGCACACCGCGACCCAAAAACAGAGCATGGTGTTTGTCAGCAAAACTTTCAAAAGTTTGTTCTATTTCTTCGTCTAACGCCAACACCTTACGACAAAGATCCGGCAACTGATGCAACGCTTTGACCAGCTCTGCTTCCCTTTTAGTGCTGACCTGGCCACGGTAACGAGCCAGTGCAATAGACAGTAATTGCAGCGCTACTAACTGTGTAGTGAATGCCTTGGTTGACGCGACACCGATTTCCGGCCCCGCCTGAGTCATAATAGCCAGATCTGATTCGCGTACCAGGGAGCTATTTGCCACGTTACAAATGGTCATGGTCGCCAGATACCCAGCCTGTTTTGCTGCTTTCAATGCCGCCAGGGTATCCGCGGTTTCCCCAGACTGGGAAATACTTACGAACAGACAATTATCCGGCACCACCACAGAACGGTAGCGGTATTCGCTGGCGACCTCTACCTGACAGGCAGTGCCCGCCCAGTCTTCAAGCCAGTAGCGTGCTACCAGCCCGGCATGGTAACTGGTACCACAGGCGATGATATGAATATTTTCAACCTGCTGTAAAATCGCCGGTGCACTCTCTCCAAAGGCTTCTGGTAATACGCGTGTATCAGAAGCACGGCCCTGTAAAGTAGCCTCCAGCACCTGCGGTTGCTGGTAAATCTCCTTGAGCATGTAGTGACGATAGCCACCCTTGTCAGCTTGATCCGCATGATCGGTAAGGGTGACGATATCGCGCTCCACCAACTGGCCGTCACCATCATAGATTAGATACTGATTAGTGCGGACTTCAGCCACATCGCCCTCAGCCAAATACACAAAACGATCCGTAACCTGGCGTAGAGCAAGGGGATCTGAAGCCAGAAAATTCTCCTCTATACCCACGCCTAATACCAGTGGGCTGCCATGACGAGTTCCAATCAACACATCAGGTTCTGCTGCATCAAGCACCGCTAGCGCATAGGCACCTTCAAGGCGGGCAACAGCTTTTTGCACCGCGCTTTTTAAATCTTTCGTCGCTGCACGGTAATAATGGACAAGGTGTGCAACGACTTCTGAGTCAGTCTCAGAGGCAAATCGATATCCAGCTTCTATCAGTTCCGTACGCAGTGATTGATGGTTTTCAATGATGCCATTGTGTACAACTGCAATATCAGTAGACACGTGAGGGTGAGCGTTTACTTCGCTGGGTACGCCGTGTGTCGCCCAACGAGTATGGGCAATACCATATTTGCCGCGGGTAGCCTCAGAATTGTTTCCCTGACCTATGCTTTTTACGAGCTCGCTAACCTTACCGGCTCTTTTAGTACAATTGAGCTTGTTGTCGACAGTCAATACCGCCAGCCCGGCTGAATCGTAGCCTCGATATTCGAGCCGTTTTAAACCCTCAAGCAAAATTCCTGCTACATTGCGCTGAGCCGCAGCCCCAACTATCCCACACACAGTCCCGTCCCCTTAGTCTTGCTTTTTTTTGACTGGCCGCGCCCAGCCTTTTATATTGCGTTGAATGCCCCGCCCCACCGAGAGATTATCGGCGGGCACTGCTTTACAAATAGTCGACCCAGCGCCTATGGTTGCACCACCACCAATGGAAACCGGCGCAACAAGGGACGTATTCGAACCAATAAACGCGCCATCGTCTATTTTTGTTTGATGCTTGTTTACCCCGTCATAGTTACAGGTAATAGTACCCGCACCTATATTCACACCCTCGCCAATTTGAGCATCACCTAAATAGCTGAGATGGTTGGCTTTACTGGCACTTCCCAACAGGGCCTTTTTTGTTTCGACAAAGTTACCAATACGCACATCCTCGGCCAGCGTCGTACCCTCCCGAAGCCTGGCAAAAGGGCCGATTTGCACCCTGTCACCAACTGTCACCAGACCTTTGCTAGTAGAACCCTCTATCACCGTATTGGCTTTGATCGCCACATCGTTACCAATATTGGCATTAGCAATTACGCAGTTGGGGCCTATACGAACACCGTTGCCAAGACAAACATTGCCTTCGAATAGGCAATTTAGATCGATGAAAACATCGGTGCCGACCTTTAGGTCACCACGACAATCAAAACGCTGAGGGTCAGCCAGACTAACCCCGGCATCCATCAAACGATTAGCTATTTGCGCCTGATAAGCTCTTTCAAGCTTAGCCAGTTGCAGCCGAGTGTTAACACCTTCCACTTCATTTAATGATCTGGGTTGACTGGTTATAATTCTATGCCCATGGGCCTTAGCGACAGCAATAATATCGGTGAGATAATATTCTTTCTGCACGTTATCGGATTTTATTTCCGGTATCCAGCTTTTCAGGCTTTCACTCGGCAAGCACATAACTCCGGTATTGATTTCACTGATTTCAAGCTGCTCTGGTGTGGCATCCTTTTGTTCAACAATAGCGACAACCTCACCATCTCCGTCATCATTATCAGCGCGAACAATACGCCCATACCCCGTCGGATTAGCCAGTTGAGCAGTCAATAAGCGGAGAGCGCTTTCATTTACGCTATCAACCAATGCAGTCAAGGTTTCCAGTTCAATTAAGGGCACATCACCATAAACAATTAAAGCCTGGCTGTTGTTCCTTAAATACGGCAACGCCTGAGCAACTGCATGGGCGGTGCCCAATTGATCTGTTTGTTCTGCCCAATTAATATTATTATCAGTAAAGTTGTCTTTAATTGCTTCAGCTTGATGCCCAACCACGATGGTAATCTGGGCACCATCAAGGTGATTAACGGTATCAATGACGTGAGCCAAAAGTGGCTTCCCGCCCAGTGGGTGCAGCACTTTTGGCAGCGCAGATTTCATTCTAGTGCCTTGCCCGGCGGCAAGTATTATCACGTCAATGGCCATTCCAGGCTACCTCCAGCTTGTATCGACCCTGTAGTCTAAAACACACTGTGTAAATTAACACTTTTATTGGCTATTTTTGTCTGATCGCCCACAAAAAAGGCAGCTTCCGCTGCCTTTAATAGATTGACTCTAAACTATACCTTTATCCTAAAGAGCGAGCACGCTTTCGCAGTTCCTCTACGGTACGTAATTGTGCGGTTGCCTCGGCCAGACGAGAAGCGGCCAGAGAGTAATCTATTTCTCCGCTCAGGTTCTTCATATCAAGCTCTGCCTGTTTTTGTGCCTCCAGCGCAGCCGCTTCATCAATCGTATCGGCACGTAATGCAGTATCGGCAAGAATCGAAATAACACCGGGCTGAACCTCCAGAAAGCCTCCGGACAGATAAAATATTTCTTCTTCTCCGCCTTCTTTTAGCAAACGCAAAGCCCCGGGTTTAAGTCCGGTCAGCAAAGGTGCATGACCATAGTTAATACCTAGTTCACCCAGCGTACCAGTGGCAATAACCATCTCCACCAGGCCCGAAAAGAGCGCTTGTTCCGCACTTACAATATCGCAATGGATTGTCATCGCCATCATCAATTACTCACCAGCTGCTTTACAGATTTTTTGCTTTCTCTACAACTTCTTCAATAGAACCAACCATATAGAAGGCTTGCTCTGGCAAATCGTCGTATTCACCATCTAGAATACCCTTGAAGCTGCTGATGGTGTCCTTGGTTGAAACGTATTTACCGGAACTACCAGTAAATATTTCTGCCACGAAAAAAGGCTGCGACAGGAAGCGCTGAATTTTACGCGCTCGAGATACGATCTGCTTATCTTCTTCTGACAATTCATCCATACCCAGAATGGCAATAATATCGCGCAGCTCTTTATAGCGCTGTAAAACAGACTGCACGCCACGAGCTACATCGTAATGTTCCTGACCAATAACCAGTGGATCCAGCAAGCGAGAGGTTGAATCCAGTGGGTCAACTGCTGGGTAGATGCCCAGTTCAGCAATCTGTCGAGACAATACCAATGTCGCGTCCAGGTGGGCAAATGTAGTCGCTGGCGAGGGGTCAGTCAAATCATCCGCGGGCACATAAACCGCCTGAAACGAGGTAATAGAACCCGTTTTAGTAGAGGTAATACGCTCCTGCAGAACACCCATTTCTTCTGCCAAGGTGGGCTGGTAGCCAACTGCTGACGGCATACGGCCCAGCAATGCCGATACTTCTGTACCGGCCAGGGTGTAACGATAAATGTTATCAATAAACATTAATACGTCACGGCCTTCGTCACGGAAGTATTCAGCCATGGTAAGCCCACTGAGTGCTACACGCAGACGGTTCCCAGGGGGCTCATTCATCTGCCCATATACCAAAGCCACTTTGTCGAGTACATTCGACTCTTTCATTTCATGATAGAAATCGTTGCCTTCCCGCGTACGCTCGCCAACTCCTGCAAATACCGAAAACCCGGCGTGCTCCATAGCAATATTACGAATCAGCTCCATAAGTGTTACGGTCTTACCAACCCCCGCGCCGCCAAACAGACCAATCTTACCGCCCTTTGAGATCGGCATAATCAGATCTATCACCTTGATGCCGGTTTCTAGCAACTCAATCGATGAAGTCTGCTCTGCGTATTCCGGCGGCTTTCGATGAATAGGCATATACCTTTCTGCTTCGACCTCACCAGCCTGGTCGATAGGCTGACCAAGGACATCCATAATCCGACCTAGAGTGCCCTGTCCAACCGGCACCTTGATAGCGGCCTCCGTATTGGTAACGTCCAGACCGCGGCTAATACCTTCCGAAGAACCCATAGCAATGGTACGCACCACGCCATCACCCAATTGCTGCTGAACTTCCAGCGTCAGGCCCTTGCCGTCGACTGTCAGGGCATCGTAAACATTCGGCACCTGATCCCGTGAGAATTCCACATCGATCACCGCGCCAATGATTTGTACGATTTGTCCGCTACTCATGTCCGCTTCCTCTATCTTCGTGCATTCGCATAAATTCTATTACTAACATGCTGCGCTGAATTAAACCGCTGCAGCTCCACTAACAATTTCTGATAATTCCTGAGTAATCGCTGCCTGTCTGGCTTTGTTATACAGCAGTTCAAGCTCATCAATCAGCTCACCCGCATTATCAGTAGCGTTCTTCATGGCAATCATTCGAGCGGCCTGTTCGCAGGCCTTGTTCTCAACCACGCCCTGATACACCTGTGACTCTATATAGCGCGTCATCAAACCATCGAGAAGATCCCTGGCATCGGGTTCGTAGATATAATCCCAATAATGCTTCAGATTTTCATCTTCTTCCGCCTGCAAGGGTAATAACTGCTCGACCTTTGCTGCCTGGGTCATGGTGTTCACAAATTCATTGGACACCAAAAATAGTTTGTCTATACGGCCCTCATCAAAAGCATCGAGCATGACTTTGACACTGCCAATCAGTTCTCCAGCAACCGGCTGATCACCCATATCTCGAACTGTGGCCACCACGTTGCCACCAACGCCGCCGAAAAAAGCCGACGCCTTACCGCCGATGGCGCATATATCAACATCAACGCCCTGATCTGCCCACACTTTCGTGGTTTTCAACACAGCTTTGAATAAATTAATGTTCAGGCCACCACACAAACCGCGGTCTGTCGAAACAAGAATATAACCGACTCGTTTTACTTCGCGATCTTCAAGGTACTTGTGTCGATATTCCGGTGATGCGTTGGCGATATGACCAATTACAGCCCTGATACGCTGTGCGTAGGGCTTACCCAGGGACATACGATCCTGAGCGCGGCGCATTTTACTGGCCGCCACCATTTCCATGGCACTGGTGATCTTCTGAGTACTTTTTACACTGTTGATCTTGGTTTTAACTTCTTTACCGACGGCCATAAATGATTACCTCTTGCTCAACCGATATGCCGTAATAATAGCTCCGCGTACCAACCGCCTACCAGGTTTGGCTGGCTGCAAATTTATCTAACGCAGCTTTATAGCCCGCTTCAATATCATCGCTCCAGTCACCACTCTCATTGACCCGGGCCATCAGGTCACCATGTTCGGTATTCATATAAGACAACAAAGCTGATTCAAAATCGCCGATTTTTGCGACGGGAACTTCTTTCAAATAGCCTTCATTCGCGGCATAAAGCGATACGCCCATCTCGGCCACACTCAAAGGCGAATACTGACCTTGCTTCATCAGCTCAGTTACTCGCTGACCATGCTCAAGCTGTTCGCGGGTAGCATCATCAAGATCCGACGCAAACTGAGAAAACGCGGCCAACTCACGATACTGTGCTAGCGCTAAACGAATACCACCACCGAGTTTTTTAATAATTTTAGTCTGAGCAGCACCACCCACTCGCGACACTGACAAACCAGCATTCATCGCCGGCCGGATACCGGAGTTAAACAGATCTGTTTCAACAAAAATTTGTCCATCGGTAATAGAAATAACGTTAGTCGGTACAAAGGCCGACACGTCACCAGCCTGAGTTTCAATGATGGGCAGGGCTGTCAGCGAACCTGTTTGGCCTTTAACTTCACCATTAGTGAACTTTTCCACGTAATCGACGTTGACACGAGCGGATCGTTCCAGCAATCGTGAATGCAGATAAAATACATCACCAGGGTACGCTTCTCGACCGGGAGGACGTCTTAATAGCAATGAAACCTGACGATAGGCCCAGGCTTGCTTGGTTAAATCATCATAAATAATCAACGCGTCCTGACCGCGATCTCGATAGTACTCACCCATCGTACAACCAGCGTAGGGCGCCAGGTATTGCATTGATGCAGGGTCCGATGCCGTCGCGGCCACAACAGTTGTATGCGCCATCGCGCCGTGTTCTTCCAGCTTACGGACAATGTTTGCAACCGTTGATGCCTTTTGACCAATAGCAACATAAATACATTTAATGCCGGTGTTTTTCTGGTTAATAATGGCATCAATGGCGATTGCTGTTTTACCAATCTGGCGATCACCAATTATAAGCTCTCGTTGACCGCGGCCCACTGGGACCATGGCATCAATCGCTTTCAATCCAGTTTGAACCGGCTGATCAACAGATTGTCTTTCGATAACGCCCGGCGCGACTTTTTCGAGAGCATCGGTCAACTTAGCTTCAACTGGGCCCTTACCATCGATGGGTATACCTAAAGCATCAACCACCCGACCTTCAAGCTCTGGACCAATAGGTACTTCCAGTATACGGCCAGTACAGCGGGCTTTTTGCCCTTCAGCGAGCGCCTGGTAGTCACCGAGCACAACCGCACCTACGGAATCGCGCTCAAGGTTGAGGGCCATGCCATAGAGACCGTCATCAAATTCAATCATCTCACCGAACATGACATCGGCAAGGCCGTGAATACGCACAATACCGTCCGACACTGATACGATAGTGCCTTCATTCTGTGCTTCAGTAGAAATCTCTAAATTATCTATGCGTTGCTTGATAATTTCACTGATTTCAGATGGATTCAATTGCTGCATTCTAAATACCTCGAGCCTACGAATTTATAGCTTCGGCAAACTTGGCCAGACGGCCGCGAACGGATCCGTCAATGATTGTGTCACCAGCGCGAATTACCGCGCCACCCAGGAGAGTTGGGTCTACGGACACATTGATACTAACTGTTCGTTGCAAGCGCTCTTTCAGGGCGCTTACCAACCCGACTTGTTGCTCAGCGCTCATCTCACTTGCTGAAACCACTTCTACCGTCATGGTTTTTTCCCGCTCAGCTTTCAATGCCTGAAACAGGATACCGATTTCAGGCAGCAAGGTGAGGCGTCGGTTTTCAGCCAGGATATGTATAAAGTTTTTTCCCTGCAGCGATATTTCTTCGGCACAAATATCGATCAACTTTTTAGCCTTTCCCGCTGGTGTTTCACTGGGTGAATTAAACAACTCAGCTATCGTTTCCTGCTGCGCTAGTATTGACAGCAGGCTCAATAGCCCGGACCAGCGTTCTAGTTCATCAGCCTGATCAGCAAACTCAAAAGCTGCCCTGGCATAAGGTCTTGCTAATGTGCTTAATTCTGCCATAGCTACCTCTTAGATCTACAGTTGAGCTGCTAACTGATCAACCAGGGCGCGATTGTCAGCATCATCAACTGAACGTTCCAGTATCTTTTCGGCACCCGCTATGGCCAGTGTGGCAACCTGGCTGCGCAATTCTTCACGCGCCCGGTTTGATTGCTGTTCAATTTCGGCCTGCGCTGCGACGATTAAACGCTCGCCTTCTTCCCGCGCCTTATCTTTAGACTCTTCAACGATTTGACCAGCACGTTTTTTGGCCTCATCGATAATAACCGCGGCGTCTTGTTTAGCTTCTTTCAGCTGATCAACCACTTTATCCTGTGCCAATTGCAGATCGCGCATTGCACGATCTGCCGCGTCAAGACCATCGGCGATCTTCACCTTGCGCTCTTCCATAGCCGCGATCAACGGCGGCCAGACAAACTTTAGGCAAAACCATACAAAGATGGCGAAAGATATAATCTGGCCCAGCATTGTTGCATTGATATTCACACCAGCACCTCTTGTTTAATCAGCTTAACCTGGATCTTAACGATCAAGTTTTAACCAGCTTTTGCGAACAACAGGAATAAGCCTATACCAACACCGATCATGGGTACCGCATCAACCAGACCCATAACAATAAAAAATTGGGTTCTGAGCATAGGGATAAGTTCTGGTTGGCGTGCGCCACCTTCAAGGAACTTGCCGCCAAGTATGCCTACACCAATGGCTGCGCCTACAGCGCCCAAGCCCATCAGAATCGCACCAGCCAGGTAGATTAATCCGGTTTCCATTTTTTGCTCCCGTCTTCTCGTTTAAAATGTCGTTTAAAGTGTTGTTACTATTTTGTTGCACTAAACTTTTCGTTAATGCCTGGTCGAACCTTGCTTAGTCGAACTTTACTTATTTGATACCGCTTTAACTGGTATCGCCTTACCTTAATGATCCTCGTCGTAAGCCATCGCCATATAAACAATGGTAAGCACCATGAATATAAAAGCCTGTAACACGATGATTAAGATATGGAATATTGCCCAGGGTACAGACAAAGCCCATTGCGCCCAGAAGGGTAGCAGCGCAATAAGAATAAAGATCATTTCACCAGCGTACATGTTGCCAAACAGTCGCAGCCCCAATGATATGGGCTTGGCTAATAAGTTGACAATCTCCAGGAATAAATTAACCGGCAAGCCCCATTTTCCGAACGGGTGTAGCGATAACTCAGCGGCAAAACCACCGATGCCTTTCTGTTTAATACTGTAATAAAGCACCAGGATAAAGACGCTGAGAGCCATGCCCATGGTGATATTGACATCAGTGGAGGGCACCACTTTAAGAAAGTGAATACCTAGCAACTTCCCTGCTTCCGGAAGAAAATCGATAGGTATCAAATCCATAATATTCATGAGTAGCACCCAGACAAAGATCGTCAGGCCCAGCGGCGCTATCATATTGTTTTTGTGGTGAAACATACCCTTAACATTGTCGTCTACAAACTCGACAATCATTTCTACAAAGTTCTGTAAACCACCTGGTACACCCGTCGTTGGCGCCTTCGCCACCATACGGAAGACAAACATAAACAGCACGCCGAGCAACAGGGAGAAACCGAAGGTATCGACATTGACCGCCCAAAAACCCATTTCTGCTGCTTCCTGAGCGGAATGAGCCAGGCCCCAACTACCATCATGGTGCTGACCATAGGTTAAGTTGGTTAAGTGGTGGGAAATATATTCTTCAGAAGTAATGGTTTCACTAGCCATTAATTATTTCCGTTTCGGTTTCCATTGTTCGTGTTTTCATTGTTCATGCTTTAGCCTGTTGAATCGTAGCGAGACTGGCGTGTGACCAACGACAGTTGATCAAGGTCTCTGACGAACAACAGCTGATATCAAATTCTACGTTTTCTTCAAAAATACCGGTACAGCGATATACGCACTTTGTGTTAACAAAAAAGCACCAAATAGCGCTAATACATTTATCCCTTCGTCAATCCCTTCATCAAAGGCTGGTAAATATATAAAGCTAATGGCCATACTAACCACGACCACTATCCACTTTGCTGCCTGGGCCAGGTAAAAATCGACTACAATCTTAGCTGCCGACCTCTGGTCATCAGACCTTAGACAAATCAATGCAAAACAAGCACTTGCTAACAATCCCGTCAAACCACCGGCTAATGCCGCCGAGCTTGTAACTGGGTTTATGAGCATCAATGCCCCAGCCAATAACAAAGATATAACCAGCTGAACAAGACCAATGTACAGGGCAAGTTCCAGGTCACCATGACGAACTCTGATCATTGCTCTGTTGCAAGCCTTAACTGAGAAATATTCAGAGGAATTAAATCCCTTGTCACTGTTAGCCGGTTGAGGCCATCGTAAGCGCGGCGCATTATAGTCATGTTAATGGGGTGAATCAACATACTCTGACATCAACGAACATTTTGCTCGCTACTAAACCGCAAACTTGGGATCTAGAATCACTTGATATGCTCAAGGATACCTTCCAGCTCCTCGACGCTGTTATAACTGATCGTCATCTTCCCCTTGCCCCCCGCGCGATGCGCTATTTTAACGCCTGCCCCCAGTAACATTGACAAACGTTCCTGTAATCTAGTGATATCAGGATCAGCAGTAGCCGAGCTGTTGGGAGACTCTTTGTGCTGAAGTGTCCGTCGCACCAGAGCCTCTGTTTCTCTCACCGACAGTCCCTTTTCAGCCACTATCCGCGCAGTTGCGATCTGCTGTCGATCTTCCAGAGCCAACAATGCTCGACCATGGCCCATCTCCAGATCACCCCGCTCTAACATGGTCGCTACATCCTGCCGCAAAGTCGTTAACCGCATCAAATTAGCAACTGCTGATCGTGATTTACCCACGGCTTTCGCTACCTGTTGCTGGCTATAATTAAATTCTTCCTGCAGCCGCACCAGGCCCCTGGCCTCTTCCATAGCATTGAGGTTTTCTCGTTGAATGTTTTCAATCAACGCTATAGCAAGTGCCTGCTGATCAGACAGGTCTCTGATTAAAACTGGCACGGTACTAATTCCAGCCAGTTGCGCCGCCCGCCACCTCCGTTCTCCGGCGACAATCTCGTAACTATCCTCACCCAGTGCCCGCACCAGGATGGGCTGCATAACGCCCTGTTCGCTAATGGAGTCCGCCAGTTCCTGCAATGCTTGCTGATTAATGTCCTGGCGAGGTTGGTATTGACCGCGTTGCAACCACTCAACCGGCAATTCTCTTAGTCCTGTATCGATAACCTGTTGGCCGTTAGCAGATTCAACAGCCAATTCTTCATCCTGCAATCCGAGCAAAGCATCCAGCCCCTTACCAAGCCCTTTTCGTTTGCTATTCATAGTGATTTTTCCATTACGTGGTCGCTGGCTTGTCGTTATCCGTCTGCCGACCATTATTACTGCGACGAATTAATTCTTCCGCCATACCTAAATAAGCAATAGCTCCTTTGGAAGAGCGGTCATATACCAGTGCTGGCTTACCATGACTGGGTGCTTCGGCCAGACGGATATTGCGCGGTATCACCGTTTGATAAACCCGATCACCAAAATACTTATGTAATTGATTAGATACTTCATTAGTAAGCGTGTTACGCGGATCATACATAGTGCGTAAAATCCCCTCCACCCGAAGTCTGGGATTCACGGTCTTGACAATTTTAGCTACGGTACCAACTAACGCTGACAAACCTTCCAGCGCATAGTATTCACACTGCATGGGAATAATAAGTCGATCACTTGCAGTCAAGGCATTGACCGTCAACATATTCAGGGCTGGAGGACAATCGATAATCACTACATCGTAATAATCATCAAGCTCCGTAAAAGCAATTTTCAGGTTTTTTTCTCTACCCTGCTCTTTTAACAGGTAGACCTCTGCTGCTATTAGATCACCATTTGCCGGCAATAAATCATAACCTGCAGCCAGGTCTGAGATAATTGCGCGCTTAATACTGACCTGCTCAGACAAAACCTCACAAACAGTTATTTCCAGTTCATTTTTTTCCACACCGCTACCAGTGGTCGCGTTGCCCTGTGGATCCATATCCACCAGTAATACGCGCTTACCAATATGAGCAAGAGAAGCAGCTAAATTCACGCTAGTTGTGGTTTTACCAACACCTCCCTTTTGGTTGGCAATGGCATAGGTTGGTGTCAATTTATCACCTTCTTGTTCACTTAATATTCACCTAACCTTTACCTAACCTTCGCCTAATAATAACCAGATGTCGCTCTTCCTGAAGCTGTGGAACAGTCAATTTTATAACCGCTTCGACATGGTAGTTTTTTGGCAACTGGTTTAATTCCAGACCTGGTAATTTACCTTTCATTGCAAAAAAGCGTCCATCCGGCGCCAATAAGTGCTGTGTGCTGCGCACCATTTCCGCAAGAGACGTAAAAGCGCGACTTAAAATTCCGTCATATCCATCTTTTGCCCGGTATAACTCTACCCGCTGCTGGACTTCCTGGACATTAGTTAAATTCAGTAGCGCCTTTGCCTGAAATAAAAACCGCGTTTTTTTACCGTTACTGTCCAGCAATGTGTACTGGTGGTGCGGGTTAACGATAGCTAATGGAATACCGGGCAAACCCGCACCAGTGCCCACATCAATAAACCGTTCGCCATGTAGATAAGGCGCTATTGCTAAACTATCAAGCACATGTCGAGTTAACATTGTGTCAGGATTTTTTATGGCTGTGAGATTAAAAGTTGCATTCCAACGGTCAAGCAAAGATAAATACTGAATTAACTTTTGTATTTGTTGATCAGTGTAACGTTGATCGAGTTCGCTCAATCCTTCCCTTAGACGAACCTCTAGCTCGAACAACTGGGCATTTTGCTCTTGATCAGGCAATGTTCTTTTCTGTTCCTGCTCTTTTTTTAAGATAGATCAGCAACAAAGATACCGCTGCCGGAGTGACGCCCGGTATACGAGAAGCTCTAGCTAATGTTGCAGGTTTCGCTTCCCCAAGCTTTTGCCGAATTTCATTGGATAAACCATTAATCTCAGAATAATCAAAGTCTTCTGGAATATAAGTGTTTTCGTGACGACGCATACGCGCTATATCATCGCGTTGCCGATCAATATAACCAGCATAGCGGGCTTCTACATCGAGCTGAAAAGCCACCTGCTTGTCGACCAGCGGACTACTGGAACATTCTGCCACCATTTTGTAGTCGATTTCAGGTCGCTTAAGTAAATCCGCCAAATTGTATTCCCGTGATAACTTTGTGCCGGTTTTTTCTTCGAGCCATTTTGCTGCTGTTGTATCTGGTTGTATCCAGGTCGTCTGCAAACGTAGCCGTTCAGTAGTTATCGCTTCACATTTTTTATTAAAACGATGCCAGTTCGATTCATCGATTAAGCCCAGTTCATAACCTTTAGCTGTCAACCGAAGATCAGCATTATCCTCCCGTAGAAGCAGTCTATATTCCGCCCGGCTGGTAAACATTCGGTACGGTTCCTGCGTGCCCTGAGTAATAAGATCATCAACCATAACACCTATGTAGGCTTCATCACGCTGTGGGCACCATGGCTTTCCACCCTTAACTTGCAACGCCGCATTGATTCCCGCTAACAAACCCTGTGCTGCCGCTTCCTCGTAGCCAGTAGTGCCATTTATCTGACCAGCAAAGTACAGGCCTTTGATAAATTTTGTCTCCAGGGAGTATTTTAAATCCTGAGGATTAAAAAAATCATATTCGATGGCATAGCCAGGTCGAGTGATATGAGCGGATTCAAACCCTCTTATTGAGTGCACCAACTCCAACTGCACATCAAAAGGTAAACTCGTTGATATGCCATTAGGGTATAACTCGTTGGTATTCAGCCCCTCTGGCTCTATAAAAATCTGGTGACTGGCTTTATCTGCAAAACGCACCACCTTGTCTTCGATAGACGGACAGTAACGGGGCCCCACACCATCGATCACCCCCTTATATAGCGGTGATCGATCCATCCCCTGCGCTATGATCTCGTGGGTTTTTTTATTGGTATGGGTAATCCAGCAACAAGTTTGTGCTGGATGATCATCCGTACTGCCCCAAAAAGACATCACTGGGCGGGGCTCATCACCCCATTGCTCAGCAAGATCACTAAAATCTACAGATCGAGAATCTATTCTCGGAGGAGTCCCTGTTTTTAGACGACCCACCCTGAAAGGTAAGCTTCGCAACCGTTTCGCCAGCACCGAGGATGGCTGATCTCCAGCTCGACCACCGACATAATTTTGCATCCCTATGTGAATTTTCCCCGCAAGGAAAGTGCCGGCTGCAAGAATGACAGTAGGAGCTCTAACTTCGATGCCAGATTCAGTGACAATACCTCTGATCGCACCTTGCTCAACTAAAAGATCTCCAACTGCCTGCTGAAAGATTCTCAAGTTGGTTTGATTCTCTAAAACCCCGCGCACTGCTTTACGGTATAAATCTCTGTCTGCCTGTACTCGTGTAGCGCGTACAGCTGGACCCTTACGAACATTTAGAACCCTGAATTGAATGCCGGCCTGGTCAGAGGCTCTACCCATAACCCCACCAAGGGCATCTATTTCCTTGACCAAATGACTTTTTCCAATCCCGCCTATGGCCGGATTGCAGGACATTTGCCCCAACGTTTCCACATTATGGGTGATTAACACAGTATTACAGCCCATGCGCGCAGCTGCCAAGCAGGCTTCTGTTCCTGCATGTCCGCCACCAATAACGATCACATCATAGATTTCTGGGAGCCGCATTTTAAGCAAGACTGATACCAAAAAAAGCAGACATTGTACGCGATAATCGTCGCTATGAAGTGTTTGATCTAAAATCCTTTATATTGGCTAAAGCTTTTCCTGTAATGTAAATATTGTTTAAGATTAATATATTTACTAATAAATATACTATATAGATATTGTTGTTATTATTAGGCAGATGAAATTCGGTTAATAAGTATGATAACTTATTGTTTTTTAAAAATAATAATGTAATAAATTGTTGTTGTTAAACAGTGTGTTTAGTGATTGTTAACTGGTAATATCCTGTGGATTAACAGGCTGTTTATCCACAGAGCGCTTTTCATATAAAAATGGTTAACATGATGTTAACTATCTTACCCAGTGAGCAACAGATCTTATCAACAAGTTTAACTGTAATTCTAGAGAGGTTTTTAGATGATGCTTGTGTCCAAAGCTACAGTAAAACAGACAGAATAATCCTGAATAGAAAATTATCCATCCATTTATCCATAGCAACAGGTTTGCTAAGTTAAGCTCCTGGAAAGCAAAGAAATATTTCTTTATGAAGATTTCATTGCGAGTGGCGGTATTTTTCTTTAAAATCGCCGGCCCTTTTGTGGGAACATTGCCTGACAGAATCATATCTGTGGGTAAAAATTGTTAGTTCACGGATCCGTAAATCATGAAAAGAACATTTCAACCTAGTGTACTTAAACGTAGTCGCACCCATGGTTTCAGGGCTCGTATGGCGACTAAAAATGGCCGCCTGGTAATAAAGCGTCGTCGCGCAAAGGGACGTAAGCGCCTGGCTGCCTGATTCTACCGGACGTCTTCGTGCCCCGGGAAGCCTTTGATAAGAGCAAACGCTTGCTAACACAGCAGGTATTTCAGAAGGTATTCGATAAGGCTAGCTACCGCGTAGCTGATCGGCATTTTCTGATATTGGCATGTCCTAATTTAAGTGGACACGCTCGGCTGGGGCTAGTCATTGGCAAAAAGAACATTCGCCTGTCAGTCCATCGTAACCGGATTAAACGGGTTGCTCGGGAAACATTCCGGCATCATCAACACAGTTTCGCTGGCATAGATATAATATTTTTAGCTCGCAGAGGGCTAGACAAGGTGCCCAAGTCGGCTTTTTCAAGCACTTTATCTCAGGCATGGGTACAGCTGGCACTTAATACTAAATAGGTTAAGCCATATGGTAGCGAGATTGCTGGCAGGATTAATCAAAGTTTACCAGTATCTGCTGAGCCCAATGTTAGGGAAGCACTGTCGCTTTTATCCCACCTGTTCTCAATATGGTATCGAAAGCCTTTTGCATCATGGATCGATTAAAGGTAGCTACTTAACTATAAAGAGATTGCTAAAGTGCCAGCCATTTCATCCTGGTGGGTATGATCCTGTGCCAGAGTCCGTAAAAAAACAACCACCAGGCGAAACCAACTTAACAGGTTAAATTAATCATGGATTGGCAGCGCAGCGGTCTTATAGCCGCAATGATATTAGTCTTCGGGTTTTTATTTATCCAATGGAACGAATTTAGAGATACTCACAAACCCGCCGCTCCACTGCTTAGTGAAGAAGCTCTGGTTATACCTGGTGATATACCGGGAACCGATATAAAACCTCAACCATCGTTAGCTGTTCCTGAGTTGTCAAAAGATCCTGCACCGGATGTGACTCCAGAGTTGGTATTCAGTGATGCCAGGTTAATAACCGTACGCACAGACGTTCTGGAAGTAACCATAGACACGCTGGGTGGGGATATCGTTAAAGTAGAGTTGTTAGAGTATTTGTTGACGCAGGACGCAGACAGTAAACCTTTTGTCATGTTGAATCGTACACAAAACCAGACCTATATAGCGCAAAGCGGTTTAATTGGCCCCAATGGTACGGACACTCAGGCTGAAAGACCCCAGTACCATGTAAAACAAAAAGAGTTTGTTTTACTGGAGGGCGCAAAAGAATTGATTGTCGAGCTGAGTCTTGAAGACAAAGGCGTATCTATCCGCAAAGAGTTTGTTTTTAAGCCCAGCGATTATCTAATCGATGTAAGGTATAAAATTAATAACTACACCGAAAATGCCTGGCGAGCACATTTATTTGGCCAGATACAGAGAGATACGTTTAACCCGAATAAACAAAGTGCGATGGGTCCACGGCCCTATTTAGGTATGGCGATCTCGACAGAAGAGGATAATTACAAAAAATTAGATTTTGAGGATATAGCAGAAGAATCTTTTAAAACCAGTAAAACTGGTGGCTGGGTTGCCATGGTACAACACTATTTTGTCAGTGCCTGGGTGCCGAATCAGGAGCAGGACAACCAGTACCAGTTACGCAAACTTGGTCAGAGCGAACTTTACGCCGGCGGGTTTACCGGGCCAGCAATAGATGTCCTGGCAGGTGAAGAGGGTATCCTGGCAGCTAGTTTTTATGTAGGCCCAAAGGATCAGCAGCGTTTGGCAGATATATCTCCTTATCTTGATCTGACGATTGACTATGGGTGGTTGTGGTGGGTAGCCAAGCCTTTATTTGCTGGGCTTCAACTGATAAATAATGTTCTTCAAAACTGGGGATGGTCAATTATTGTCCTCACCATAGTCGTCAAGCTGATGTTTTTCCCTTTATCGGCGGCAAGTTATCGTTCAATGGCTCGTATGCGTAAGCTTCAGCCCGAAATGACCAGACTACGCGAACTGTATAGTGACGACAGACAAAAACTGTCTCAGGAAATGATGGGTCTGTATAAAAAGGAGAAAGTTAATCCTGTTGGTGGATGCTTTCCAATGCTCATTCAGATGCCGGTTTTTATTGCCCTTTATTGGGTGTTAAATGAGAGCGTGGAGTTACGTCATACGCCCTGGATATTGTGGATCAAAGATCTGTCTATGAAAGATCCTTATTATGTATTGCCAGTTTTAAACGGCATCAGTATGTTCGTACTACAATCACTGCAACCGGCGCCGCCCGATCCAACACAGGCTAAGGTTATGAAAATAATGCCGGTGGCATTTAGTTTTTTCTTTATGTTCTTTCCCGCTGGGCTAGTGTTGTACTGGACAGTTAATAGTGTGTTATCAATAGCCCAACAATGGGTAATCACAAGAAAAATAGTCGGCAAAGAAGGTTAACCTCGGTTTGTTGTAAAAGGCCTACTTTGTAGATATGTGCTTTTGAGGTTCAGTGGTGCAAAACCACACAGACACGATTGCAGCGATCATTACGCCCCCAGGTCGTGGGGGAGTAGGGATTATTCGCCTTAGCGGAAAAACGCTGAAGCCCTTTTTTGTGCCTTTATTAGGTGTAAAACCCACCGCGCGAAAAGCCACACTCACACCTTTTTTAGACCTCGATCATCAGGAGATTGATCGAGGTTTGGTGCTTTATTTTCCGGCACCAGGGTCTTTTACCGGAGAGGAGACTATGGAGCTACATGCTCATGGTAGCCCGGTGGTATTAGACCAGCTTATGTCTCGGATAATTGATCTCGGAGCTCGCCAGGCCAGGCCCGGCGAGTTTAGCGAGCGGGCATTTTTGAATGGTAAGCTGGACCTGGCGCAAGCAGAGGCCATTGCAGATCTTATTGATGCAACTACGCTACAGGCTGCGCGAGGGGCAGTGCGTACCTTAAAAGGGGACTTTTCGAAACGAATTAATGCTTTGATGGAAAACCTTACCAAACTGAGAGTATATATCGAAGCTTCTATAGATTTTCCAGAAGAAGAAGTGGATTTCCTCAGTGACGGCAAGGTAGAAAGTGATTTGCAAACAATCATTGCCCAGACCAGGGATATTTTGAAAAATACCGGCCAGGGCGTTTTGTTGAAAGAAGGCATGAGTGTAGCAATAGCCGGAAAACCAAACGCCGGGAAATCCAGCTTGCTCAATGCGCTGGCGGAGTATGACAGGGCTATTGTTACCGATGTTCCGGGGACAACGCGGGACGTCCTGATCGAACAAATTAATGTTGATGGGCTCATTGTGCATATCATCGATACAGCTGGTTTGCGCGAGAGTGAAGATTCGGTGGAACGGGAGGGTATTAGACGGGCCTGGCAGCAAATATCGGAAGCAGACAGGGTCCTTTGGGTGGTCGATAGCAGCATAGAAAGTATTAGCAACAGTAAAGAGGAGTGGCCTGAATATCGGCAGCGGTTTCCGGAACGAAAAAATGTTACGACGATATTGAATAAGATCGATTTGAATGAATCTAATGATTGGTCTGATGATAAAAACGGAGATGTTATCCACGTATCTACTCTCACCGGTCAGGGACTGGATAATTTAAAGGCGCACTTGAAAACTATCGCTGGTTACAGCGGCGAAGGGGAAGGTGTATATATGGCACGGAGGCGACACTTGAGTGCACTTGGAGATGCTCTGGATTGTGTGGTCAGAGCCCGCTTACACTTAATCGCCGCTACTTCGGCAGGCGAACTCGTTGCAGAAGAGTTACGACAGGCTCAGCAACAACTGGGGCTAATAACGGGAGCTTTTTCCAGCGATGAGCTGTTGGGTGAAATTTTTAGTAGCTTCTGCATCGGCAAGTGACCAATATTGCTTTGTGAGTCACTTTTATCCAGAGGCACAAATTTTCTGGTAACTCAATATTAAAAAGCGCAGATGACAATAAAATCACTGCGTATCCATATGTTACTAACAGCTTATCCACAACAACTGCCTAAAAAATGATCAATAAACATAGCGTCGCTGTGGAAAAACACAGTGTTTGTATTAATGGTAACCATTTGAAAATAATAGAGATTATTATTTAGCCTATCTATAAAAAAAAGCTCGAATATGTGGATAAGATAGTAAATAGCTTTTAGACTACACGGGCCAGTAAACAAATAAATTCGCAGTAAAAATAAGGCGCTGGCGACTTAAAATGTTTGGAAAAATACCTGAAAAAAAGTACCTGTAAAACTAAATAAGGAGTGTCATCTTGGCTGACGCAATCTGGCAACGATGTCTTGGACAGTTGCAGGACGAGCTACCCGCTCAGCAATTTAATACCTGGATCAGACCATTACAGGTAGAACATGATCCAGCGCAAAAAAAACTGCGCCTGGTGGCACCTAACCGGTTTGTAATGAGCTGGGTGGAAGATAAATTTCTGGAAAGAATACAGGAGCTTTTCGTTCAGTTTGATGGCCTGCCAGGGTCGGTTGAAGTCGCTGACTGCAGTCGTCTGGATCGAGCGAAAACGCCAGTAATGCAAAGGTATGGTGCAACTGCTTCTGCAAAAGGGTTAGCAGGAAAAAAAGCAGGGAGCGGCCAACTGAACAATGTTGAAGAAGCTTCGGTAAAAGCGCCGTTTTTGGCAAAGACTCGCCTGGCAACTATATTGCCCACAGGGGATCTGCCCACACGAGACAATGCGTCTGTTAAAGAGCGAGCAGTAGATATTCACAATGACAATCTTAACGAAAGATTTAATTTCGACAGTTTTGTCGAGGGTAAATCCAATCAACTGGCACGTGCCGCGGCTCAACAGATCGCTGAAAACCCCGGCGGCTCGTATAACCCACTCTTTATTTATGGTGGGGTTGGTTTGGGTAAAACCCACTTGATGCATGCGGTTGGCAATGCTCTCCGTGCGCGTAATCCAGACGCAAAGATAGTGTATTTACATTCGGAGCGTTTTGTTGCAGATATGGTAAAAGCGCTGCAATTAAACGCAATTAATGACTTTAAGCGCTTTTACCGGTCTGTTGATGCATTGTTAATCGACGATATTCAGTTTTTTGCCCGCAAAGAGCGCAGTCAGGAAGAGTTTTTTCACACTTTCAACGCATTGTTGGAGGGGGGACAGCAGATGATTCTCACCTGTGATCGTTACCCAAAAGAAATTGATGGGGTTGAAGAACGGCTGAAATCCAGATTTGGCTGGGGATTAACGGTTGCCGTGGAACCACCAGAGCTAGAGACTCGCGTTGCGATACTGATCAAAAAAGCTGAAGAAGCTAATGTCGATCTGTCCTACGATGCGGCATTTTTTTTGGCGAAGCGAATTAGTTCCAATGTTCGTGAGCTTGAAGGCGCGCTCAAAAGAGTTATCGCAGGAGCACATTTTACTGGCAGGTCTATTGATATAGAGTTAATACGAGAGTCACTGAAAGATTTGTTGGCCCTCCAGGATAAGCTCGTTACTATAGACAATATCCAGCGCACGGTTGCAGAGTATTACAAACTTAAGATCTCAGATATGTTATCTAAACGGCGGAATCGCTCGGTGGCCAGGCCCAGGCAGGTAGCCATGGCTTTGGCCAAGGAAATGACTCACCATAGTTTACCTGAAATTGGCGAAGCGTTCGGTGGTCGTGACCATACGACCGTGTTACATGCCTGCCGAAAAGTAAGGGAGTTGCAGGCTACTAATGGAGAAATTTGTGAGGATCTCAAACTGTTAACCCGGTCTTTAACTACCTAAGAGTAAGTATTCACTTTCGGCATCTGCCTTGTAAACACTTGATCGGAGGTTCCTTAAGCCAAGAGAGTTTAAAATGAAGTTTAGTGTATCCAGAGAAAGTTTACTAAAACAGTTGCAGTTGGTTGTTGGTGTTGTAGAGCGGCGTCAAACCTTACCTATTTTGTCCAATGTGCTTATTGAGTTAGATGGTAGTGGCGGACGTCTGGCGGTAACAGGTACCGATCTGGAAGTAGAAGTGGTCAGTCACAGCAACCTGGACGGGGCTGGCTATGTTGGCGGAGAAGTGACGGTAGCTGCACGAAAATTACTTGATATATGTCGGTCTTTGCCTGAGCAGGCGACGATAAACTTCAGCACTGAAAATAACCAGGCGCTTGTCACCAGTGGGCGTAGTAAGTTTACGCTTGCAACTCAACCAGCCAACGAGTTTCCTCGCGTAGAAGAAGGCTCCGGTGAGCTGGAGTTCGCCTGCACTGCGGCGGAATTGAAGCAGTTGATAGATAAAACCGCCTTCGCCATGGCTCATCAGGATGTTCGTTATTATCTCAACGGCATGCTTTGGGAGGCCACAGAGGGCCAGCTGAGGGCTGTAGCGACTGACGGGCATCGACTGGCAATGACAACGCTAGGTTTATCGGTCAGCAGCCAAAGTAAAGTTCAGTCAATATTGCCACGTAAGGGCGTTGTAGAGTTGTCACGGTTGTTGACGGAGGAGGATGAGGTCAAGGTAGTCATTGGTGAGAATCATTTGCGGGTAAAAGGCGACGGATTTCATTTCACTTCTAAGCTCGTGGATGGGGCTTACCCTGATTATGACCGGGTAATACCAAGAGATGGAGCACTTCGCATCACTGGTGACCGAGAGACTCTGCGACATGCTTTCAGCCGTACAGCGATACTGTCAAATGAAAAATATCGCGGGGTAAGACTTGCCTTTTCGGATAACTTACTTACTATGTCGGCGACTAACCCAGAACAGGAAGAGGCAGAGGAAGAAGTCGAAGTAAGCTATAACGGTGAAGAATTTGAGGTAGGGTTTAACGTAAGTTACATCCTCGATGTGCTTAATACCTTAAATGGCGACACAGTATCGTTTTCATTGTCGGATGCGAACAGTAGTGCTTTACTCGAAGATGTGTCAGAAACAAATTCTGTATATGTCATTATGCCAATGCGTCTATAGATGCGGTTGCAGCGCTTCTAACCGGTTGGCGATCTATAGCAAAGAAAAATACTGGCGAATATGTACGTAAAAAAGCTGGACGTGCAAGGCGTTCGGAATATCCGCCATGGACTGTTGAATCCGGTGCCTGATATCAACATTATCTATGGTGAAAATGGTAGCGGCAAAACCAGCTTGCTAGAGGCGGTTTATCTCCTCGGCCGAGGACGCTCATTTAGAACAAGAAATCTTAAATTTCTTATTAATACAGAGACCGACAGTTGCATGGTGTTTGCTCTCCTGGCCGAAAGCGGGAAAGATGGCGGACAAAAAATACCTATGGGCGTAAGTAGATCAGCGCAGGGAGCTTTTCAGTTTAAAATTGCGGGTCGGCAGGTCCATAGTGCTTCTGAGTTAGCCCAGACCTTGCCGATGTTGTTGATGAATAGCGATAGTTTTTCATTAATAGAGGGGGGGCCGGGGAATCGCAGAAAGTACCTGGATTGGGGAGTGTTTCACGTGGAACATCCTTTTCGTGATGTCTGGCGAAAATTCCAGCGCTGCCATAAACAGCGGAATTACCTGCTCCGACATGATAAGATCTCATCAGCGCAACTGCTTGTTTGGGATAGAGAATTTGTTGAGCTTTCTGAGCAGGTAGCAGGTTATCGTCAGCGATACTTTGACAAAATTGTGCCCGAATTTCATCAGGTCCTGGCTGAACTAAGCGGGGAGCTTGACGTAGACCTGGCTCTATATCGGGGCTGGGATTCGGTAAGCTCTTTAGGAGAGGCGCTGCAGGTAGCCTATCAACGCGATCTTACGACCAGGTTGACCCACTGCGGCGCCCATAGAGCTGATTTGAAATTATCTAGCGAAGGCCGGCCGGCTGCGGAAGTGCTTTCACGCGGTCAGGTTAAGATTGTAGTGCTGGCTATGTATATAGCGCAGGGCAGAGTGCTTGGAAAGGCGGTAGGCAAGCAATGCCTGTATCTGCTGGATGATCTCGCGGCCGAGCTCGATCAGGTGCGCTTTGCGAGGGGCATGCAGTTATTGGCCGCTTTGGGTGCACAGGTGTTTTTGACCGGCATTAGCAAAGAGGTCTTGCTAGCAGCATTACCAAAACCATTGCCGGGGCAAGTTGCATTGTTTCACGTGAAACAGGGCATAGTCGAGCAGGAAGAACTGGATTCGATGTGAGGAGTAGTTTATGAGTGAAGCAAGTAGTTACGATTCTTCGGACATCAAGGTGCTAAGAGGGCTTGATGCCGTCCGTAAGCGGCCTGGAATGTATATTGGGGATACCGACGATGGTACCGGTTTGCATCATATGGTATTCGAGCTAGTCGATAATGCGGTAGATGAAGCGCTTGCTGGTCATTGCACAGAAATAAAAGTGACTATCCATTCAGACGAATCTGTGTCAGTTACTGATAATGGCAGGGGGATTCCCACGGGTCTTCATGAAGAAGAGGGTGTTTCCGCCGCGGAGGTCATCATGACAATACTTCATGCGGGAGGGAAATTTGATGACAATAGCTATAAAGTGTCCGGTGGCTTGCATGGGGTAGGTGTTTCCGTCGTCAATGCGCTGTCAGAAAAGCTGATTCTAACTATCCGCCGAGATGGCCAGGTGCATGAACAAACCTATCATCACGGCAATCCAGATGAGCCCCTCGCTGTTGTTGGCTCAACCAGTAGTACTGGTACAGGCGTGCATTTTTGGCCGTCTGCACAAACATTTCCGGACATTAAATTTCATTTTGACATACTAGCTAAACGCTTGAGAGAGCTTTCTTTTCTTAATTCTGGCGTGCGAATAGTCTTATTAGACGAGCGCACAGGGAAGCAGGACATATATCAGTATGAAGGTGGGCTTAAAGCATTTGTCGAATATTTAAATGCTAAGAAAAGCCCGCTAAATACCGTTATTCACTTCACTACTATGCGTGAAGATGGTGTAGCTGTAGAGGTGGCACTGCAGTGGAATGACGGTTTCCAGGAAAATATTTATTGCTATACCAACAATATTCCTCAGCGGGATGGCGGTGCGCATTTGGCCGGTTTCCGGTCAGCGCTTACGCGATCATTGAATAGTTATATCGAGAAAGAGGGTATTAGTAGCAAAGCGAAAATCGCTACAACAGGAGATGATGCACGGGAGGGCCTAACCGCGATTGTTTCGGTGAAGGTTCCCGATCCAAAGTTTTCTTCGCAAACCAAAGACAAACTGGTGAGCTCGGAAGTTAAGACGGCCGTTGAACAGGAGGTGGGCACACAGCTCAATGAGTATCTCCTGGAAAATCCGCTTGAAGCAAAAAATATTGTGGGCAAAATGCTGGATGCAGCTCGGGCCCGCGAGGCGGCTCGCAAAGCACGGGAAATGACTCGGCGTAAGGGGGCTCTTGATATCGCTGGATTACCCGGCAAACTGGCAGACTGCCAGGAGAAAGATCCGGCTTTATCGGAGCTGTTTCTTGTGGAAGGGGACTCAGCTGGCGGCTCTGCGAAGCAGGGGCGTGATCGTCGTACTCAGGCGATATTACCGCTTAAAGGCAAGATATTAAATGTCGAAAAGGCACGATTTGATAAAATGCTGTCCAGCGTGGAAGTAGGAACACTTATCACCGCCCTCGGGTGCGGTATTGGAGCACAGGAGTTTGATGTGACCAAGCTGCGTTATCACACAGTTGTCATAATGACCGACGCTGATGTTGATGGCTCACATATAAGAACCTTGTTGCTAACCTTTTTCTTTCGACAAATGCGGGAGCTGGTCGATCAGGGGCATATTTTTATCGCTCAGCCGCCGCTTTATAAAATCAGCAAGGGCAAACAGGAACAATACCTCAAAGATGATCAAGCGCTAACAGAGTTTCTGACGCAGGCTGCGTTAGACGGCGCTAGTTTGCATGTCAATCAGGACGCGCCGGGTATTGGTGGTGAGGCGTTGGAGTCTCTGATCGTTGAGTATCGGCAGGTAACTACCATAATAGACAGGATGGCGCGCTTATATCCGGGCGATGCACTGTTGCAAATGCTGTATTTGCAGGCACTGACCGTAGAACATCTACACGATCAAAACACGGTGCGAGAATGGTGCGATTCATTAAGTAGTCGGTTAAATGACGGAAAAAATACAGCCAATCATTGCCAGATAAAAGCAGTAAAGGACGAGGAGCGGGGCAATTTTTTACCTGAAATAAACAGGATTGTCCATGGTGTACCTATAACGTCTCGCTTCACACATGATTTTTTTGCATCCAACGAATATAGCGCAATTACAGTTCTGGGAAATAAGATTTCTGGTCTTCTCGAAACAGGGGCCTATATTAAGCGCGGTGACAAAACTATGCCAATTGGAAACTTCCAGGAAGCCGTTGACTGGCTGATGGCTGAATCGCGACGCGGGTACTACATCCAGCGCTATAAAGGGCTGGGAGAAATGAACCCAGATCAGCTATGGGACACGACAATGAATCCAGAAACGCGTCGTATGCTTAATGTGACGGTTGAAGATGCGATTGCCGCTGATCAGATGTTCAATACCCTGATGGGCGACCATGTTGAGCCACGCAGAGAATTTATAGAGACTAATGCCTTAGCCGTTGTAAACCTGGATATATAATGGTAGTGAGCACTTACTTCTACGATCTAGTCTGAGTTGCTTTTGTGCTGAATATTACCATCTAGTTTTCTACGGCCCCGGTTTTTTCTGCGGTTTTCATTTTCCAGTTCAAAGCGAATTTCTTCGCGCCGATCCGCCTCTTTCCGACGTTGTTCTTTGCGTTGTTCCGGTCCCTGGTAAGTTTCATCTGACATAATTTGGCTTTCTTTTAGTTTCTTTAATTAATGCGGGGGCAAGAGTTTAGCAAAGATTTATTAATAAACCAGTGTTTAGCCTGGTAAAGCGGCTACGTTGGCTTCAATCCACTGTTTTATTTCCTCAGTCAGGAGTTTGCTATCTTTATTTTGGGTTGAAAGTGGTTCACCAATAATTACATGGACGGTGCCGGGCACTTTGATAAATTTATGCGCCGGCCAACAAATACCCGCATTATGAGCTATTGGCAGTATTGGCACCTGTGCAGCAATTGCTAACGCTGTACCGCTACGGCCGTAATTACCTGTTTCACCAATATCGATTCTTGTTCCCTCCGGGTATAACAACACATTGTTGCCTTCTGACAGGCGTTTTTTCCCCTGGGATAAAATATCGCGCAGGGCGCTACGGGGGTTGCTACGGTCAATGGCAATCGGTTTGGTCATGGCCAGGCCCCATCCGAAAAAAGGTACCTTCAAAAGTTCTTTTTTTAAAATGGTACTGACTGGTCTTAACGTTCGTTGCAAAAAGAAAGTTTCCCAGTTCGACTGGTGTTTGCTGAGGGCCACAAACGGTGTGCTGGGTATGTTTTCCAGCCCGCTAACACGTAATTTGACCGCGCAAGTTATACCTAGCCACCACAATACCAGGGCGTTGGCGGTGGTAAGAAGGCTTTGGTGCTGCCTGTGGGGTAGTAGCAAGCCAACGGTAAAACCTAATATAGAAAACACTATGACTATGGGGACATAACCTGCATAAAATGCCAGTGATCGCAGCCCGAGAATTAGCTTCACCGTTGAGTCCTTTTTAATTAAGCAGATAATCTGCTACACAAGACAGGTTGTCGAATATGAGAGCATTCTGTAATGCTGTGAGGTCTTGTTTGGCAAGTAATGGCTCGGTTTGCAAGCCCTTGCCCGTGCGCACTAATATCGGCGTACAGCCCAGGCTAATGCCTGCTTGCAGATCCCTTAAACTGTCCCCGACAAGGGGAACTTCGGTTAAATCAGTGTTGAATTCCAGCGCGATGGCTTTAATAAGTCCGGAGGCTGGCTTTCGGCACGAGCAGTTTTCTTCCGGCAAATGGGGGCAATAGAATATCCCGTCGATATGCCCACCGGCCTCTTCCGCTAGCTGGCACATTTTGCGATGCATGCTTTCCAGCTCGTCTATTCCGAATAGTCCCCGGGATAAGCCTGATTGATTCGTTGCCACGGCTATGGTGTAACCTGCTTTGGTGAGTCGGGCTACGGCGTCAAGACTGCCTGGTAGAGGCAGCCATTCCCTGGCAGTTTTGACATAGTTGTCTGAATCCTGATTTATAACACCATCTCGATCGAGAATAATTAGCTTCATAGCAACTACGATTTCGTAGGTGCAAGTAAGGAAATATCGGCAATTTCCAGAAATAGTTCACGCAATTGATTGAGTAAGGCAAGGCGGTTCAAGCGTAGAGCCTCGTCGTCTACCATAACCATCACCTGATCGAAAAAAGCATCAACAGGATCTCTTAACGCGGCCGCCTGGGCCAGTGCGTCAGTGTATTCGCGCTTATTTATAAGTTCGCGAACCTGGCTGCCAAGGGTGGCTATTGAGTGCGCGAGGAGCTTTTCTTCCGGCGCGACTAGCAAAGCAGGGTCTAATTTTAAATCGGAAGAAAAGTCACTCTGCTTCGCCAGTATATTTGCGACCCGTTTATTTGCACTGGCCAATGCTGATGCTTCGGAATGGCGGGTAAATTCGCCAACAGCGTGGATTCGTTGTGAGATGTCGTATGGATTTCCCAGGTCTTTTGTCATTACCGCCTGAATTGCAGTACTGGGTATGCCTTTGTCTTCAAACCATGAATGAAAGCGCTCTATAATGTAAGTGAATACTTGCTTTATAGATGATTCTGATACTGAAAGATTCCTGTATAGCTGTGCTGACTGCCTCAGCGCATTGCGTAAGTCGAGGTCGATGTGATGTTCTACAAGGAAGCGTAGAACGGCGAGACTCGCTCGTCGCAGCGCGAAGGGATCACTTGAACCGGTCGGAGCCTGGCCGATAGCGAAAATACCTACCAGCGTGTCGAGGCGATCAGCAAGGGCCAGGGTAATGCCCACGGGGCTGTGGGGTACTTTATCGCCACTAAAACGTGGTAAATACTGTTCGGCTAAAGCACTGGCGATAGCAGGATCAAGTTTTTCAGCATGCGCGTAATGCTCGCCCATAATACCCTGTAGGTCGTTGAACTCCTGGACCATTTCGGTGACTAGATCCGATTTGCTTAACAATGCAGCCTGCTTCGCTAATTCGGGGTCAGCTCCAGTTGAGCTCGCGAGCTTTTGGGCAAGCCGTGCCACACGCTCTGTTTTGTCAAATACAGAGCCCAGTTTCTCCTGGAACACGATGCCACGGAGCTTCTCCCGTTGTGCTGCTAGTGGCTTGTGTAAATCAGTTTTGTAAAAAAAATCAGCATCTGCGAGTCGTGGTCGAATAACCTTTTCATTACCAGCAACGACTTTCGCGGGGTCAGAGCTGTCTATGTTAGCTATGGTTATAAATATGGGTAATAGTTGCCCGTTTTGATCAGTTACATGGAAATACTTCTGATGTTCTTTCATCGAGGAGATGAGAGCCGGCGCGGGTATCGCTAAAAAACGTTCTTCGAAGTGCCCGGATAAAGCAACCGGCCATTCATTAAGCGCCGTGACTTCGTCCAGCAGGGCCTCATCTATGATGGCGGTTCCACCGCGGCTAGCAGCTTCTTTTTGAACGCCATTGTGGATCAGTTCTCGACGTTCACCGAAATCGGCAATGACATAGGCTCGCCGCAGTGTCGCTGCATAGTCCGGAGCATTATCTATAATTAAAGGTCCCGGCTTGTGAAATCGATGGCCATGACTTTGATTGCCGACGTTAATACCCATTACTTTGCCGGTGATAACCTGACGGCCAAAAAGCATCACCACCCAATGGATGGGGCGTACAAACTCAACTCTGCTGGACCCCCATCTCATACGCCTGGCAATGGGCAGTTCGTCTAATGCCTGTTCAACTATCTGGCTGAGCAATTCTGCGGTGGCGCGACCGGGATTAACGTCGCGAAATACCAGTCTTTTGCCTTTTTTTGTCTCAGTAGTTTCCAGTTGCCCAACTGCCACACCGCAATTACGCGCGAAACCCAGTGCTGCAGGAGTCGGTTTGCCGTCATCGTCAAAAGCGGCTGTTATTCCAGGACCCAATTTTTCAGTACGTGTCTCTGCCTGTTGTTCGTCAAGCTCGGTGACCAATACGGCTAGCCGCCTTGGTGTGGCAAAGCCCTTAATAGCAAGGTGTTTCAGGCCGGCGTCCTGTAAACGCGCTTCGACTGCCAGGGTAAAGGCATTCATCAAGTTTTTAAGAGATTTAGGCGGTAATTCTTCGGTACCAATTTCAACCAGAAAATCCTTGCTCATGCGCTTTGCTCCCTGGCACTTGCCGTGACCTCGGCGGCGAGTTCGGACGGCGCCAATGGAAAACCCAGCGTCAGCCGCGACTGGAAATACGCAGCCGCCACTGCACGGGCCATAGTTCTCACACGGAGAATGTATCGCTGCCGTTCGGTTACCGAAATAGCGTGGCGGGCATCGAGCAAATTAAATGCGTGGGATGCTTTCATGACGAACTCGTAGGCGGGCAGAGGTAAGCCGTGTTCAATAAGCCGCTGGTTTTGCTGTTCGTAGTTATCAAAACTGGTGAATAAAAAGGTGGTGTCGGCTTCCTCGAAATTAAACTGCGACATTTCAACTTCGTTTTGGTGAAACACATCGCCGTAGGTAATGGTTTGTCCCGAGGGGGAGCGAGCCCATAATAAGTCGTAAATGCTGTCGGCACCCTGTAGGTACATGGCGATTCGTTCCAGGCCGTAGGTTATTTCTCCCGTTACTGGATAGCATTCCAGGCCGCCGACCTGCTGAAAATAGGTGAATTGCGTCACCTCCATGCCGTTTAACCATACTTCCCAGCCCAGGCCCCAGGCCCCTAGCGTGGGAGATTCCCAGTTATCTTCGACAAAGCGGATGTCGTGAACCAGGGGGTCGATACCCAGGTACTGCAGAGAATCCAGGTAGAGATCCTGAATATTGTCCGGCGAGGGCTTCAATACAACCTGAAATTGATAATAATGTTGCAGGCGATTGGGGTTTTCCCCGTAGCGGCCGTCGGTGGGTCGCCGGCAGGGTTGTACATAAGCGCTGTGCCAGGTTTCCGGACCGATAGCTCGCAAAAATGTGGCGGGGTGGAAAGTTCCCGCCCCCACCTCCATGTCCAGGGGTTGCAGAATTACACAGCCCTGGTCGGCCCAGAATTGTTGTAGCGCTAAAATCAGGCCCTGGAATGTGGACACATCTGGCACAGAAGAGGTCATGATCTTTCCTGTTAAAATTCAGCAGCGATTATATAGCCTGCGGAATTCACTGACGAGGAACTCTTGCCAATGGGTCGTCGAGGAACTTATTAGATATTGAACATGTTCAATATTCTTATCCAGTCAGTGGGCCGAGTTGTCCATTTGTAGTAACGGGCGCTATCGTGGCATGCTGCGGGCTTAATATTTGGGGGGCTTGATCATGAGTAACAAAAATCGAACGATCTATAATCGAGTAGCACGACTTACGTTTGCCTGTTCATTCTTGCTGTCTGCTTTTGCCTGGAGCAGCGATCATTGGGACTCGGTGCAGATTACAACTGTGCCGGTTGCCGATGGGCTTTATATGTTAATGGGCGAAGGCGGTAATATTGGTGTATCGGTTGGTACCGATGGTACATTTATTATTGATGACCAGTATGCACAGCTGACTGACAAGATATCTGCTGCGCTGACGGAGATATCCGGCACTAAACCACGTTTCCTGATAAATACCCATTGGCATGGTGATCATGCTGGCGGCAACGAAAATTTTGGCGAGGCGGGCGCAGTGATTGTTGCCCATGAAAATGTTCGCGCCAGCTTGCTGGTAGAGAAATCCATACCGTTGTTTAATATGGTCAAACCGCCTTCACCTAAAGCTGCGTTGCCGCTTATTACCTTTAAAGATCAGATGAGTCTGCATCTCAACGGTGACGATGTGCGCCTGTACCACATTGCCAATGCACATACCGATGGTGATGCCATTGTTTATTTTAGCAAGGCAAATGTCGTACACACAGGTGACGTGTTTTTTAATGGTTTTTATCCGTTTATTGATACCAACTCGGGGGGCAGTATTGCGGGCATGATTGCAGGGAGCAAAGCAGTTCTGGATCTTGCCAATGACAAGACTCGTATAATGCCAGGCCACGGCCCTTTGGCGACCAAAGCTGAGCTACAGGCTTACCATGACATGCTGGTGCTGGCAGAAGCGAATATTCGAAAATTGGTGGACGAGGGTAAAACAGAAGATCAGATTGTCGCGGCCAAACCTACCGCAGCGCTGGATTCCGCATGGGCCGATGGGTTTTTGTCTCCCGAGGTGTGGGTCCGTATTGTTTATAGTGGCATGCAAAAATAACGCTTGTAGCTCGTGTAGATTAGCGCAGCTGCGCAGGCAACCATGTGGCCAGTTGCGGCCACATGGCGAGCAAGGCCAGTAAAAGAAGTTGAATACCGATAAACGGTATAACCCCGCGATAAATATCGCTAGTAAGTACTTCCTTCGGCGCTACCCCCCGCAAATAAAAGAGTGCAAAACCAAAGGGCGGTGTTAAAAATGACGTTTGCAGGTTGATAGCAATCATCACGCCTAGCCAGACTGGATCAGCCCCCATCGCTAATAACACAGGACCGACGATGGGCACGACCACGAAGGTGATTTCGATAAAATCGAGAATAAAGCCGAGCACAAAAATTAGCATCATAACGGTCAGCGTGGCGCCAAACAGGCCGCCTGGCATGGCTGTGAAAAAAGAAGTTACCAACTCTTCGCCGCCAAAGCCACGGAATACAAGTGAAAATATAGCCGCGCCGATTAAAATCATAAAAACCATTGAAGTGACAAGTACCGTGGTTTCCATTACGTCTTTAAATCGCACAATTGATAGTTGTCTGCGTATCATTGCCAGTAGCGTTGCGCCCATCGCACCGACACCAGCTGCTTCTGTCGGTGTGGCGATGCCAGTAAGGATAGAACCCAGCACCGCAATAATTAACAACAGGGGTGGTACCAGACTGCGCAGTAGTTGGCCGATTGTCACCTCCCCCTGTTGTTCCGTATCGGGAGCATATTCGGGCTTAAAACGGGCTATTCCAAATATATAAAGGCAATACAGGCCCACGAGTAACAGCCCGGGCATTAACGCACCAACAAATAAGTCACCAACGGAAACAGTTTTGGGAGTAAATATGCCCATACCTAACTGGGCCTGGGCGTATGCACTGGACAGGATGTCACCCAACAAAACCAGAGCGATAGAAGGCGGTATAATTTGCCCCAGGGTGCCCGTCGCGCAGATCGTTCCGGTGGCCAGAGCCGGGCTATAGCCGCGTTTGAGCATGGTTGGCAGGGACATGAGGCCCATCGTGACGACAGTAGCACCGACAATGCCCGTGCTTGCGGCTAAGAGCATGCCGACGATAACTACCGATATGCCCAGCCCTCCACGGACTTTCCAAAACATTCTGGCCATACTGTCTAACAGGTCTTCCGCCAGTTTTGATTTTTCTAGCATGACCCCCATGAAAATAAACAGCGGCACAGCGATGAGAGTGTGATTAGCCATGGTGCCATAGAGGCGGTTCGGCAAAGCCTGTAAAAAAGCGAAATCAAAAATGCCGACGGTGGTACCAATAGCAGCAAAAACTAAAGCGGTGCCTGCCAGAGAAAAGGCAACCGGGTAGCCGAGCAAAATAACCAGACACACGGCCAGGAACATCCACAGAGGTATTAGTTCAAGCATGGTCTGAGGCTTACCTGGTTCTGGGCGCTGCGTCGGCGGCTTGCCGAGTGACACAGGGGGGGGTTAGCAAAAACTTTAGTGATTTCAAAAATTCCGCAAGGCCCTGCAGTAGTAACAGTACAGGCATTACCAGCATAAGGGTTTTTAGCAAATACACCCAGGGCAGGCCAGCGGATTCAGCAGAACTTTCCCTGATCTCCCAGCTATTGCTAACGTAATCAATACTGAGCCAAAAAAGCACCACACCCACCGGCATTAGCAGCAGCAGGGCACCACCCAGGTCTATACAAGCTCTGGTTCGCGGCGAAAACCCCCTGTAAAAGATGTCGACCCGAACATGGCCGCCCCGCTTGAGAGTAAAAGCTATGCCCAGCATGAAAACAGTAGCATGGAGGTAGGTGAGTGATTCCTGCAGCGCAATGGAGCCGGATTCGAGCACATAACGCATTATTACAATGGCACAGGTAATTACCACCATGGCCGCGGTCAGCCAGCCAACCGCTTTGCCGCAATACTCGGTGAAAGTATCGATAATGTGTATCGCGTCATTTACTAACGAAGTGTTCAACAATAAGGCCCTTTCGCGGTCTCTGCCGAGGTTACCGTGCGTGAATTACTGTCAATTATAAACCACAGTTAATGGTAACTGTGGCGAATCAATCAGGGTCAGCAAGGCTGAAGCACTGTCACAATTCTGTCATATTTTAGACATAAGCTTGTCATTCGACGCTCCTACCATGACCGCTCGAACCCGAATCTCATAGGAGAACAGTGTGAAATTAACATTAAATGTTGCTGCAGCGGCCCTGGCTGCGGCCCTGGTTGTACCAGCTACCCAGACATATGCGGCGGCCCGCGATTATATAAGCATCGTTGGTTCTTCGACGGTATACCCTTTTGCGACGGTCGTTGCTGAACGGTTTGGTAGAAGCACCGGTAACCCGACCCCCAAAGTTGAATCCACAGGATCTGGCGGTGGTATGAAACTTTTTTGTTCTGGCGTAGGAGCAGGTCATGCTGACATTACTAATGCGTCTCGACGTATAAAAAAGTCGGAGTTTGATAAATGTCAGGCTAATGGTGTTGTAGATATTGTTGAAGTACTGATTGGTTTTGATGGCATTGTGCTGGCAAATTCCAACAAAGTTTCGAAAATGGATCTTACTCGCAAAGATATTTTTCTGGCCTTAGCCAAAGAAGTGCCAGCGAAAGGATCGAATACATTGATTGCCAACCCCTACAAAACCTGGCAAGACGTCAATCCCCAGCTTGCTGATGTAAAAATTGAGGTGTTGGGGCCTCCCCCGACCTCCGGTACGCGGGATGCTTTTGCCGAACTGGCTCTGGAAGGCGGCTGTAAAAAGTTTGACTGGATCAAGGCGCTAAAAAAGCAGGATAAAAGCAAGTACAAAAAAATCTGTCATACCATTCGTGAAGATGGTGCTTACATCGAAGCCGGAGAAAATGACAACCTGATCGTGCAAAAATTGAACGCTAACCGCAATGCTATGGGCGTGTTCGGATTCAGCTTCCTGGATCAAAATAGCGACATAGTACAAGGTTCATCGATTGAAGGCGTTGCACCTACTTTTGAAACCATTGCCGACAAGTCTTACCCGATATCGCGGCCACTGTATTTTTATGTGAAAAAGGCACACGTTGACGTGATACCTGGTATCAAAGGGTTTTTAGTTGAATTTACCAGCGAAAAGGCATGGGGCAGTGATGGTTACCTGGCAGAAAAAGGCATGATTCCATTACCTGATGAAACTCGCGCCAAGTTTGCAGCTAACGTCAAGGCCCTGAAAACCATGACTGGTGAGGAAGGACTTTAGTGAGAGAAATTAT
>QNFP01000011.1 GCA_003645535.1 Gammaproteobacteria bacterium | reverse complement strand
GCAGCTGCGGACATACCCTACTCCTGTTTAAGATTTACTTTACAGATTACGAACCTCGGCCAGTGACCGAAATTTGGGGTACAAAATGGGGGCAATTCATCATTTTTCAAGCCGATGAATTGCCGGTCAGACGTTTTTCCGCATTCAGGATCAGCTTTTTCCGGGCAACTCCGCTATGGCATAACCCCTGGCTGATAATTCATCATCCTGGTTGGTAGCAATAATGCTGAATTCCACATAGTTTTTATTGTCTTCCTGGAATTTTCGCATTACCTCTCCATTAAGGTACACCGTGTCCCCTTCCGGATTATGCCTGCGCACCTCAGACTTTAGTTTGTAAAGCATGCCGTCATCGCCAATCCAGTCGGTTATCAACTGGCTCATCCAGGAACAGCGTTCAGGACCGTAGTCATAGGCTCCGGGTGCCCCCACCTTGAGCGCCAGCGCTTCGTCCCAATGTACTCTTTCAGGGCAGTCCGGAACCCCGAAGCGGTTTTTGATGGCCAGGCCTGGATGCTGATCGTACATATCACTAGCCAGCTTATTGGCGCGGATATAAAGTCCACCCCAACCCTGGGTGTAAGCGATAAATCCAGTAATTGTCATCGGACCCTTGACCAGCGTGGGCAAGGCCTCGCCTTCTTTTACGTCTTCCCAGTAGCGAGTCTCAGCACCACGGCGTTTTTCATTTCGGTAGAGATCGTATATCGCTTCGATCTCCTCGTCGGTATACACTTTGTGGTCGCGATTTTTAACATCGGTATATTTGGTGCCGGTTTCACGGGCCTGATCTCTGTCGGTGCGAAAACACCAGGTATCAGCCTCGGAAATCAGGTCACCCTCACCGTCGTAATAATCACAGTGATAGATTTGCTGAAAAGATCTGCCCGCAAAACGGGTATTGTGCTCAATGAGATCCTTGAGATAAACCACCGTATTAATTTCAGTATTACGCACAATTGGTTTATGCCAGGTGAAATCAACCCCGGCAAACATGGCGTGTATGCCCGGCAAGCCACCAACATAGCCGCTAGCGATTCGGTCACAGGCGAACAGAAAAGAAGGCAAGCCAATAATTCCCCCATACTGGGTATTTTTGGCATATTGCGGGTCACACCAGAGCGGATTGTCATCACCTATCCCGTGAGCATAATGACGGATATTGTCCCGTGTCGCCTCATAGCACCAGGGTTCTATCGTGTCCTCAATCTTTACTCCTATGCGACTGCGCAGGTCCGCCACCCCCGCTTCCGTTATCCCAACAAATTCTCGTTTTATTGCTTCCGACATATTAATTTCCAGTCAGTTATTGTTTATAGCGCTCAGTTAAAAGAGGCTCCGTAGGGTGATATCAACTTATCTATACATAAATTACAAAGGCCTCAATATAGCAGATAAGCCATTCACTTTATCGTGCTATCACGATACGCCAAAAGACCCTGTGCCGATAAAATGGAACTGCAATTTCCGGTACACTAACTCACTGTGAATATAAATCGATAGTTGATAAGGAAGTTTTACATGAGCAACGCGCCACTCCGTTATGCCTCCACCGTCATTCTGGTACGTGATGGTGCCCAGGGTGTCGAAGTGTTACTCCAGGAACGCAGCGGAAAGTCAGAGTCTTTTGGCGGAATGTTTGTATTCCCCGGGGGCAAGGTCGATCTGCACGATGCGGACAAGCAATACGAAGCAATCTACTCAGGACACAAAGACAGCGACGCCAGCGCCATTCTCAGCGTACCCGAATATGGACTAGCTTACTGGATGGGTGGTATTCGCGAATGTTTTGAAGAGGCTGGTATCTTGTTAGCCTACGACAAACGGGGCGATATTGTCAGCTTTAACGACACAGAAACCAAACAGCGCTTTACTGCCCACCGGGAGGCCCTCAATGCCGGTGAATCAAGTTTGCTGGACATCTGCCGGCGGGAGGAACTAACGCTGGCAACGGACCAGATGTACTATTATAGCCACTGGGTGACACCGGTAAGCCAGCCACGGCGCTTTGATACACGTTTCTTTGTCTGCCAGGCACCAGAAAACCAGGAACCAGTCATCGATAATCACGAAGTGGTATCCCAATGCTGGATCAACCCAGCAGAGGCCATTCGCCGGCAACAGGAAGAAGGTTTCCAAATTTTTTTCCCGACCATTAAAAACCTCGAACCACTCTGCCAATACCAAAACGTCGCCACACTATTACAGGGCGTTGCAGCAATAGTCGAATTTCCGCGTATATTACCTCTGCGTAAAGATGCGGATTCAATGATCCCCTTAATTCCAGGTGATGAAGGTTATATTCATAACGAGACGGCGGAAACCCACTACTAGGCCCTGCCGCCAATACGAATAGATAGCCACCGCAACTACAGACAGGCAAATATGAGCATTGATACCCCTGAGCGACACACCGACGGACAGATCACCACTGAACAGCGCGGGCATATATTTTTAATGGGCATTGACCGCCCGGAAAAATACAACGGATTCACGCCGAAAATGTTTACTGAACTGGCCGATGCCTATGCCGAACTGGAAGACAACGATGAACTCCGCGTCGGCATCTTATATGCCCATGGCAAAAACTTTACCGCAGGCCTCGATCTACCTAAATTCGCTGATGCCATGAAAGCGGGCGAGCCTATTCTGCCCACCAATGGCGTTGACCCATTTTCCCTGGCGCCCCCTTTTCGCACCACCCCTGTCATCGCCGCCATGAAAGGCATCTGCTATACCGTGGCTATCGAGCTAATGCTGGCTACTGAAATTGTAGTGTCCTCCGAAAGTGCTCGTTATTCTCAACTTGAAGTGGGTCGCGGGGTGATGGCCGCCGCCGGTGCCACCTTTAGAATGGTGGAGCGTGCAGGCTGGGGTAATGCTATGAAAATTCTACTAACCGGCTATGAATTTAATGCTCAGGAAGCGCTGCGCCACAACTTTATCCAGGAGGTAGTAGCCGATGGCGAAGAACTCAACCGCGCTCTTGAGCTAGCTGAAGAAATCACACAGCAGGCACCCCTGGCCGTGCGAGCAACAGTAAAAAGCTCACGCACTTATTACTTTAATGGCCCTCAGGCCACGGTAGCAGGTTACCGGCCGATTATGACCGAACTAGCTAACAGCGAAGATGCCGCTGAAGGCGTGCAGTCGTTTATCGAGAAAAGACCGCCGGTTTATAAAGGCAAATAAGCGGATCGCATCGACGAGCAAGCGGGCTTATACACAAGGTGCGGAGAAGTTAATAGAACACAGAGCGGATACATGCCCCGTGTTCTATTAACAATACAGTTTTTATCCTACCCACCGAGGTTGCTAGCAAGAAAACTTTTTAGCCGATCCCATGCATCAGTGGCCGCTGCCTCATTATAGGAGGCCCGGTTATTGCAGAAAAACCCGTGGTCGGCATCGGCATAGCGCTTAATCTCGTAATCCTTACCCAGGTCTTTTAGACCCGCATCGACCGCCTCGACCTGATCCAGGGGAATAAAACCATCCTGATCAGCAAAAAACAGTAACATCGGGCACTTAATATTAGCCGCCTGTTCCAGGTGGTTGGCAATACCACCGCCATAAAAGGGTGCCGCCGCTGCTATTTTATCCGGCAACTCACAGGCACAGAGAAAGCTCAAACGCCCGCCCATACAAAAGCCCGTCACGCCCAGCGAACCAGCTTTAACCTTACCGGTTTGCTCCATAAAGTCGATGGCGGATTGCATATCTTCGATAAATGCATCATCTTTTACTGCCTGCATCAACTCAATGGCTTTGGGCAGTTCATCGTAACTGACCTTATTGTCCGGCAACGAACGATAATAGACATCTGGGGCCAACGCCGCATAACCTTCAGCGGCTAAACGATCGGCGACATCCTTGATATGGGGCACCAGCCCAAACGCTTCGATCAATACGATCACCGCCGGAAAGGGACCGTCCCCTTCCGGTAGAGACCAGTGGGCAGGCATAACGCCATCCCGGGTTTTTATTTCGACAGTTTGTTGTTGAACCATGACAGTCCTCCTCTGTTTTACACTAGTAAAAAATATTGATCCCCGAGCTTACTCTATTGTCCGGGTTGAGGTAAATCAGAACACTCCGTCGCCTGTCGAAAACTATTCGATACAAAAAAGAGCGGTAAGCGCCACTCTTTTTCCGGCCACAAATATTTCGCTATGGAATGTTGATAGAAATATTTGCTACTGTATTACCAGCCAGTTATTTCTTTCAAACCATCACCAATCTCAGCAAGACTACGCACGGTCTTAACACCGGCATCCTCCAGCGCTGCAAACTTCTCATCCGCTGTACCTTTACCACCGGAAATAATCGCACCAGCATGACCCATGCGCTTGCCTGCGGGGGCGGTAACCCCAGCGATATAGGAAACCACAGGCTTGGTAACATTGGTTTTAATATAGGCCGCAGCTTCTTCTTCGGCGGTGCCGCCTATCTCACCGATCATAACGATAGCTTCTGTTTTATCATCCTTCTCAAACAATTCGAGGATGTCGATAAAGCTAGAACCGGGGATGGGATCGCCACCAATACCCACACAGGTGGACTGACCAAAACCGTAGTCGGTAGTTTGTTTAACAGCTTCGTAAGTAAGGGTTCCCGACCGGGAAATAACACCGACTTTGCCTGGCAGGTGGATATGTCCGGGCATAATGCCGATTTTGCATTCACCGGGAGTGATCACGCCGGGACAGTTAGGACCGATCAAACGCACACCTAGTTCATCACATTTCACTTTACACATGAGCATATCAATAGTCGGTATGCCTTCGGTGATACAAACGATTAGTTTGATACCGCCATTTGCCGCTTCGAGAATAGAGTCTTTACAAAACGCTGCGGGCACGTAAATCACTGACGCTGTTGCACTGGTGGCTGCCACCGCATCGGCGACAGTATTAAAAACCGGCAAGCCCAAATGTTCCTGTCCGCCTTTACCCGGCGTGACACCGCCGACCAGTTTAGTGCCGTATTCCAGCGCCTGCTCGGAGTGCATGGTGCCCTGGGAGCCTGTAAAACCCTGGCAGATAACTTTGGTATTTTTATCGATAAGTATGCTCATGAATTTGTCTCCGCAGCTTTTACTGCCTGTTCAGCGGCATCACTCAAACTCGTAGCGGCAATAATATTGAGGCCGCTATCGGCCAGTAATTTTGTACCTATCTCGGCATTGTTACCTTCCAGGCGAACGATGACAGGGACAGACACACCCACCTCTTCGACGGCACCGATGATGCCTTCGGCGATCAGGTCGCAGCGAACGATGCCGCCAAAAATATTCACCAGCACTGCTTTAACATTATCGTCGGACAAAATAATTTTAAAGGCCTCGGTAACACGTTCTTTGGTGGCACCACCGCCGACATCAAGGAAATTAGCCGGGAAGCCACCGTGGATTTTGACGATATCCATGGTGCCCATAGCCAGACCGGCGCCGTTGACCATACAGCCGATGGCACCATCGAGGGCCACATAGTTTAAATCCCATTCTGCGGCGTGAGCTTCTCGGGCATCCTCCTGACTCGGATCGTGCATATCTTTCAATTCAGGCTGCCGGTATATGGCGTTACTGTCTATGTTGATTTTCGCATCGAGGCAATGAAGGTTGCCCTCATCGGTAATAACCAGGGGATTAACTTCCAGCAGGGCCAGATCTTTTTCTTCAAATAATTTCGCGAGACCCATAAATATACGGGTGAACTGGCCGATTTGTGCACCGGATAAGCCGAGCTTAAATGCAAGTTCTCTACCCTGATAAGGCTGCGCACCAGTCAGCGGATCAATCGCCGCCTTTAAAATTTTCTCGGGTGTCTCTTCGGCTACCTTCTCAATTTCAACGCCGCCTTCGGTGGAGGCCATGAAAACAATACGGCGCGTGGCACGGTCAACTACCGCTCCCAAATATAATTCCTGGGCGATATCGGTACAGGTCTCAACCAGTATGCGACTAACCGGCTGGCCGTCAGCATCTGTTTGATAAGTCACCAGGCGTTTACCCAGCCATTTGTCTGCAAACTCTCTGATATCGTCTTTATTGTCCACCAGCTTTACGCCGCCAGCTTTACCACGACCACCAGCATGAACCTGGGCTTTAATCACCCACCGTTGACCACCTATCTTATCGGCTGCGGCTACCGCCTCATCCACGGTTGCAGCGGCAATGCCCTCGGAAACAGGCAGACCATATTGGGCAAATAACTGCTTACCCTGATACTCGTGTAAATTCATACTGATATTCCAGTCGGTTAATGAAAAAGATGAAAACCTATATCTTGTTAAAACTTAAAACTACTTTTTTTGTTTACGCTTGCGACGGTTAGCAACATGAATAGCATGCCCATTTACCGCCAGTGCAGCTTCGTGCACTGCCTCAGACATAGTCGGGTGAGCAAAGACCATCATGCCAACATCCTCAGCGCTGGAGCCAAATTCCATGGCAATGGCCACCTGCTGCACCAGTTCCGCCGCTGATGGGCCGATAATGTGGGCTCCCAGAATCCGGTCCGTATCGGCGTGAGCCAGAATTTTAACCAGGCCATCGGTATCATCAGCTGCGAGGGCTCGACCACTGGCGGCAAACGGGAACATACCGACCTTGTATGGTTCACCAGATTGCTTTAGCTGTTCTTCAGTCTGCCCAACAGAGGCAATTTCAGGGTGGGTATAAACAACATTGGGAATAATATCGTAATTCATTTCGGTCAACTGCCCGGCAATGCGCTCAGCCACCATAACGCCTTCTTCTGAGCCTTTGTGGGCGAGCATCGGACCCCGCACCAGATCTCCCACCGCCCAGACGCCCGGCGCATTCGTGGCGCAATAATCATCGACAAAGATGGAGCCACGTTCATCCAGGTTAACGCCACTATCTTCAGACAGCAGATTGTCCGTGTAGGGCTGTCGACCGACACAAACAATCAGTTGATCAAAAATTTCCTGCTGCTCTTCTCCCTCAGCATTCTGGTAGGTGACCGTGACCTTGCCACGCTTGACCTCACTACCAGTAACACGGCAGGCCATGCGTATATCCAGCCCCTGCCGAGTAAACACTTTAATAGCTTCTTTAGCGATTTGCTTATCCGTCATGGCCAGAAACACATCCAGGGCTTCGAGCAATATCACTTCGGAACCGAGCCGGCTCCAGACGCTGCCCAGCTCCAGACCAATGACACCGGCACCGATAATACCCAGACGTTTAGGAACTTTGGTGATTTCCAACGCAGCTTTGGAATCGATGATGGTTTTGCCGTCAACAGGCGCAACGGGAATATCGATGGCCTCAGAACCCGTGGCGAGCACCACATTTTCCGCTTCAATCGTTTTGACCTTACCCTTGCTATCGGTGTACTCAACTTTTCGACCGGCCAATAATTTTCCGGTACCGAACAGGGAGGTCACACCATTGGCTTTGAACAGTCCAGCTATACCCCCGGTGAGTTGCTTGACGATGTCATTTTTGCGGGCAATCATCTGTTCGATATCGACTGTCACCGAGCGAGCATTGATGCCATGTTTACTCAACGAGGTTTTCGCTTCGTAGTATTTCATCGAACTGTCAAGCAATGCCTTTGAGGGAATACAGCCTTCGTTCAGGCAGGTCCCACCATTAACACCTTTACCGGCAGGGTCCTGATATTTTTCAATGCAGGCCGTTTTCAATCCCAATTGTGCAGCGCGGATGGCACACACATATCCCGCTGGACCAGAACCAATTACTACTACGTCGTATTTCTCAGCCATCTTAATCAACCATTAAATTGTTTAAATACAACAAATTAGATACTATATCTCAAGTAATATCTTCGCTGGGTTTTCAATCATATCCTTGACTGCAACCAGGAATAGTACAGCTTCGCGGCCATCAATCAGACGGTGGTCATAGGACAACGCCAAATTCATCATAGGTCGGATTAACACCTCACCATCTTCAGCAATGGGCCGCTCCTTGATGCTATGCATACCCAGAATAGCCGTTTGCGGAGGGTTTAAAATCGGCGTGGACATTAATGAGCCGTAAACACCCCCATTGGTGATGGTAAAGGTTCCACCGGTCATATCTTCAATGGTCAATTTTCCATCGCGGGCTTTGGTACCGTATTCAGCAATGCCACTCTCTATCTCAGCAATACTTAACTGGTCGGCATCACGCAACACGGGGACTACCAGCCCGCGATCGGTCGATACCGCCACACCAATGTCCTGATAACCATGATAGATCACTTCATTACCGTCTATGGAAGCATTAACCAGCGGGAAGCGCTTTAATGCCTCGACCACAGCCCTGACAAAAAAGCCCATAAAACCCAGCCGCGTACCGTTGTGGACCTGCTGAAACTGGTCTCTGAACTGGGTTCTTAAATCTATAATACGGTGCATGTCAACTTCGTTAAAGGTCGTCAACATGGCCGTACTTTGCGTCACCTGAAGCAAGCGCTCAGCGATCCTGGCCCGCATGCGTGTCATGGCAACGCGTTTTTCTATACGCTCCCCTGCAAAGGGAATATTCGAACCAGCCTCACTCGCTGGAGCCAGCGCAGATACTGCTGGTGCGGCCGCCGCAGGAACAGGAACTACTGGAGGCGGTACAAACTTAACGACATCCTCTTTGGTGATCCGGCCATCTTTACCGGTGCCTTGCACCTGGGCCAGGTTAATACCCTTCTCCGCCGCCCACTTTCGTGCCGCAGGACTCGCCATCACTTCAACGTTGGCCGCGACATCAGCACCCGGAGTGGACTGGCTTACAGTGGCTTCAACAACAGGTGCAGTCGCGGACTCTAGCGCAGCACCCTGGGCATCGGTATCAAAACGTCCCAGAATCTCCCCACCGATCAAAATAGCTCCCTCGGGCTGAAGGATTTCGGTTAATGAACCGTTCTGCGGCGCAACGACTTCCAGCATCACCTTGTCGGTTTCAATATCGACTAATAGATCATCACGCGCGACAGCCTCACCCGGTTGCTTGTGCCATGTTGCAACGGCGCCCTCCTGAACTGATTCGGGAAATACCGGTACTTTTATATCAATTAGCATCGCCTTAGTTCCTTCCTGAATGATTATCGATTATGCCGTTATTCCAAGTGCTTCATTAATAAACTGAGCTTGCTCTTCGAGATGTGATGACATCTGCCCTGAGGCTGGCGCAGCCATGGCTTTGCGCCCTGCGTAGTGTAAATACAGAGAGTTATCATAGGCATTTAACGCGGCACGCATACGGTGCTGGCCCATATACCAGGTGCCCTGATTCATAGGCTCCTCCTGACACCAGGCTACATGCTGCACATTGCTGTACTGTTTAAGAGCCGCAATGAGGCGCTTATCATCGAAAGGATAAAGTTGTTCGATACGAATCAACGCGACATTTACTAGCTGTTGCGCTTCCCGCTCTTCGAACAAATGGTAATAGACCTTGCCAGAACAAAGCACCAAGCGCTCTACCGCTTCTGGCTCCACCAGATGGTTTGATATCAAGGTCTGAAAGCTACCCTCAGCCAGCTCTTCCAGGGACGATGTGGCCAGCTTATGCCGTAATATCCACTTCGGGCTCATGACAACTAAAGGCTTACGACAGGGCCGAATCATCTGACGGCGTAGCATATGAAATAACTGCGCCGGGGTGGTCGGATTGCAAACCTGGATATTGTGCTGGGCACAAAGCTGTAAAAAACGTTCCAGGCGGGCAGAAGAATGCTCCGGCCCCTGCCCTTCATAACCATGAGGCAATAACATTGTCAAACCACATAAGCGGCCCCACTTTTGTTCGCCACTGGTAATAAACTGGTCAATGACAACCTGGGCGCCGTTAACAAAATCACCAAATTGAGCTTCCCAGATAACCAGTGTATTAGGGGTGGATGCTGCGTAACCATATTCAAATGCCAGAACAGCTTCTTCTGATAAATAGGAATCATAAATATGACAGGCAGGCTGATCTTCCAACATATGCTGCAAGGGCGTATAGGCCTCGCCACTTTTTTGATTATGGACGACGGCATGGCGATGTGAAAAGGTTCCCCGCCCACAATCCTGCCCGGTCATACGGATACCATAACCCTCTTCGAGAAGAGTGCCATAGGCAAGCAGTTCAGCCATTCCCCAGTTAAGTGGCAGAGCACCACCGGCCATCTTGCGGCGGTCATCATAAATCTTTGCCACCTGCCGCTGCACAGCAATGCCTTCGGGGATATGGCTAATCTTCTGAGCAACTTCCTGCAATCTCTGAAAAGGCACACAGGTATCGCCAGGCGCGTCCCAGTCATGACCAATATAGGGTCGCCAGTCCACGAACAATGCCTCATCCGGCTCAGAGACCAGGGTGCTTAACACGTAAGTTCCGTCATCCAGGGACTGTCGATAACTTTCCAGCATGGCTTTCGATTCAGGCTCGGTGAGTACGGCCTCGGCAACCAGTTTTTCAGCATAAAGCGTTCGCGTAGTTCGCTGCTTGCGGATTTGCTCATACATCAGGGGCTGCGTGCCCGATGGTTCATCGGTTTCGTTATGGCCAGCGCGGCGATAACAAACCAGGTCGATAACCACATCCTTCTGGAATTCGTTGCGATAATCCATCGCCACTAAAGTTGTGAACATTACCGCATCGGGATCATCACCATTAATGTGAAAAATCGGCGCCTGAACCATCTTACCGATATCGGTGCAATATTCTGTGGAGCGGGCATCATCCTGGCGACTGGTGGTGAACCCCACCTGGTTATTAAGCACCAGATGCACCGTGCCGCCGGTTTTGTAAGCGCGAGTCTGGGACATTTGCAGGGTTTCCATGACTACACCCTGACCCGCAAACGCAGCATCACCGTGGATAATAATGGGCACCACCTGATTACCCCTGCTATCCCCACGTCGGTCTTGCCGCGCTCGGGTTGAACCCTCAATCACCGGCGCAACAATTTCCAGATGCGAAGGATTAAAATTGAGCGCCAAATGCAACTCACCGCCGGGGGTCATGATATTGGATGAAAAGCCCTGATGATATTTGACATCACCGGAAGAGTTAATCAGCTTTTTGCCTTTAAACTCATCAAATAGCTGCGCAGGATCCTTGCCGAGAATATTAACCAGCACATTGAGGCGGCCACGATGGGCCATACCCAGAACGATTTCCCGGGCACCGTATTCGCCTGCTCTCTGGATAAGACCATCGAGCATGGGAATCATACTTTCGGCACCCTCCAGGCCAAAGCGTTTGGTGCCAGGAAATTTAGCTTCCAGATGCCGTTCAAGCCCCTCTGCAGCGGTCAGCCTTTCAAGCACATCAATACGAGCCTGGTCTCCATATTCGGCACGGGAACGAATCGATTCAAAACGCTGTTGCAGCCACTGCTTTTCGTCCAGGGCAGTAATATGCATAAACTCAGGGCCAACCTGACCACAATAGGTCGCCTGCAAAGTCTCGATAATATCTCGAAGTGTGGTTTCTTCTTTACCTATGTAGAGGGGCCCTGTTTGAAAGGTGGTATCAATATCGGCATCGGTGAGGCCGTGAAAAGCCAGTTTAAGATCGGGGACATCTTCCCGTTCCATCAAACCAAGCGGATCGAGGTTTGCCTGTTGGTGACCGCGTTCCCGATAGGAGGAGATAAGCTGAAGCACCTTAACCTGCTTGCGCTCGTGCTCAACATTAACACCCCCAGATCCCGGAGCAGGCAGAGGTCGTGAGCGCCTGCGCCCAAGCAGCTTAAAATGGGCCTGAATTGTATCGTGAGATGAATCCGCTCCGGCGTGACCGTTAGTGCGCGGCAGTGAATCAAAAAAAGCGCGCCACTGTTCAGGTATCACATTGGGGTCGTGGAGATAATCTTCGTATAAGCCTTCTACGTAGGCTGCATTGCCCCCGGAAAGATGGGAGGAACGGAGAAATTGTTCCATGATACTTTCTTGCATCACTTCATCTCCAACGTTACCAAACGCATTTTAAAGAATGTATTTATTGTACTGATCAATCAAACAGTACTGATCGATTAAACTGTACCGCCATACCTGCACCGCTACACAAGGGCCGTGGCGCCTGCACATGAACTGCAACTACGTGCCACTACTCAACAGCATATTACGAATATGACCAATCGCTTTAGTCGGATTTAAACTTTTAGGACACACCGAAATACAGTTTTGAATGCCATGGCAGCGGAATACGCTGAACGGATCATCCAGCGCAGACAAACGCTCCTCGGTTGCGGTATCACGACTATCTGCCAGAAAACGATAAGCCTGTAACAAGCCAGCGGGACCGATAAACTTATCAGGATTCCACCAGAATGAGGGGCAGCTGGTTGAACAGCAGGCGCAAAGAATACATTCGTACAGACCATCGAGCTTTTCCCTTTCCTCGATTGACTGCAGCCTTTCTATTGCTGGCGGCGGGCTATCATTCAATAGATAGGGCTGAATTTTTTCGTATTGTGCGTAGAACTGGCTCATGTCGATGACCAGATCCCTGATCACCGGCAGGCCCGGCAGGGGACGCAGGATCAGCTTGTTTTTCTTAACACATTCCGACAGTGGCATAACGCAGGCCAGGCCGTTCTTGCCATTCATATTGATGCCGTCAGAACCACACACACCTTCGCGACAGGAACGTCTGAATACCAGAGTCGTGTCCTGGGCTTTTAACAGTTCAAGAACATCCAGAACCATCAGGTCTTTACCCTCGGTATCCAATTCAAAGTCCTGCATAAAAGGAGCAGAATCTTGTTCCGGGTTATAGCGGTAAATACTGACTTGAAGCATTCTGTTTTCCGTTGGGTTTAATATCGTTGACAACCTGGATTTATCAACATTAATAGCTGCTATTTACTGGACCTGAAAATTTAATAAACGCGCGCTTTCGGTGCAAATGCCTCGCGGGTCACCGGCGCAAAGTTGACCGCTCGTTTTTTTACCGATTTATCGGCGGGAAAATACAGAGAATGGCATAACCAGTTTTCATCATCGCGTTCTGCAAAATCTTCCCGAGCATGGGCGCCACGACTCTCTTTACGCTCTTCAGCAGCAATGGCTGTTGCCTCCGCCACTTCAAGCAAGTTCTGTAATTCCAGGGCTTCAATACGTGCGGTATTGTAAGCATTACTCTTGTCTTCGAGACCTACACCTTCAATACGCCTGCGTAAATCAGCAAGTTTCTGGACGCCTTCCTGCATAAAGTCACCGCGCCTGAAAACACCAAAATGGTTTTGCATAATTGTTTGTAACTCCTTGCGCATGCCCGCCACAGAGTCGTTACAATTATTACTATTGATCCCATTCAGGCGCGCCATAGCAGCGTCAATATCGCTATCCGATGCATCGCGTTGCTCTATACCTTCACGCAATGCTTTTTCAATGAAGAGGCCAGAAGATCTGCCGAACACGATCAAATCCAGCAGTGAGTTCCCGCCCAGTCGATTGGCACCATGTACCGACACGCAGGCCGCTTCGCCGCAGGCGAAAAAGCCATCGATAACCTTATCATTACCCTGGCCATCCTGAGCAAGTGCCTGGCCATGAACATTAGTAGGGATACCACCCATCATGTAATGACAGGTCGGCACCACAGGTACCAGCTCTTTTACGGGGTTAACGTGGGCAAAAGTTTCCGCAAGCTCACAGATACCAGGCAGACGACTGTGCAAAACTTCTTCGCCCAGGTGATCGAGTTTAAGAAATACGTGATCGCCATCCGGCCCACAACCGCGACCCTCAAGCATTTCCAGCACAATAGAACGGGCTACCACATCACGTCCCGCCAAATCTTTGGCATTGGGGGCGTAGCGCTCCATAAAACGCTCGCCGTCCTTATTGACCAGATAACCACCCTCGCCCCGGCAACCTTCTGTCACCAGCACGCCGGCACCATGTATGCCAGTCGGATGGAATTGCCACATCTCAATATCCTGCACAGGAAACCCTGCCCGCAGGGCCATGGCAACACCGTCGCCGGTATTTATATGTGCATTTGTAGTAGATGCATAAATACGCCCGGCACCACCGGTCGCAAACACGGTTGCCTTCGACTTGATATAAACAACTTCACCGGTTTCGATCTCTATGGCGATCACGCCAACCACGGCACCATCCTGGTTTTTAACAATATCCACCGCAAACCATTCGTTAAGGAAAACCGTATTATTTTTGAGATTGCCCTGATATAGCGTGTGTAACAAAGCGTGGCCGGTCCGATCAGCTGCAGCGCAGGTACGTGCGGCCTGACCCCCGTTACCAAAATCTTTGGACTGCCCACCGAAAGGTCGTTGGTAAATCCGTCCTTCCTCGGTACGGGAAAACGGCAGGCCCATGTGTTCCAGTTCGAAGACAGCCTCCGGGCCTACAGAACACATATACTCGATGGCATCCTGATCACCAATATAGTCAGAACCCTTGACGGTATCGTACATATGCCATTGCCACTGATCAGCAGGATCATCACTGGCAATAGCGCAGGTGATACCCCCCTGAGCAGAAACAGTATGAGAGCGAGTAGGGAAGACTTTGGTAATAACGGCTGTTTTATAACCAGATTGAGCCAGCTGTAGAGCGGCACGCATGCCTGCCCCGCCACCACCGACAATAACACCATCAAACGACATGGTTCGTACGTTAGCCATTAACTCAAATCCCCCAGAGAATTACGATAGCCCAAACCACATAAGTCAGAGTCATCGCTATCATACCCAGTTGCAGAAAAATTCTGATGGCTGTTGCCCTGGGGCCAAGCAGTCGCACCGTGACATAATCAGTCAACACCCCCCACATACCGATCCAGGCATGAGCCGCAAGCGAGAGCACTGCAAACAAACTGAGTAAGCGCACAAAAAAGTTGCCGTGCAAAGCTTTCCAGTCCGCGTAAGTGACTTCACCACCACAGACCAGATAACCAAAAACAAACACCATATAAACAGTCATGACCACGGCACTAACACGTTGCAGTAGCCAGTCAGACAGACCATTGCGGCCAAAACTTGTTACATTACCTACAGCCATATCCAGGCTCCAACTATAATAATAGACAAGGCTGCAAATCCGATGACGATTCTGGCGCCTAACACACCACCTTCCAGAGTTTCGCCAATACCAAAATCCATAAATAGATGACGTATGCCTGCTATTAAATGATAAACAAGTGCAGCCAATATCCCCCACAAAACAAGTTTTGCAAACGGGGAAGTCAATATCGCTTTGAGGGAATCAAAACTTTCCTGAGAAGCCAGGCTGGCATCCAGCATCCACAATAATATGCCAGTTGCGAAAAATAGCACTACACCGGAGACACGGTGCAGTATGGATGTATATGCGGTGATCGGAAGGCTGATAGTTCCGATATCGAGATTGACAGGTCTTTTATCGTTCACAATGAACGGCACCTCCAGGTTACGCTTACTGTTCGCACTGCTAAGTTCGAAATCTACTTCTACCAGGCTCTTACCCGGCTGAAACTTGGCTAAAATCTAACTGAGTCCGACTTTTACATGGTCACCCAGGCTGTAATCTTTCTGTACTAACCTCTACTAAATCAGCACCAGGTCGATCCTGAAAGAGGCACAAAAAAAGGGCACCCAAATCGACGGAAACCCCAGTGGCTCTAGCCAAACCAGCTGTTTATAATCGCGGCGTAGTATAGGTCTATTAATTCCTGATTACAACGAAACGACCTATTCTCGATACTCAAAACACAACCGTAATATGCCATACAGGTATGACCTAAACCAGACAATAGCACCAAAAACGTGCGCTTAGCGTCTACTGAAGCAAGCACTCACCTTCTGTTACTGATGATCCAGTCACTTATAGTCCAATGCAAATTGACAAATACGCACCGACAGATATAGTGTCCCGCCTCTGCAATTCCATCATCTGCCCGCGCAACTTAATTTAGGTTGCATTTTGAGGAGAATCCTATGACAGACAAAAAAGCCGTTCTTAATATAGACGGATTTGACACAGAGATAGACCTGCCTGTTCTCTCCGGCACCCTCGGGCAGGACGTCATCGACGTCAGTTCACTAACTGCCAATAATATATTTACCTTCGACCCCGGCTTTACCTCGACCGCCTCCTGCGAATCAAAAATCACCTTCATCGACGGCGCTAAAGGAGTTTTGTTACACCGGGGTTATCCCATCGAGGAGCTGGCCGAAAAAGCCAGTTATCTGGAAACCTGTTATCTGCTGCTTAACGGTGAGCTGCCTGATGCCGCGCAAAAGGCTGAATTTGAAAGTATCATTACCTCTCATACCATGGTCAACCGCTCCATAGAGCAGTTTCTTGCCGGGTTCAGACATGATGCTCACCCCATGGCCATTATGTGTGGCGTCGTCGGTGCGATGTCTTCCTTTTACCATGACTCTATCGATATCAACGATCCTACCCACCGGATGATCACTGCGCACCGCTTGATCGCAAAAATGCCGACTCTGGCGGCCATGTGCTACAAACATTATGTAGGCCAGCCCTATATGTACCCCAAGAACGACATGAATTATGCGGAAAATTTCCTCCACATGATGTTCGGTACACCCTGTGACATGCCCAAGGTAAGCCCAGTGCTTGCCAATGCAATGGATCTACTATTCCTCTTGCACGCAGACCATGAACAAAATGCATCAACATCAACTGTGCGCCTCGCGGGCTCTTCGGGTGCCAACCCTTTCTCCTGTATTGCCGCAGGTATTGCCGCTCTGTGGGGGCCATCTCACGGCGGCGCTAATCAGGCAGTGCTGGAAATGCTCAACGAAATCGGTGATGAAAAGCACATCGACAAGTTTATCAAACGGGCCAAGGACAAGGACGACTCATTCCGCCTGATGGGCTTTGGACACCGCGTATACAAAAACTTTGATCCTCGCGCCAGGGTAATGAAGAAAGCCTGCGACGATGTACTAGCAGAACTGGGACTGGAGGATGACCCATTACTGAGAATCGCTACACGGCTCGAGCAGATAGCGCTTGAAGATGACTATTTCGTTAGTAAAAAATTGTATCCAAATGTAGATTTCTATTCCGGCATCATCATGAAAGCCATCGGCATACCCACCGAGATGTTCACCGTAATTTTTGCCACTGGCAGAACGGTGGGCTGGGTTGCGCACTGGAACGAAATGATAAGCAACCCATATAAAATTGGCCGTCCGCGACAGCTTTATACCGGCCCCAGTCAGCGCAGCGTACAAGCTATGGATGAACGCTAAATCAGTGTTGCCTCCGACAAGACACGCTATCCATGAACCTGAATCGGACCATCACGCTTTCACCCGATGTTATTTCCCAGGAGGTATCAGGCGAAACGGTATTGCTTGATCTGGACACTGAGAATTACTTCGGCCTCAATGAAGTGGGGACCCGAACCTGGCAACTAATCAAGTCAACTGGTGACCTCCAGGCGGTCTATGACACACTGCTGGCAGAGTATGAAGTTTCCGAAGCTCGACTAAAACAGGACCTCGACACCTTGCTAACGGAGATCGAACGACTCGGGCTAATCACCCTCGGTGAAAAAGACGCCTGATAGCAATACCCCCGATAATAAGATCCCCGATAGTAAAGCCCTCTATAGTAAGTCCCCTGATGGAAAAGCCCCTGGTGGTAAGCCCCTGGTAACGAGGTAATCAAACAGACCATCGAACAAACCGTCAAAATAGTACAGTGAAGCAAAAAAGCTGGGCGGATGTTTTTGCCTGTCGGTTTTAGTGGCAAATTACTCAGGCTTATTGCCCAGTAATCGACCAGCATGTTTGGGCACGGGCAACTTCAGATGCTCCTCTAGCGCAGCAGCAATACGTTGCCGGGTAACACCAGGAAAGGCAGCGCTCTTGCGCTTATCCATATCTACATGAACTGCTAAACATTCGTTCATGGCGACCACATCAGCAACGCCAGCCTCATACATATAGTGAATATAGCGCATACGCTTTTCATCGCAGTCAAGCAATTGGGTAGTGATACATATTTCATTGCCCTCGAACACCTCACGCATGTAGTCAACATTGATTCCCAGGGTAAACATAGAACTGTTTTCCTGGGCGCGATAGTCGAGACCAATTCGCAGGTTATCGTAGAAATTATCAGTGGCTTTATCGAAGGCCAACACATAAAACGCGAGATTCATATGTCCGTTGTAGTCAACCCACTCGGGCAATACCGTCAACGTCGTTTCAATTAAACCTTGCTGCATAGGCCTACTCCTCAACTCAGACTTTCGTGGTCATTTTCATCGCAAAAATATCACTCCCGTTACATCTCAAATATACCTTGCGTACCAGGCTAACCGCCATTGTCATGCGCCTTAAAAAACTCTAGCAAGCTGTGTTCAAAACCCGGCCAGTGAGCGTGATTGCCATCACCCTGACAGAACATCGTTCGCACCCCGCCGCTACACCCCGCATATTCAACGCAGCCTCCGTGGGACAACGACGGACTGGGCTCGCCACATTGATTACACTGCGCCCACCAGCCCGCAACATTGTTACCATAATCGGGAAAATGACTATCGCCCTTATTGTGCATCAACATAACACTGACCGGTGGTGGACATTCATAATCGTCCATATCGTCACCCTGCATACCCATGGCACTGGGTGCAATGACCGTCGGTGAGATAGCCCGCTCAGGCAATATTGCCAACGCATTGGATACTGTTCCGCCATCAGAATGGCCAGTGTAATAAACGTGATCGGTGGCCACACACCATGTATCCATAACCTGTTGAGGAATACTGGACAGTTCAATGAGAGCCTTGATTCCCAATGGCACGCTGGCCACATGAACGACGATATAACCCTGCTCTGTGGCCGGCCCGGTCAAACCGGTGAAGCGCTCGGAGAGGCTTTCGTTTAAGCCTGATGGCGCCCACACCATCAACAGTGGATGAGGGAAATTGCCGCGATAATTAGTCGGCGTCGTTACATTGAATCTTATTTTTTTGCCGGAATGCAGTAATTTATGATCAGCCACCAGCCCAGACTTCTCCATACACTGCTCGGCAGGCGCGGAGTCTACGGGATAATCAAAAGGCTGCGCCTGAAGATTATCACCGTCGTAACTGTAATTTTTGTATATATAAACTAGCGCCAGGGTGAGAGCCACGAGCAACACCAGGTAGACAATAGGCAGAGTGGACAGTCCGGCACTTTTTCGCCATTTATTCATAGGGAGCTTTTACTACGCTTATTCATAGGGCTTTCTTGATACTGCTTTTTTAAAGAGCTTTTCTATAAAACATTTTCCACGGTGCTTTTTTATTGATACTTTTTTATTGGTACTTTAGTTTACCGGTACTTTTTCCTCGCTGCTTTTTCCTCGGTGCTTTTCTACGGAGGTTCCCCCATAGAGCCTTCCCCCATGGAGCTTTCCCCAAAGAACTTTCCCCAAAGAACAAAGCCATGCTCACAGTTAACTCTCCATGTATTTTTGATCCACTTGTGGCGCTAATCACAAGGCAAGAAACCAGTAGACCAACACACAATAACGTAGGGTTTTACCAATTAATATAGCAATCAGGCTGGGTAACCAGCCCAGCCTTAACCAGCCGGCGGCCAAACACAAGCCATCACCAATTATCGGCACCCATGACAACAGTAATACTGGCGGGCCCCAACGCCTCACCCAGTCCAGTGCGCGGGATGATGGCTCCCGATATTTTCCCCGTTCTACCAGTCGCCTCTCCGACCACAGGCCAAGCCAGTAGGTGGAAGCACCGCCCAATGTATTGCCGACACTTGCCACTATCAGGGGTAACAGAGGGCTCATGGAGTCTTGTCCAACTATTAACAGTAACAGCGCCTCAGAACTACCCGGCAAGAGGGTCGCCGACAGGAAGCTACTCAGAGCCAGGCCGATTAAACCTGCGCTCTGTAAAAATAGCGATTCTTCCACGAAACTATTTTGCTACCTGTTTAACTGCGGGTGTATAGCAAACTCTTTGCCGCATGCCGTTGCCAGAATAGTCTGTACCGCTGGCATATGTGTCGAAATAACTTTTTCGATCTCCGCGAAACTAATCAGCGGCTGTGACTTTCCAGCGGCGGCATTAACCACCAGCGCCAGACATGCATAGGGCAAGCTTTTTTCCCGTGCCAGACCGGCTTCAGGCATGCCTGTCATGCCGACCAGATCACAGCCATCGCGCTCGAGGCGGTTGATCTCAGCTGCGCTCTCAAGTCGCGGCCCCTGAGTGGCAGCATAAACACCGTGCCTGACGATATCGCTGTGGTTTTCTTCAGCGGCATCAATTAATAACTTGCGGAGAACTGCATCATAAGGCTCAGTAAATTCCACATGTTGCAGCGCAACATTTGCCGAGTCGGAATAGGTATGCTCCCTGCCCCAGGTGTAATCAACAATCTGGTTGGGTACGACAATACTGCCTGCACCCATATCCTCGTGTATTCCGCCCACCGCATTAAACGCAAAGATATGGCTGGCACCGAGTTGCGCCAGGGCACTAACGTTAGCTCGATAATTCACTTTGTGGGGTGGAATGTCATGATCGTCACCGTGACGGGCAAGAAATAGCACTTTTTGTCCGCTCAGATTGCCAACACTTACCCGACTCGATGGTTCACCCCAGGGGGTATCAACAACCATTCGTTCAGTAATTTTCAAATTAGGCATCTGCTGCAAACCGCTGCCCCCGATGATCGCCGGCAAGGCTCGTTGATCGCTCACTTATTTTCCTCAGCCAGGATTTAATGCGGTCGATTGTGGAGCATTTTCTACGATATGCAGTGTCGAAGTCGGAAAGGCAACTTCCGCACCCCTGGCTTCAATAATGTCAGCCACTTTTAACAATACATCCTGTTTAATCTGGTGGTACTCCACCCAGTTTGTGGTATGGGTAAACGTGTAGATAAAAAAGTCCAGGGAACTGGCGGCGAACTGGTTAAAGTTGACCATCAATGTCTGTTGGCTGTCTATATCCGGATGACCTTCCAGCATAGTTTTAATGTCACTAACAATGCCTTCTACCACTCCTAAATCATCGTAGCGCACACCAATAGTTTCATATATGCGGCGGTTTAGCATACGCGAAGGGTTTTCGACTGCAATACTGGTGAATACCGCATTGGGTATATAGAGCGGTCGCTGATCAAAGGTGCGAATCCGCGTTAACCGCCAGCCGATATCTTCTACAGTGCCTTCAATTTCCTTGTCCGGTGATCGTATCCAGTCACCAACAGAAAACGGTCGATCCATATAAATCATCAAGCCACCAAAAAAATTGGCCAGCAAATCTTTTGCCGCAAAGCCTATCGCTATTCCGCCAATACCGCCGAATGCCAACACGCCGCCGACACTGTAGCCAAATAGCTGCATGGTAATCAGTACAGCCGTAACAATGGCTGAAATTCTGACCAATTTCCCCACTGCCCTGACAGTAGTTTCATCATAGGGTGCGGAAATATACGCTGGATCTATCAGATTTTTCTCAGCACGACTGACGAAATTGACAAAAAATAATGTGCCCAGGCAAAGCACTGCAACACGATTTATCGGCTCTACAAGTTCGTACCAGTTTGATTCCATCACGCGAGCAGCCACTCCGGCCGCAAAATTGATGCCGATCACCCAAACCAGCCAAACTGCAGGTTTACGAGATGCTTCAATCAGTGCGTCATCCCAGGCATTGTGAGTCCGAGCGGCACGACGTTCGATTGCCAGGATCAATTTGTTAACGACTAAACCCGACAAAAGCGCCGCTAGAACAATGATAAATATTTCTATCCACAGCCCAGATGATTGACCGGCGAATCGAGTAAGCCAGTTTTCAAAAGTATTCAGTATTTCTCCCCCGTGTTAATGACCCTGGCTCGCATGCTGAAGTGCGCGTATTAACCGCGCAGGTCACAGGACAATGCTATTCAGGAAATCTACCGTAGCCTCACGGCGATCATTTTGTTCGAGCGTTGCCCAGGTCCATACAGATTTTGCTTTCATTGTGCTCAGATCCACCCGGTCAGCAGAATGATCTTGCAGAGCAAGATCATTCACTACCTCCAGGGCGCCGGCGCGATTATTACATACCAGGACCATATCACAACCAGCTGTCAGCGCCGCGGCGGCCTTTTCTTTGAAGCCTCCGACCATGTCGGCGCCCTTCATAGATAAGTCATCACTAAAAACAACCCCCTGAAAACCTAGCTCACCACGCAATACTTCCTGCAACCAGAAACGTGAGAATCCCACTGCTTGCTCGTCAACATTCGAAAACACGATATGGGCCGGCATAATGGCCTGCAAGTGTGGCGCCAGGATTTTGAATGGCTGTAAATCATGGTCACGCAGGGTCGGTAGATCACGCTTATCACAGGGCGTTTCAAGATGGCTGTCGCCAGGTACACCACCATGCCCGGGAAAATGTTTGCCAGTAGCCGCCATTCCGGCTTCATGCATGCCTTCAATAAAAAACTTGATCGCCTGTGAAACCAGCCGAGGATCATCACCAAAAGATCTGTCACCGATAACCTGACAGTGCGTTCGATCCAAATCCAGCACCGGTGCAAAACTGAAGTCAAGTCCACTAGCTATCACTTCCGTAGCCATTAGCCAGCCGGTGTCTCGCAGCAATCGACTACCGGCTATCTCGTCTTTTTTGTAAAAGTCACCAAGAACCTGCATGGCGGGCAAGGAGGAATAACCTTCACGCATGCGTTGCACCCGGCCACCCTCCTGATCGACAGCCAATAGCAACTCCGGTCGCAGTTCGGATATTTCAGCCGTAAGCCCGGCTAGCTGTTGCCGAGACAAAAAGTTGCGCGCAAAGAAAATCACTCCGCCAACCTCAGGTCGCAATAGAAGGTGGCGTTCCTCACTGCTTAACTCGGCACCGACGAGATCAAGCATTACAGGTCCAGCAGTCATATTCTCCAGCCAGTCATTAGTGTATTGCGTTTATAGCAGGTAGGCGACCTTAGGCAGCTGATCAAGTACTGTCAATCACTGCAAAAAATATTTATCGGGGACAACGTCGATTCAGTCAGGCGTTTACCCCTAAACAGCACATTGCAGCAGCGCTTCCCTGTTAGATGAATTTATTATTACCCCATGGTAAATATCACCACACGATCTTGACCCCTATTAACATTGTCGATGTAATGGCTATTTATCAGGCGGTTACGAACATTAACAAAACCCGCTCCACATATAGCGTATTAACATACATCATGGACAGACAACTTTTCTGATGATCTACTCGAAGCGTAGTGGTATCTTAAGGCTGTTGATGATGAATGCTGGAGGCAAGTTATGACAAAGAAAATTCCACTGGTCGACGATTGGTATCAGGACGTAAACGAAGACATGTTGTTTGAAATTGTTGCTGTAGATAAAGAGGAAGACTTTATCGAAGTGCAGTATTTAAGCGGTGAAATCGGCGAATTCGATTTTGACACGTGGGGACAGATGGTCATTCTCAAAGCTGAACCACCGGAAGACTGGCGTGCACCTTTTGAAATTACTGATGAAGACAACTCTGGCACCAAAAATGGAACGGCTTTTTCTGTATCGAACTGGGATGACCCCCATACCAATATTGATCCTGACCTGGACTCACCATAGAGCTGCAGTAACACCGTAGCACCACCACACTACTGCTGTGACATTACTGCTGTAATACGGCAGCTGAACACTAAACAAGTTTGCCGGTGTGGCTTTAAGTTAAGTAGTCCATACAGCTTTATCCAGAAAGTTCCTGAGCCTTTAACATTCGCACATGCTGAACAATAATGTTTGCCGCAGCATCAGCGCTAGCCACAACGCTGAACAGATTGTATTCTCGTTCATTGATAAACCCCTTTCCAGCGAGGTCATCCTTTAGCCAGGATATTAGTCCCTGCCAGTATTCCTGCCCTACCATCACAATAGGAAAAGGTCTTACCTTACCTGTCTGAACCAATGTTAGCGCTTCAAATAGTTCGTCAAGAGTGCCGTAGCCTCCTGGAAAAACCACAAAACCAACCGCATATTTCACAAACATAAATTTACGTACAAAAAAATAACGAAACTCCAGGCTGATGTCCTGAAACTGGTTGGGCTGTTGTTCAGAGGGCAGGGTAATATTAAGACCTACTGTATTGGTAGGCGTGCTGTAACAGCCCTTGTTAGTAGCTTCCATAATGCCCGGCCCACCACCGGTAATCACCGGTATTTTTTCGACACCCAATAACTGCCCCAGCTTTTCTGCCTCTTCATACCAGTGGGTTCCCGGCTTTGCCCGCGCACTGCCAAAGACAGTAACAGCCTGACCTAGCTTGGTCAGCGACTCGATTCCATCCACTAATTCTGACTGGATTCGAAGAACTCGCCACGCCTCTGGTATTTTACTGTCATCCATTGCCAACGTCCGTCACTTAAACCACCTCAGTATAAGGATACAGCCGTGATTTTGTGCATCTTTTTATACTGGATACCAATACAGTGTCCGGATATTTCACATACAACGACATAAACTCTGGTTTGCCGGGCAGGCAAGGACTATCATAAGTAATTATCACCGAACAAAAGGCTTCCTGCCTCTGCAATACAGAAGCTAAACAGGGTCTTCCAGGCCCTCATCTAAGCTGTTACTGGCACAGCCAGGCAATAAACTACCTTGTAAACAAATTTGGATTATCGATGACCCAAGGACTAACCGCACGACAGGCGCAGATACTCGAACTGATCCAGCAGAGCATAGCTGAAAGCGGTTATCCACCAACCCGGGCAGAAATCGCCAAAAAATTTGGCTTTCGTTCGGCCAATGCAGCTGAGGAACATTTGCGGGCACTCGCGCGCAAAGGTTTCGTAGAAATAACAAAAGGTGCATCCAGAGGCATCCGTCTGATAAAGCCGCCACAGGGGCTACCTATCATAGGACAGGTCGCCGCAGGCTGCCCTATTCTTGCCGAACAAAATATTGAAGATTATTGTGATGTGCCCGGGTCATTATTTTCTATACGGGCCGACTTTATGCTGCGAGTAAAAGGCGACAGCATGTGTGATGCGGGCATTCTTGATGGTGACCTGCTAGCCGTTCACAAAACACCTACTGCCGAAAACAGCCAAATTATTATCGCCAGAGTGGATAACGAAGTAACCGTTAAACGACTAAAAAGAACCCGTAGTCGCTATACTATTTTGCTGTTACCTGAAAACCGCAATTACGACCCTATTGAAGTAAATTTACGAGAACAGGAATTTGCTATCGAAGGGCTTTATGTGGGTATTTTACGAAATCATTAACTGGCAATAAGTGCAGAAATATCGTTTAGAAGGGCAAGGGATAAGTAAGAAATCGATAGCTATGGAGGCGATGCACACAGAAGAAAAAGGCACAGTAGAAAAAGGTACGGAAACAACAGAAACAGGAGGCGCGGCCAAAAACACTCAATGCAGGATGCGTAATTCCGATTCATCTTCTTCGAAAGGGATATCATCTGAGCCCAATTGTTCCACCGCTTCAATTCCAGCGTCAATCATGGCTCGGGCAATATCGATACTGGCAGAACCCAGGTAGAACTTCGCCTCATCCGAAAAGCTAACACGTATCAACGGTTCCCCATCTTCGTTGGAACGTTGTAATACCACTTCTCCATCGGCAAGCATCACGATTTCATATAAAGAGGAGGTCATGCATTGTCCACATTTTCTTCAGTATCCCGAGTATAACAGCAATTAGTCATCAATATTCATACATAAGCGCCCTGTGGCGGTCAAATAATTCAAGCATCGCGGCCAACCAGGTTTCCACATCCCCAATGGCAGGTGTCGATTCAGGCAGATTTTCCTGACGAAGATCTATCCCGGCATGACTTATCTGCACAGTTTGGCCGACGGGCCCATCCAGACACTGCCAATAAGCGGTTAAACACTTCGCCAGCCAACTATTACGATCCTCTATTAATCTTGCCATTTCACTGCCTTCCGCAGCCACTTTGTCCTGTTTTCCAAGCACATCAACAAGTTGTTGAATGGTCGATATCTCTTGCGCATCCGTGTATGCGTAGTTTGCCGCTATTTCACGCAGGTGTAGCAGGTAAGCAGCATACAAATGGAACACGGCCCCCTGTAGCATTGCAGTAGTCCGTACAGATACGACCTTTTCCGACGCTGCCGCCAGCAACAACGATTCAGCACCAAGACAACGCTGCAAACACGGTCCAGTAAAGGGATTGCGGGTCAATCTATAGCCATCATGTTATACACTCACTATTTTTTCTTATCCTGAACTTGCCAACGAGCATCACGATAGAATGCCTGCCAACCACTCGGCTTGCCATCTACTTCACTACGCACATATTGTTCGCCGGTTTTGCGGCTAAAGCGGACCAGCGTTTTATTTCCGCTGCCATCTTCCACTGGCGCGGACATCAAAAAATCGTACTTCGGATCGATTTCATCCTTGTGAGGCAGCAATTCCGCTACTAGCGGTGCCCGAGTTTCCCGGTACTTGGGAAATTGGCTGGCTGCCAGGAATAGCCCTGCCGCGCCGTCTCGCAACACATAATGGTCGTCTACCTTCACACAGGTCAGTTCCGGCATATCGACAGGATCCATCTTTGGCGGTGCTGGTTGACCACTTTTTAGCAACTTGCGGGTATTTTTACAGGATTCAGACATGCAACTAAAATACTTACCAAAACGGCCCGACTTAAGCTCCATATTGGCGCCACATTTATCGCATTCGATGACCGGACCTTCATACCCACGTATTTTGAAACTCCCCTCCTCAACCTCGTAACCGGGACAATCCGGATTACTACCGCAAATATGAATTTTGTGCTGCTCATCGATGAGATAACTGTCCATCGCGGTACCACACTGGTCGCAATGATGTTTTGCCATTAGCAGTCTGGATTCGCCTTCAGCATCTTCCTCTACATTAACCGCTTCCTCACCGGGAATTAAGTTTTTGGTACTTTTGCAGCGCTCTTTGGGCGGCAGGTTATAGCCGGAACAACCCAGAAAAACACCGGTACTCCCAGTGCGAATCATCATCGTTCGACCACATTGATCACAGATAATAGACGTTTCGGTAGCATCATTTGGACGCATACCATTTTCATCTCCCCGCGCCAAATTTAAACGTTCGACAAAACCATCGTAAAACTGATTCAATATTTCTTTCCAGCCAAGCTCCCCTTCCGCTACTCCATCGAGCTTTTCTTCCAGGCCCGCAGTAAAACCGTAATCCATCAAATCAGTAAAATTCTCATCGAGTCGGCTGGTAACAATTTCACCAATTTTTTCTGCATAAAAGCGCCGCTTTTCCAGGCGCACATAACCGCGATCCTGAATTGTCGAAATAATATTGGCGTAGGTTGACGGTCGACCAATACCGCGTTTTTCCAGTTCCTTGACCAGCGCCGCTTCACTGAAGCGCGGTGGTGGTTTGGTGAAATGCTGGAGAGAAATCAACTGCAACAGCTGCAGTTCTTCTCCGACCTGATATTCAGGCAGCTCGACATCTTCCTGACTGCGTAATGTAGGAATCGCACGCAGAAATCCATCAAAAACGAGCACTCTACCCCTGACGCGCAACTCATAGCCACCTGCTTTGACTTTTACAGTCGTAGTGTTAAACCGTGCAGGGAGCATCTGGCCCGCCACAAATTGTTGCCAGATCATTTCATATAATTTTGTGGCATCAGCCTCTACACCCTGCAAATCAGCAACGGAAATATCCACATTGGATGGGCGTACCGCCTCATGAGCCTCCTGCGCACCCGCCTTGCTACTATAAATATTCGCTTTTCCCGGCAGATAATTTGCGCCATAACGATTGGTGATCAACTCCCGGCAATCACCTATTGCTTCTTCGCTAATATTCAAAGAATCCGTTCTCATATAAGTGATGTAACCTGCCTCGTAAAGCCGCTGGGCAAGCATCATTGTCTTTTTCACACCATAACCGAGACGCGTACTCGCTGCCTGTTGCAGGGTGGATGTAATAAAGGGTTTGGGTGGCTTTGTTTCGGCCGGGGTAGCTTCGTGTTCAGTGACGGTGAAGGTTTCACTATTTAATTGTGCAACCGCCTGTTCACTGTCCGCGCCGTTGTCAGGTCGGTAAGTTTTCCCATCAATGGTACGCACTTCGAAGCGCACCTTATTTTCATCTTTATTTTCGAGATCGGCATGCAGCGTCCAGTATTCTACCGGCTGAAAGGCGCGTATCTGGCGCTCACGCTCAACAATTAGTTTGGTGGCAACAGACTGTACCCGGCCGGCGGAGAGACCGCGGGCTATTTTTTCCCACAACAGCGGCGAGACCATGAAACCAACTAAACGATCAAGAAAACGCCGTGCCTGCTGGGCGTTAACCCGATTGGTATCCAGCTCGCCAGGGTCGGCAAAAGCCTGTTGTATAGCCTTTTTTGTGATTTCGTTAAACACTACACGTTTGTAGCGCTCGTCACTGCCACCAATGACTTCCTTCAGGTGCCAGGCAATCGCTTCACCCTCACGGTCAAGATCAGTGGCCAGATAGATAGTATCAGCGCGCTCGGCATGTTTTTTGAGCTCAGCGACAACTTTTTCCTTGCCTGGCAGCACCTGGTAATTGGCTTCCCAGTCATTGTCGGGATTAATGCCCATACGCGTAATCAGTTGTTCACGCGCTCTGCGCTCCTGGTACTCGGCTTTTTTCTCCGGTGACATCTTACGGGTTAAAGCAGCCTGACGAGCCCGCTTCTTTGGGTCTACCGGTTGCCTGTTACTCGCGCCGGTGGGTAAATCTCTAACATGCCCAACGCTCGACTTGACGATGTAGTCTTTACCCAGATACTTATTGATTGTCTTTGCCTTGGCAGGCGACTCAACAATGACCAGTGATTTACCCATGAATTCCTTCAAATTTGATTAGTGACCAACCAGACCGCTAGGCCATGGGGCGTTATATAAGGCCTGAGTATCCAATGGTCAAGGAGTTTGATAAAAAATTTTTGAGAAAGTCTGACTGGAGAGTACGAAGTCAGGTGTCGCCATCTATAACTATTTCAAATGATAATTTTTGTATATCTACTTCATATTATTAGAAATTTTTCGAAGCGCTTTGTCGATAATAGCAACCTCTTCAAGCTCCCCACGCTCTTGCCAGTACGCGCCCATTCCCTGAGCATTACTGCACAGGCCATTAACGGTATCTGGTAAATCAGCGAGCCCTTCAACAATCGCCTGCTGGCAGGAGACAGGCGCCTGACGCCCCTGCCAACGCCAACCCACCCAGCTCGAAGGCAGTCCGCGCCCATTGTCGCGAATCAACAACCAGTGTTGCGTGTCCACATGCTCGAGATCTTTGGCTAACCAGGGCAGCAGGTACCTTACCGACGCTAAATGCCGACCAGTTTCGTCGCTAACAGTGTCCAGGGAAAACTGTACCTGCAATCCGCATCGTCGCGCTTCCTCACGCAGAGCAACAATTTGCTTTTGCCGTCGTGAAGGTTTGAGTACCATGAGCGGGGATACGACGGCTGCAATGACTAGCGCTATTATTAGATAGTTCAAGTAAAGTGCTATGAGTCGGATGAAGGCGCACTATACAATAGCTTGAGGAAGCTTGAGGAGCTACATTACTATGTCATATTATCAACATATTCTGGTCGGACTCGATCTCTCACCGGAATCGAAACTGGTTGTAGACCATGTTCAGGAGCTCTTCCGGGACAGGGGCGTACGCATCAGTCTTGTCCATGTGCAGGAACCTTTGTCCTTCGCCTATGGTGGCGATATCCCGATGGATCTGAGCGAAGTGCAAACGCAAATGGAAGAGCAGGCCCGCGCCCGTCTCGATCAGTTTTGTGATCAGCTAGGTCTTACCTCTGCTGACCGACATGTGCTGATTGGTCAACCCGCCCACGAAATGCACAAGTTTGCTCGTGAAAACGAAGTCGATCTAACCGTGGTAGGAACCCATGGGCGACACGGCCTGGCGTTGATCTTTGGCTCCACCGCAAATGGTGTTTTGCATGGTGCCACCTGTGACGTGCTTGCGGTACGAATTCCCAAACAAAAATAGTGATTAATCCTCTGACAAAAGCCAGCAACAGGTTCCTCGCCAAACCAGCCGGCTGCGAACCAGGCCTGTCAGCAGGCTGGTTATATACAAATGTGCTCCCTGCTTTGCGGCTCTCATGCCTGCTTTTTTTAGGCATTGAACTTCTGCACTCGGCACCTGCCCTTGCCCGGGAAGCCACGTTGACACAACAACGTGAACTATATGTCTCCGTTAAGAAAAGTCTTGATCGCGGATCAACCAGTTTGTTCAAACAGCATCTACAGGAACTGCAGGATTACCCCCTGTTTCCGTACCTTGAATACACCAGGCTAACTTATCGATTATCCGTCAATGACGAACCCGCGGTAAGCAGGTTTCTGCAGAAATATGACGACAGCTGGCTAAACAGAAGGTTGCGCCGCAACTGGCTAAAGCTGCTTTATCGAAAAGAGCTATGGCAACTTTACCAGGATTACTATCTGGAATCTGCGGCTAACACCGAGATCAAATGTCGCTATTATTTTGCTCGCTACCAAAGTGGTGAAAAACAGGCAGCATTGGAAGGCGGTCTCAAGCTCTGGGTAGTCGGTAATTCTCAACCGAAAGGCTGTGACCCGCTATTCAAACTATTAATTGCCGAGCAACGCATCAGTAATGAGGTTGCCTGGCAACGTTACACGCTTGCTATTCTCAATCATGAGTATCAACTTGGCCGCTATGTCGAGCGTTTTTTTTCGTCTGACAAATACCGCCAACTGGCCACCAGCTATGTCTCGCTGGATCGCAATCCTCGCCAGTTGGCCGAACACAGGCTGTTTGACGCAAACACGCCTGTATTCATGCCGGTAATAGCCCATGCCATTCGCCATCTAGCCAGACGAGATGCCCCTGCGGCTCGGAAATACTGGGCACATTATGAGTCTACCCAACCCTTTGATAAAAACACCCAGCAACAGGTTTTAACAGCACTGGTAAAGGGCCTCTATCGCCAGGGTTATGAAGATGTTGCAGCCAGTTATCTACGCGACCATATTTCGATTGCCGACACAGCTCTCCTCGAATGGCAACTGCGCAACAGTCTGCAAAAAGGCGACTGGAACGCGCTAATCACCTTGATAGAAATCCTCCCCGATGAGCTACGAGAGCACGAAAGGTGGCGTTACTGGCATGCTCGCGGGCTCCTGTTACACACCACTAAAGCCAGTGATATTGATGCAGCTAAAACGACTTTACGTGAGATATCTCGCTTTCGTAGCTTTTACGGTTTTCTCGCCTGTGACTGGATAGACAATCCTTATAATTTGCAGGATCGACCCGTAGCGGTTACTGACGAAGAAATAGAACGCATGGCGAACAAGCCCAGTATAGAGCGCGCCCGCGAGCTGCTTTTCCATCGGCAATACCTTAACGCCAGGCGCGAATGGTACAACGGTGGTATAAATTTCGACTCAATTCAGTGGCAAACTGCGGCACGAATAGCCCAAAAGTGGCAGTGGCATGGTCAGGTTATTCTGGCAATGGCGAGAGCCAAATACTGGGATGACATCGACATGCGTTTTCCCCTCGTCTATGGTGAGGAATTTCGACACAACGCTCAACAACGACACTTGCCACCACCACTCCTCTATGCCATTGCCCGCCAGGAAAGCGCCTTCCGGCCACTGGTAACCTCTCCTGCCGGTGCCCGTGGTCTCATGCAATTAATGCCGGCAACGGCCAAAGAAGTGGCACGTAAACATCGCATACCCTACAAAAATAGCCAGCAACTATTTGACCCTGACCTCAACATCCGCCTCGGCAGCCAGTACTACGCCGATGTTCTCCAACGTTTTGGCGGCAACCGCATCCTCACCACTGCTGCATATAACGCAGGACCACACCGGGTTAGTCGCTGGCGCAAGAAAAGTGCGGGCAAACTTCCATTCGATGCCTGGGTCGAAACCATACCCTTCAAAGAAACACGCCAGTATGTACAAAACGTGCTCAGCTTTGCAGTGATCTACTCTATTCTCCTCGACCAGGACGATCCTCTATTGAGTGCCAAAGAGCGTGGCCAGCAACTGTAGGCCGTCTACTGATAAAATCGCAAGCTCGATTCCGCCACCCTCATTTCCTTTGCCAGGAAGAACCTCTACCCGGAAATGCCTATAGCCAGAAGAACTTTTATCGAAAACACCTTTACTCGGCTAGCCTATGACTTTAAATATTCAATCGCGCCCACTTATCGATATCGGCCTCAATCTGGCCAGTAGTCAATTTAATGATGACACCGAAGAAGTACTGACCAGAGCCCGCTCTGCGCATATTATTGCCTGCATTTTAACTGGTACCGACGAACAAACCAGCAAGCATGTACTCGATTTGTGCCGACAATACTCACCCACTTTCCCCGCCATGTTGTACTGTACTGTCGGCGTGCACCCCCACGATGCCAAACACTGGAATTCCGACACCCTTGCAGTATTACAGCAACTGCTGGACCAGACACCCGCAGTTGCCGTAGGTGAAACTGGCCTCGATTTTAACCGAGACTATTCCCCACGCCCAGCGCAGGAGCGGGTTTTCGAGGCGCAATTAGAACTGGCAGCCGGCACGGGAAAGCCTCTTTTTATGCACGAACGAGACGCCCATCAACGTCAGCTTGAGATTCTGCACGCCTATCGAAACCAGCTTGACCGAGGTGTCATCCACTGTTTTACCGGCGACAGAAAAAGCCTGTTCAATTACCTGGATCTCGACCTGTACATCGGCATCACCGGCTGGATTTGCGATGAACGACGGGGCCTTGATCTACAGAACCTGGTGAAAAACATTCCCCTCAACCGCCTTATGCTTGAGTCGGACGCACCCTACCTGTTACCTCGCACTGTGCGTCCCAAACCATCATCAAGACGCAATGAACCAGCCTACTTATCATGGGTTTTGGACAGCGTTGCCGAACACCGCCGCGAGAGCGCTGAAGAAATAGCTATGGCCACATCACAAACTGCAGCAGAATTTTTTGGGCTGGATATCACCATGATTAAACATGCCGCAGCAATACCAGGGAGTTCCAGATAGCGCAGGTAGCTTTTGTTTGTAGGTAACTATTGTTAATAGGTGGAGTTAATGGTTTCATTTCACAACGTACAGTTTGTGTAGCTTCAGGCGAACCTTATGAACACGTCTAACAACGACCCCCGCACACAATTCGCCATGTTGTTTACAGGCGAAGATCAACACATCGATCTGATCGACGCTGCGTTACTTATTGCCGCTGAACATCACCCTGAATTCAACCTTGATCATTGTCACCAACAAATAGAGAACCTCGCTAACGAAGCGAGAAATAGTGTTGATACAAGCCAGACAACGGAGGCCATTGCCCAGGATCTGTGCAACTTCCTGTATCGTCAGGCGGGCTACAGTGGTGATCACGGCGATTACTACAACCCCGACAACAGCTACTTTGACCGAGTCCTGCAACGTCGCAAGGGCATTCCTATTACATTGGCGCTGGTCTATATCAGCGTAGGGCGAAACCTGGGCCTGGAAATTGAGCCGGTCGGTTTTCCGGGACATTTCCTGGTGAAACTGGTGGGCGATGAAGAAATACTGTTAGACCCGTTTTCTGGCCAGGTACTCAACGAAAATGCCTGTCGCGAGTTACTGAAAACCTGCACACAGGATTCCATAGCGTTTAAAAGCGAACACCTCGATAGTGTGAGCAATCGCGAAGTAGTGCGGCGGATTCTAGGCAATCTGAAAGGCATTTATCTGGGCCGTAAGGATCTTGATGAAGCGCTTGCCATCTGCGACCAACTGCTACTGATCGATAAAAATTCGCGGCGAGATCTCATGGATCGCGCACTTGTACTCGAACAAATGGACTGTCACTCGGCAGCTGCAGATGATCTGGAGTACCTGCTCACCCTGGCACCACCACCTCCGGTGAGCAAATCTATAAAGGAAAAAATAGTCGATTTGCGCAACCAGGGTGGCGGTCATCTCCATTAGTGAACCATAGGGAACCTCTGATCAGGTCATGAACTCGCATTTTGCACCCAGAATCTCCAGCTTCTTCGTCGCCTAAAAGCGCCTACTGTTGGTGTAAATTTTCGCAATAGCTAGCTAGAGCCTACCCCACGAAGTGTTTTGGGCATTACGTGCAATTTTCGCCTCGCCTAAAAGCGCCTAATGTTGGTGAATCTGAACATTCTGAATTACAACCTGCTTCGTCCAGACTTAATCAGAGGTTCCCTAGCTCGAAACAGGCAACATTTTCCTGATCTGTCCCGCCGTAAATGGCCAGCCCTTTTCCTCTCCTGAGGTCAGTTTAACCACTGGTATGCGCACACCATAAAGCCTGGTGAGCTGGTCATTTCCGGTAATACTTACCACTTCACAGGCCGCTGCACCGACCACATCATCAAGAATATCGCGGGCTAAATCGCAAAGATGACAACCTGCACCGGTATAAAGCGTACACGCTACTCTCGCCTTATTGCCCGGCATCTGACTTACCTCCGAGAGAACGGCCTCGCCGGATTGTCCAGCAATGGTGAATATTTGGACGCCGCGCAAAGTCAGGATCAATGGTTTGCGCACTGATATTTTCGGTGGCAAAATCATCGATAACGCCTGTAGCCATTTTAAAACGGCGCAGGTTAGTGGAAAATATCAGTACGCCGTCCTCAGTCAGCAAAGTGACTGCCTGACGAATCAGCTTCTCGTGATCCTTTTGTATATCGAGTACGTCGGTCATTTTTTTTGAATTTGAAAATGTCGGTGGGTCCAGGAAGATCACGTCATAACTCACGCCATCCCCACCTTTTGCCAGCCATGCCAGACAATCAGCGCGCAAAAACCGATGTTGGGGGCTGTCGATGCCGTTGAGTGCAAAATTTCGCTTCGCCCAATCCAGATAGGTATTGGACATATCGATGCTCAGGCTTGTTGATGCCCCTGCGGCAACAGCACAAACTGTAGCGCTGGCGGTATAGCAAAACAGATTAAGAAACCGCCTGGCCTGGCAGATATTGGTCAACATACGACGTACAGGTCGGTGGTCAAGAAATAACCCGGTATCCAGATATGCCGCCATGCTTACTTCAAAACGCAGGCCATATTCCTGCACAGTGAAGACCCCGGCACCGCTTCCCTGTTCTGAGCGTCGATATTGCTCTTCACCCCGCTGCTGCTTTCGTTCCTTGAAAAATAGATTATTGGGCTGAGGCTTCAGCACTGCCGCCACCGCCTGGCGCACCTCAACGATACGGCGCTTTGCGGCATCCTGGTCGACACTGGCCGGGGGTGCGTATTCCTGTACATGGACAGCGTCGCCATAACAATCGATGGCGACAGCGTATTCCGGTAAATCAGCATCGTAAAGTCGGTAAGACTCAATACTTTCTGTCCGCAACCAGTTGCGCAGTTTGCGCAAATTCTTGCGCAGGCGATTAGCCAGCATGGTCGCGCCTGTCGAAAGCGACTCTTCGCTATTTTTGGGGGCCGATGTCGTGGCGGGTGTATTGGCTGAGGAACCTGTGCTCACTGAAATGCCGCGCTGATCCGCGAACACATCGAACAACAATAAGCGGGCAGGAAGCGCACCGTTGAATAATTTATATTGCCTGTCACTGCGCAAACCCAGCTCGAAGCAAAGCGTCTCATTCGCAGAAAAAACAGCCGCTCGCCAGCCGGCAAATTGCTTTTTGAGCACCGCCCCCAAACTGGCATAAAGCGGCCTTAGCTCCCCCTCATCCCCCATCCGCGCACCGTAAGGCGGATTGGTTATCAACAGACCACGTGCGCCTGATTCTGGCAGTGGGTTGTGCAGTTCCTCCAAAGCCTGTCTGGTAACACCAATATATTGCGACAAACCTGCCGCACTGATATTGGTATCGGCAGCGCGGACTGTTTTACCATCGTTATCGTAGCCACGAATAACAGGAAGCCTTTTGGCCAGACCACGTTCACGGCGATGCCTTGCTTCGTCACGCAAAGCCTCCCATAAATCCACCTGATGACCTGACCAGCACGTAAATCCATAACGTTCTCTACTGAGTCCCGGGGCAATATCAGCGGCCATCATAGCGGCCTCGATAAGCAGGGTGCCACTACCGCACATGGGGTCAACCAGAGCGGCATATTGCTCATCCGGCCAACCGGCCCGAATCAACAGAGCAGCGGCCAGATTTTCTTTGAGTGGCGCCCCGGTATTAACTTTACGATAACCACGCCGATGAAGGCTGTCGCCAGAGAGGTCCAGACTCAGGGTCACTTTGTCGTGGGCAAATCGAGCATTAATACGAATATCGGGAGCCCGGGTTTGAACATCGGGGCGCTGACCAGTGTGGTCACGAAAACGGTCAACCACCCCATCCTTAACGCGCTGGGCGCCAAACTGGGTGTGATCAATACCTGGTCCTGTACCGACAAAATCAACCACGATAGTAGCCTCAACATCAAAATGCTGAAGCCAGTCAATATCGTATGCTCCCTGGTACAGGTCATCAGCATTCGCCACTGCAAATGTATGTAGTGGCATCAGCACACGATTTGCCAGGCGCGACCACAAACAGACCTTATAAGCGCTCTCCAAACTATCCCTGAAACCAACACCGGCTACGGTTTCTCGAATATTCAAAATATCCATCTCTTTGAGTTCTTCATAAAGAACTCCCTCTAATCCTCTGGGACAACTGACAAAATATTCAGATAACATCTATTTGCTTTCCTAATTTAATTACCACAGGGAATTAAAACTCACGACTATAGATAAAGAAAATGCTCGACAGTTTCAACTCTATTTGATGAACTGGGGTCAGTGAAAATGTCCTCTACTATTTAATGGCAGTCTTTCACACCTGAAGCCAAGGAGCACGACTAAATGAAAAGACAAAAACGAGACATATCCCAGCGCGCATACAGCAAAGGTTACCAACAAGGCTATCATGGCCGCTCCGATGAACGTTGTCCCTTTCAGGAGGACAGTGCGACTGCACGGGAATGGATCAAAGGCTGGCAGGAAGGCCACGATGACAACCTGGATGGCATCAAGACCCAGGCCAGCCAACAAAAGGTCATCGCCTTACGTTAGCTTCTTTATTGACAAGATGTATCGACAAGACCTCAACTGGCCGCAGCAACGGCTGCGGCCATATCCTTGATCAGCGCAGGTCCTCGATAAATAAAGCCACTGTAAATTTGTACCAGACTGGCACCCGCGGCCAGTTTTTGCGTGGCTCCCGCGCCATCGCATATGCCGCCTACCCCAATAATTGGCAACGTGCCATCTAACTCCCGGGCAAGCGTGGCAATCACCTCTGTCGCCCTGGCTTCAAGAGGCGCACCACTCAGACCACCCTGCTCGCCAGCATAACGATTATTTTCAACACCCTGCCGAGATACAGTAGTATTCGTTGCAATCACCCCATCGATTTGCTTATCCCGCAACACAGCAGCTATCTCACATAACGCGGTGTCACTTTGATCCGGGGCAATCTTCACTGCCAGCGGCACGTAGCGACCATGCCTTTCAGCAAGGCGCGCCTGGCTGTCTTTTAAAACATCCAGCAGTTGATCAAGTTGATCGACATTTTGCAGATCCCGCAGCCCTGGTGTGTTCGGTGAACTAATATTAATAGCTATGTAATCGGCCACCGGATAGACTTTCTCCATGCCGATACAATAATCCTGTTGGGCATTGGCTATCGAGGTAGTAAGATTTTTGCCTATATTGATGCCCAGCACGCCTTTGTAGCGGCGTTTACCTGCTTTGTTGACCAGATGATCGACGCCATGATTATTGAAACCCATACGGTTAATAATCGCCTGTTCCTGTGGCAAACGAAACAGGCGCGGGCGCGGATTGCCCGGTTGGGGCAATGGTGTGACAGTGCCGATCTCGACAAAACCAAAACCCAGAGCACCCAGGGAGTTAAAGTAATCACCATTTTTATCCAGCCCAGCGGCAAGTCCAAACGGGTTATCGAACTTAAGCCCCATAACTTCGACCGGCTGCCTGGGCTGCTTCGCCGTCAAGCTGCGAAGCAGCCCGAGCCGCTCGGCACAGGCTATCCCTTTCAGAGACACGGAGTGTGAAATTTCGGGCGGCAACTGGAACAACGCGGCACGCGCAAGGCGATACATAATGACTCCGCAACACATGGGGCCGCAAGGATAATTGAAGCCATCTGGCAAGTCACGCCAGTCAATCTAGCTGGCAACCTCCTTAACTGCATTATTTAACGGAACCAAAGCGCCCGGTATTCGTCATAAGTTGTCGATAATTGCCATGTCCACCGTAACTGTGCAAGCGGTAACAACAACCACTGCAATAAATTACGCAACAATAATGTATGGAGTAATAATTTCGCGAAAAGTAGTGGTTGCCCTTGAGCTAACAGACAAAGTCATTACAATCGCAGCACCCGCAATGTGGGCTAATAAACCGCCACCTATCAGGATGTCAAAG
>QNFP01000010.1 GCA_003645535.1 Gammaproteobacteria bacterium | reverse complement strand
GGACACGGTGTACCTTAATGGAGAGGTAATGCGAAAATTCCAGGAAGACAATAAAAACTATGTTGAATTCAGCATTATTGCTACCAATCAGGATGATGAATTATCAGCCAGGGGTTATGCCATAGCGGAGTTGCCCGGAAAAAGCTGATCTTGAATGCGGAAAAGCGTCTGACCGGCAATTCATCGGCTTGAAAAATGATGAATTGCCCCCATTGTGTACTCCAAATTTCGGTCACTGGCCGACAGTCGTAATCTGTAAAGTAAATCTTAAACAGGAGTAGGGTATGTCCGCAGCTGCACAAACAGAAACCATGGGCTTTCAGACGGAAGCCAAGCAATTACTGCATTTGATGATTCATTCGTTGTACAGCAATCGCGATATATTTTTACGCGAATTGATCTCTAATGCATCGGATGCCTGCGACAAGCTGCGATTTGAGGCGTTGGAAAAAGAAGAATTGTACGAGGGTGAAAGCGATCTCAAGGTTCAAATCGAAGTTGATGAGGAAGCTGGTCTTATCACCGTGTCAGATAATGGCATTGGTATGAATCGTGATGAAATTGTTGCCAACCTCGGCACTATCGCACGCTCTGGTACGGCAGAGTTCCTGGGCTCTCTAAGTGGTGATCAGCAGAAAGACTCACATCTGATCGGCCAGTTTGGTGTGGGATTTTATTCTGGTTTTCTGGTAGCAGACAAACTTACCGTTGAGTCGCGTCGAGCCGGAGACAAGGCTGACGAGGGTGTACGTTGGAGTTGCGATGGCGAGTCTGAATTTACCGTGGAAAACGTGGATCGGCCTCATCGAGGCACCACAGTCACATTGCATCTGAAAGATGATGCAAAAGAGTATGGTAATGACTGGCGCTTACGCAGCCTGGTCAAGAAGTATTCCGATCATATTGCGGTGCCCGTGGAAATGCTTAAGCCCGCACCGCCACCCTCCGTGGATGAGGAAGGCAAAGAGCAGGAAGAAGATATTGTTGATGTGCCCGAATTTGAGCGAGTAAATTCAGCCACCGCATTATGGACACGTTCAAAAAAAGATATAGAAGATGGCGACTATCAGGAGTTTTATAAACATATCTCCCACGATTTTGAAAATCCGTTGGCCTGGAGCCACAATCGGGTAGAAGGCAAGCTGGATTACACCAGCCTGGTTTATGTGCCCAGTCACGCGCCCTTTGATCTTTATAACCGCGATACCGCCCGCGGTTTAAAACTGTACATTCAACGCACATTTATTATGGATGATGCCGAACAGTTTTTGCCGCTGTATCTACGCTTTATCAAAGGTATTGTGGACTGCGCTGATCTTCCGCTCAATGTGTCCAGGGAAATATTGCAGAGCAGCCCAGCGGTCGATTCCATCCGTTCCGCACTCACTAAACGAGTTCTTGATTTGCTGGAAACCATGGCCGCAGAGAAACCGGACGATTATGCGCAGGTATGGCAGGCTTTTGGTGCTGTATTGAAAGAGGGTCCCGCCGAAGATTTCGTTAATCGTGAAAAGATTGCCGGCTTGCTGAGATTTGCGACAACGCGCGGCGAAACTGAATCGATATCTCTGGCTGATTATGTCGCTGCCATGAAAACTGGGCAGGAGAAAATCTATTATCTCATCGCTGAAACTGAGGTGGCAGCACGCAACAGTGCTTATCTCGAAGTGTTCCGTAAACAGGGTATCGAGGTGCTTTTGTTGAGCGAACGGATTGATGAATGGGCTATGTCAGGTATCCCTGAGTTCGATGGCAAACCATTGCAGGATATTAGTCGTGGCGAGCTGGATCTGGGTGAGCTGGGCGGTGATAAATCAGATGATGCCGATGATGAAAAAGGTGTTGAGCTCAAGGAAAAAGTGCTGGAAGTCATCAAGTCAGTACTGGGTGATAAAGTAGAGGATGTAAGGGTTACCAAGCGACTGACTGAGTCTCCTGCCTGTCTGGTGCTTGGGCAGGGGGATGTTAGCGTACAAATGAGAAAGATAATGGAGGCTGCAGGCCAGCCCGTACCAGAAAGCAAGCCCATACTGGAAGTCAATATGGCCCACAAACTGGTATCACGTCTCGAAACTGAGGCGGATAAAGAAAAGACGGAAGATCTTGTGGGTATATTGTACGATCAGGCAGCATTGTCCGCTGGTGAACAGCTGGATAATCCGGCCCTGTTTGTACAGCGTATCAATCGATTACTTTAGGGCAGTTAACACTAATTGGATGATAACAGACCCCGGGAGGCTGTAGGGTTGCAGCCTGCCGACGCAAACCAGTAATGGAAGGCCGGACCGTCCTGATAATGACTTTACTGTCGCCATAGTGAATGGTTAATGACTGAAAAAAATAACAACATTACGGTATTAGGCGGCGGTAGCTTTGGCACCGCGATAGCTAATATGATCGCTGCCAACGGTGCGCACACTACCTTGTGGATGCGTGATGAAGAGAATGTACAACGCTGTCGGCGCCACCACGAGAATGATCGCTATTTGCCTGGGTATAAGCTCGATAAGCGCCTGCATATCACCTCAGACCTGGCGGTGGCTCTACATGGTGCAAAGTTGGTGTTCTTTTCGGTGCCGAGCAAAGCATTTCGCGATGTTTGTCGGCATGCTGCAGATTTTATCGAGCCGGGCACTATGGCGGTCAGCACTGCCAAGGGTATAGAGGGTGATACGTTCAGGTTAATGAGTAGCGTGCTTACAGAAGAGCTTGACCAGCCCAGAGTGGGGGTGATCAGTGGCCCCAACCTGGCGCGAGAGGTTGCTCGTCAGGAATTAACTGCGACGGTGATCGCCAGCGCTGATGAGGGGCTATGTAGCACGGTACAGAAAATATTGGGGACCACGTTTTTCAGAGTTTATGCAAATCACGATATGTTTGGTGTTGAGCTGGCAGGAGCACTTAAGAATATATATGCGATAGCAGCGGGAATTGCTTCAGCCATGGACCTCGGGCAAAACACGATGAGTATGCTTATCACCAGGAGTCTTGCGGAAATGACTCGTTTTGCAACGCGTCTTGGAGCTGATCCCATGACCTTTATCGGCTTGAGCGGGGTGGGCGATCTGTTTGTAACGTGTACTTCGCCGCTGAGTCGAAATTATCGTATTGGCCAGGCATTGGGCCGGGGTAAATCGCTGGAAGAAGCGATTGAAGAAGTGGGGCAAGTGGCGGAAGGCGTTAACACCACACGCACCGTCAAACTAAAGGCCGATGAACTGGATATATATATGCCGCTGGTTACCGGGCTCTACGAAGTTATGTTTAACGGTGCATCGATTAGCGATGTCATAAAGACGATGATGGTATCAACTCAGACAGAAGATGTTGAGTTCCGCGTTCAGTAGCTTTTGTAAACATGGTTAATCAGGGCAGCTAGTTAAGGAATGAAACTGTATTTTATGCGCCATGGTATGGCCGTTAATGTAGCTGGTGCCGGCGCTGATGCTGAGCGGCCGTTGACCGAACAGGGGCGTCGGCAGGTGGCGGCAGTGATAGACCGTCGTGAAGCCGTACTTGGTGATCTGGAAATGATCATTACCAGCCCTTATCTCCGCACGCGTCAGACTGCGGGCATAGTCAGTGAACGACTTAACTTCCAGGGTGAGTTACTTGTCTGTGATGAGCTGACACCCGACAGTAATATTACGGTGCTGGCTGGTTTGCTCAATAAGCTGAATCCAGTAGCTGCATTACTGGTTACTCATCAACCATTCATTGGCAATGTGCTCAGTGCGTTGGTGGGTGATTCACAACTGCGGGCGATTGAGCCGGCCTGGCTGGTCGCACTGGAAACCGAGGCGATATCGCCCGGCTATGCCGATTTGGCCTGGTTACAGATGCCGGGCAGTTAAGGTTCAGGGCGGCCTGATCTGTTGGATTAGGAGTCTATTGGATTAGGAGTCTATTGGTTTAAGCGTCTACTGGATTAAGGATAAAAACTCCTGACGTGTCGTCTGACTGCTACGGAAAACACCCAGCATCGCGGAAGTTTTCATCGTAGAGTTTTGCTTTTCTACACCGCGCATCATCATACACATATGCTTGGCTTCCAGAATGACACCCACACCTAATGCACCGGTCACTTCTTCTATGGTGGTGGCAATCTGTGTGGCGAGGTTTTCCTGGATCTGCAGGCGTCGCGCAAACATGTCAACTACTCTGGCTACCTTGGAAAGGCCGAGTACCATGCCATTGGGAATGTAAGAGACGTGGGCCTTGCCTACAAACGGCAACAGATGATGTTCACATAAAGAGTAGAGCTCAATATCCTTGACGATGACCATTTCGCTCGAATCACTGGGAAATAGTGCTTCATTGACAACCTCATCGATATTTTGGTGATAACCACTAGTGAGGAATTCAAATGCCTTGGCAGCACGCTCCGGTGTATTTATCAGCCCGGGTCGGGAAAGGTCTTCTCCAATATGCTCAATAATCCTAGCGTATGCATCTTTCATAGATAATCGGCATTTTTAATGCGGCTATAAAAAGGCCGGATACCCTATGATAACTTGTTAAAAAGGTAAAGATTTATTTTCTATCTAAAGGTTAAAATAGGCACTTTTTATGCAGGTGATGTGCGTTGTTAGATAGTTCAATTAAAGAACAGTTGAATACGGTTCGCGATTATATTCGCTACGGTGCAAGTTCGTTTAATCGCGCTGGTTTGTATTTTGGCCATGGCACGGATAACGCCTGGGACGAGGCCACTGCGCTGGTATTACATAGTTTGCATCTATCCCCGTACAGTAAGCTTGAAGTGCTGGATGCACGGCTGACCGATGCTGAAAAAGATGCTGTTGCCGACATATTTGAACAACGGATAGGTCAACGTGTCCCGACACCGTATTTGATCGGTGAGAGCTGGTTTGCGGGTTTGAAGTTTCACGTTGATGACAGGGTGCTGATTCCTCGCTCACCGATTGCTGAGTTAATTGAAAGTGAATTTGCACCCTGGTTATACATTCAGCCGCAACGTATTCTGGATCTGTGTACTGGCTCGGGCTGTATTGGTATAGCCTGCGCGCTGGCCTTTCCTGATGCTCAGGTGCTGTTAAGTGATATATCCAGGGACGCGCTGGCCGTGGCAGAGAAAAATATAGCAGAGCATGAGGTAGGTGAGAGGGTGACGACCGTCGAGTCTGATTTGTTTGCAGCTGTCAGTGAGTGTTTTGATTTCATTGTTGCTAACCCACCCTATGTAGATGCTGATGATTTGTCGATGATGCCCGAGGAATACCGGCATGAACCAAAGCTGGCACTAGCGTCCGGACGAGATGGCCTTGACTTCACTCGACGCCTGTTACGTGAAGCCGCAGAATATTTATCTGAAAAGGGTTGTTTGTGCGTTGAGGTGGGGAATAGCCGTGAACATTTAGAAGAAGAATTTCCCGGTGTGCCTTTTAACTGGCTGGACTTTGAACGTGGTGGGCAGGGTGTCTTCATCCTGTATCGTCAGGACCTGATTGCCTGTGCAGACTGTTTGGGGTAGATATATCGATGGATATCTGCATCAAAGAACTCAGAAATGGCTGTGCAGCGTTTATAATGAATCAACGTAATCAAATCGATAGTTAATCATCATAGAGGTAAGGGGTGTCAGGTAATACCGTAGGGAAAATATTTACAGTAACTACTTTTGGCGAGAGTCACGGGCCAGCGCTTGGCTGCATTATTGATGGTTGCCCACCGGGGCTTGAATTGTGCGAAGCTGACTTGCAACATGATCTGGATCGCCGTAAGCCCGGACAGTCTCGCTATACAACTCAGCGTCGAGAAGCTGATTGTGTGCGTATTTTATCTGGCGTGTTCGAAGGTAAAACCACGGGCACGCCAATTGGTCTGCTGATTGAAAACACTGACCAACGCTCTAAGGACTATGGTGCCATCAAGGATTTGTACAGACCAGCCCACGCCGATTACACCTATATGCAAAAATACGGTGTACGGGATTATCGGGGGGGCGGACGCGCATCGGCCCGTGAAACCGCCATGCGGGTTGCTGCCGGGGGCATAGCCAAAAAATATTTGCAGGAACAATATGACGTAGAAATCAGGGGTTATCTTAGCCAGCTTGGGCCTATTGCCATAGAGAAAGTGGACTGGGATGAGATTGCCAACAATCCGTTTTTCTGCCCGGATGCAGACAAAGTAGCTGAAATGGAAGCATTTATGCAGACACTGGTAAAGGAAGGGAATTCCATCGGTGCCAGAGTGACCGTTACCGCACGTGGCGTACCGCCGGGTTGGGGCGAGCCGGTATTTGACCGACTCGATGCAGAAATTGCCGGCGCGCTAATGGGAATTAATGCAGTCAAGGGGGTCGAGATTGGCGATGGTTTCGCCTGTGTAGAGCAAAAGGGCACTGAACATCGCGATGAAATGACGCCCGAGGGTTTCCTGTCAAACCACGCCGGAGGCGTCGTAGGTGGTATCTCAACGGGGCAGACGATTACTGCCCACCTCGCGTTGAAACCTACCTCCAGTCTGCGCATCCCGGGACGATCTGTCGATGTGAGCGGTAAGTCGGTCGAAGTCTCCACAACTGGCAGGCATGACCCGTGTGTTGGCATTCGTGCAACACCTATTGCCGAGGCGATGCTCGCGCTGGTGTTGATGGATCACGCCTTACGCCATAGAGGCCAGACCGGCGAGCGGCCTGGCACGAATCTAATTATTCCGCCTGAAATTTCCAGTTAGGTGTTGAGCGGAGGGACCACCACTGTAGTACCGTACTGGCGGCTCTCCGGGTTCTATTTTTTCTATTTCGCCCTGTTAGGGGGCATGTTTCCCTATTGGCCACTCTATTTGCAGAATGCGGGCTTTGATGCCGAGCACATAGGTGCTTTGCTGGCCATCCCTATGCTTACCAAGGTTGTGGCGCCCAATATCTGGAGTTGGCTGGCGGACACTACTGGCCGTCGCCTCGGTATCATTCAGCTCGGTTCGTTGCTGGGCTTTATCTGTTTTACCGGCGTGTTTATTGACGACGGGTTTTGGTGGTTAGCCATAGTTATGGTCAGCTATAGCTTTTTCTGGAATGCCGTTCTACCTCAGCACGAAGTTATTACGCTCAATTACCTGGCGGATAAACCTGAGCGCTATAGCCGCTTGCGCTTATGGGGCTCGGTTGGCTTTATTATCGCGGTGACAGGTGCTGGCAAGCTATATGAAAACGCGGGGATCGATACTTTTCCGTGGTTGGCTCTCGGGCTATTAGCAACTATTTTTTTGAGTAGCCTGACTATTCCAAAACCTCTGGAGGAAGGCACTCGGGTACAGCGTGATAGCCTGTGGCGGGCGGCCATGCAGGGTTCGGTGCTGGCTTTCCTGTGTGCCGGTATCCTTTTGCAAATTGCCCATGGGGCCTACTACAGCTTTTTCAGTATCTACATGGAGGAGCTGGGTTATACGCGTACTGCTATTGGTATGTTGTGGTCAATTGGAGTTGTTGCCGAAGTGGTTGTTTTTATAGTTATGCACAACCTGCTGCTCAGTTTTGGAATTCGTACTGTATTGATCGCGAGTCTCGTATTGGCTGCGCTGCGCTGGTTTATTATAGGTTATGGCAGTCACTGGTTTGGCTTGCTGATATTTGCGCAGTGTTTGCACGCGTTTACCTTTGGTACTTTTCATGCGGCTGCTATCGATACGATTCGGCGACTGTTTAAGCCCAGTACCCAGGGTGGTGGTCAGGCCCTTTATGGAGCGGTCAGTTTTGGAATTGGTGGTGCGTTGGGTTCCTTTTTGGCCGGTAGATACTGGTCTGAGGGTGCCGAGTTTGTTTTTGGAACTGCTTCCTTTTTATGCGCTATAGCTGCAGTAATAGCCTGGTTTGGGTTTCGGGATCCTCGATTGCACTGATCGTTAGTTGCGCTGATTGATAGTTGAGATAAATGTAAAGGATTGATATTCCCTGATCATGAGTAAGGTGTCAGGAGCAAGGAGGCAGCTGCGAGCTTGCCGAGAATACCAGCAAATTACAAAGCTGCGGCTTTGGCCATCAACAATATGTTCATATTTTGCTGCTTTGATCCTGCGAATGGTGTCTGATCACGGGCCAATTTGGTAGTATTTTGGTGTCAACTAACAGAGTATAACTATGGCGCTTCGAGTAATGCAGGGAGAGCAAGCCACGGAAATCCTGTCCGCACTGGGAAAAGGCGGCTCCACTGCTTTTTTTTACAATTTTAGACAGTGGTATTTACCTGATAGTCCGCAAATACAGCTGCTGGTGGTAGCGCTAGCGGACGATAATGAGCATGGCAAGATTTGGCTGTTAGTTGCCGAAGCAAACGAGCCGGTAGTTGCGGCGGCAGTGAATGCCTTAGCAGGAGTGGAAATTTCCCAGGCTGCGCTTACCGATCTGGCTCGCGCGTGCCAAGTACCCCTGGTTGATCTTTCCCAGCCATTGAAACTGGAGCCGGTTAGCATCCCTAAACCCTGGGGGCAGGAAATCTGGTACACAGGTATCGAACAAAGAGGATTGTCTCTTGTCAGCGATGGTAATTATGCTGTTCCACTGGCCTGGCTTATCGGCATTTTGCCGGGCTATTTAACAGGAGTTGGCGATCAGCCGCCTAATTTGCTAAAAATTCTCGACCCACTGCCTGATCCGGTGTACGGCGATCTCTATTTCGAGCTTCATCAGGAAAAGCGCGAAGTCTATGTGGTTACACATGTGGACAAAGAAGCATGGCCGGATGGCATTGGCGGTATTCGCTATGGTTTTTCAGACGAGATGCGCAAACGATTCGATAATGACAGGGCGTTTCGGTCGGCCTACCGGGACGCTGTGAAAGCCTACCGCGGAGTTCGAAAACAAGTCGATGTGCTCATCGATGGTATGCGCAAGCGTGATGGTATAGCGCCTGATGAGCCAGTGCCGGCGCTTCAGGCAAAGCAGTGGCATGGAGAGGTGCCCGGTGAGTTACGTGAGACGGAGGCCCTCTTGAGAGAGGCTATGGACAGTTTTACTCAGCTAATGCCGCTGCAGGTGGGAGATGTTGTAAAAGTGCCGTTGCTAATGCCCCATGCTTTACAACACGGTGTGCGCACGGTGGAATTTCAAACTCCTGCCTATGAACGAAAAATTCTTTCTTTTGCACAGAAGGTACTAACTCAAAAGTCCTGGGATACCAACGAAGCTGTTGAGCTAATGATTTTGGATCCAGCCGAAGCCCAGGGTCTGACAGTTTTAGAGGATGGCGAGGCAGTAAAACGAGAGCAGATCGTGAGCTTCCCTGACTTTGCAGTGCAGCGAATTACGCTTGAGAAGGATGCCAGCTGGTTGCTGCCAAAAATTGAGTCTTATGCGTTGGTCATTGCAGTGGTGGGTACCTTAGGTTTCGGGGTGCGGAAAATAAGCAGTGAACAGGCAGTATTTGTTCCTGCTTATTGTGAAGACATTGAATTTCGTAATTTGTCAGTGGGGCCGTGCGTGGTGCTTGTGTCATTCCCCCGGTAGGTTGCGGGCCGACAACAATTTGGATAAGTGCATGATCAGGTTGCCCAGTGCCTGGTGGTGTGGCAAAATCTGCACCCTTTTTTGAGGGCTCAGTCCTGGACGGCTGTGAGAACGTAGGCGAAAGTGGCGGAATTGGTAGACGCGCTGGATTTAGGTTCCTGTGGGGTAACCCGTGAGAGTTCGAGTCTCTCCTTTCGCACCAATTAATATGCAATGTGTTTCACCGAAGCGAAGCACTTCATAAGATTTTTTATACACGTATTGAGGAAAATTCATGCAGGTTTCCATCGAGAAAACTTCCGGGTTGGAACGGCGTTTAACAGTAGGCGTATCCGCTGAAGAAGTTGATGAAAAAGTGACTGCAAAGCTGCAGGAGTCTGCCCGCTCAGTGCAGTTGTCTGGCTTTCGGCCGGGTAAGGTGCCGTTCAAGGTGGTGCGTCAGCGTTTTGGTGCTGGGGTGCGTCAGGAAGTAGTCGGTGAGGTAGTGAACCGCTCATTCTACGAGGCAATATCTCAGGAAGACGTGCGTCCGGCGGGTCAGCCAGACATCGAGGAAATAAAAAATGAGCAGGGGAAGGATCTTGAATACGTTGCTACGTTTGAAGTTTATCCTGAAATCGAGCTTGTAGATCTTGCCAGCATTAGTGTTGCTCAACCGGTAGTTGATATCAGCGAAGAAGATACTGACAAGGTAATACAGAGTATCCGCCAACAAAGAGCTAGCTGGGAGGAAGTTGACCGGGCTGCCGCTGAGCAGGATAGAGTTAACATTGATTACAGAGGCACCAGGGATGGCCAGGAATTTGAAGGCGGACAGGCTGAAGGTTCTGATCTGGTGCTGGGTTCGGGACGTATGGTGCATGGTTTTGAAGATGCAATTACAGGGATGTCGGCTGGTGAAGAAAAGACAGTTCCTTTGACCTTTCCTGAAGACTACCAGGCGGAAGACCTTAAAGGTGCCGCAGTTGAGTTCTATATCAAGGTAAATTCGGTTAACGAACAGCAGTTTCCTGAGCTGGATGACGAGCTTTTTGCTCAATTTGGAGTGAAAGAGGGTGGCGAAGAGGCATTTCGTAAAGAGGTGCTCAGCAATATGGAGCGCGAGCTCGGACGGGCTATAAAGGCCAAGGTCAAAGGACGTATGTTTAAGGCCCTGAGTGACCTCCACGATATTGAAGTACCAAAAGCTCTGGTTGGCAGCGAAATAGCCGGACTGCGTCAGCAGATGGTTTCTCAGTTTGGCGCTGGCCAACAATTTGACGCATCCATTTTTCCAGATGAACTATTTTTTGCAGAGGCGGAAAGAAGGGTTACCCTGGGCTTGCTGGTCGCCGAGATCACTCGTTTTGCTGAGCTTGAGGTCGATGCTGACAAAGTACGGGTTCAAATCGAAGAGATGGCGGCCACCTATGACCAGCCAGATCAGGTGGTGCAATATTATTACAGCAATGAGCAGGCACTAAACGGGGTTCAATCTGCAGTTATGGAAGAGCAGGTGGTGGATTATCTGACGTCTTGCGCACAGGTCAGTGATGAACCAGCTAGTTACGAAGATGCCCTGAAGCCGGACGAGCCAGACGAGCCAGAGACGCCGGACGAGCCAAAGTCCGACGACGATTAATGTAGCTCCAGTCTATTGGCGTAATATAAAGCGAGTGGGCCAGGATTGTAATGGTAGTGCTTGCCTTATTAGCCTGCAAAGATACAATTATTAAATTTTCCTATATAGAGGCTTTTATATGGCTCACGATGAATTGAAGTATGCGTTGAATATACAGGGTGCTGGTGGACTGGTGCCAATGGTGGTCGAGCAAACGGCTCGTGGTGAGCGTGCCTATGACATCTATTCGCGGCTGTTAAAAGAAAGAGTAATTTTTATCGTTGGTCCCATCGAAGATTACATGGCCAATTTGATTGTCGCCCAGTTGCTGTTTCTTGAGTCCGAGAATCCCGATAAAGATATACATCTATATATCAATTCGCCCGGCGGGTCGGTAACAGCAGGCCTTGCAATTTATGACACGATGCAATTCATCAAGCCCGAGGTGAGCACTATGTGCATTGGGCAGGCAGCAAGCATGGGTGCATTTTTGCTGGCCGCCGGCGCCAAAGGTAAACGATATAATTTACCTAATTCTCGCTGCATGATCCATCAGCCCAGCGGCGGTGCTCAGGGCCAGGCAACTGATATCCACATCCATGCACAGGAAATCCTCAAAATAAGGGAAAGGCTCAATGAGAGGCTCGCTTTTCACACTGGACAATCGTTGAAAAAAATTGCTGAAGATACCGAGCGCGACAATTTTATGGATGCCGAGGAGGCCCTGTCTTATGGCATCGTCGATGAAGTATTGGACAAGCGCGCCTAGAGAGTATACGATTTTTTAATGATTAATTTGCGACAAGTGTTTAACTTGTTGAAATATAGCAATATTGTTCTGTTTGAGAGGGTGGTAGTGTGAGCGAACAAAATAATGATGATAAGGAAAAGCTTCTTTACTGTTCTTTTTGCGGCAAAAGCCAGCACGAAGTACGTAAACTTATTGCCGGACCTTCGGTTTTTATTTGCGATGAGTGCGTTGACCTCTGTAACGATATAATTTCAGAAGAAATGCAGGAGGCCAAGTCGGAGGAGACTGTCGAAAAACTTCCGACGCCGTTAGAAATTAAGTCGATTCTCGATCAGTACGTCATCGATCAGCAGCGGGCCAAAAAGATACTATCGGTGGCTGTATATAACCACTACAAAAGATTGCAGGTAAGTGCTCAGTCAATACGTAGTGATGTCGAATTAGGAAAAAGTAATATTTTGCTGGTAGGACCGACTGGCAGCGGAAAAACACTGTTGGCAGAGACGCTGGCTAGATTGCTCAATGTGCCGTTTACTATTGCCGATGCCACCACGTTGACTGAAGCTGGGTATGTAGGCGAGGATGTTGAAAATATAATCCAGAAATTGCTACAAAAGTGTGATTACGATGTGGAAAAGGCCCAAAATGGCATCGTATATATCGATGAAATCGACAAGATTTCGCGCAAATCTGATAATCCATCAATCACTCGTGACGTTTCTGGAGAAGGTGTACAGCAGGCACTGCTTAAACTGATTGAGGGCACCGTTGCGTCCGTACCACCTCAGGGTGGCCGTAAGCATCCTCAGCAGGAGTTTTTGCAGGTAGACACCGCAAATATGCTGTTCATCTGTGGTGGTGCATTTTCCGGCCTTGAAAAGATTATTCAGGGTCGCTCAGAGAAAAGTGGTATTGGCTTTGGAGCTACAGTGCAAAGCAAATCCGAGCAGCCTAATATTGGTGAAACACTAGCTGACCTGGAGCCTGAAGACCTTATCCGTTTTGGTTTGATCCCAGAGTTTGTTGGCCGCCTGCCAGTGATTGCGACCCTGGATGAACTAGACAAGGATGCCCTGGTAAATATTCTTGTAGAGCCGAAAAACTCGCTTATCAAGCAATACGCAATGCTGTTTGAAATGGAAGGTGTGGAGCTGGATATACGTAGGGATGCGCTCGAGGCGATCGCTGAGAAAGCCCTGGAGCGAAAGACCGGTGCCAGGGGGCTGCGTTCCATTATTGAAAACGTATTACTGGATACTATGTACGAAATTCCTGACAAGAAGGATGTCCATAAGGTCGTTGTGGATAGTGCCTCTATTAACGGTGATTCTGAGCCACTGCTGGTCTATGAGAATTCTGAACCGATGAAGGTGGCGAGCGAAGAAGCCTGAAAAAAGGACCCTGAAGGGTCCTTTTTTGTTTTATAGAGCTTGTATTTTTGCTCGCAACCCCCACATTTTTAATAGTTTGCACTTAAGTAAATGATTTGAAGTGAGGTTTATATGACTGAAGAAAACCAGAAAGAAACTTCTGCCGGGCGGTTGCCAATGTTGCCGTTGCGTGATGTTGTGGTTTTTCCTCAAATGGTTATTCCGCTCTTTGTAGGAAGAGAACGGTCAATTTTGGCTCTTGATGAAGTAATGGCCCAGCAAAAGCAGGTCGTTTTAGTGGCTCAAAAAGACGCTTCCTGCGACGATCCCCAGGCAGCTGATGTGTACAGCGTTGGCACATTAGCGACCGTGCTACAAATGCTTAAGCTGCCTGACGGCACTGTTAAGGTGCTAGTCGAGGGAGCTGAGCGGGTCAATATTTTGTCCATAGATGAAACCAATGATTTTTTTATGGCAGATTACGATGTGATTCATGGCCATGAAATCGCGCCGGAAGAGTCCCAGGGCCTGGTTCGAGTGCTAAATACGCGTTTTGAGAAATATGTTGGCACTAGCAAGAAAATACCTTCTGAGGTGGTAACGACGGTGGCCGGTATTGAAGAGCCTGGCCGGCAGGTAGACACAATTGCTACGCATATGTCGTTAAGCCTTGTGCAAAAACAGGAAATTCTTGAAATTGTTGATGAAACAGAAAGGGTTGAGAAGTTACTGGTGCTTATGGAGGCTGAACTTGACGTAGCCGGTGTAGAGCAGAAAATTCGCGGGCGAGTCAAAAAACAGATGGAAAAGAGCCAGCGTGAGTACTACCTCAACGAACAGATGAAGGCGATACAGAAGGAACTGGGGGATATGGATGAAGTGCCCAGTGATATGGACCAGTTAGAAGAAAAGGTGGCTGGCTCTGGTATGCCTAAACTGGCTCTGGACAAGGCCAAATCTGAATTAAATAAACTAAAAATGATGTCGCCAATGTCTGCGGAGGCATCGGTGCTGCGTGGTTACCTGGACTGGATGGTTAGCGTACCCTGGAAGAAAAGATCAAAAGTTCGTCACGATCTGGAGCGGGCCGAACGTATTCTCAATGAGGATCATTATGGTCTGGATGAAGTAAAGGAGCGCATCCTGGAATTTCTGGCGGTCCAGAAACGGGTTAAGAAGCTTAAAGGCCCCGTTTTATGCCTAGTTGGACCTCCCGGTGTTGGTAAAACGTCTTTGGGTGAGTCGATCGCCCGCGCCACTGGGCGTAAATTTATCCGTATGTCCCTGGGGGGCGTTCGTGACGAGGCTGAGATCAGGGGGCATAGGCGTACATATATCGGCTCTTTGCCGGGGAAATTAATACAGAAAATTTCTAAAACAGGCGTGAAAAACCCGCTGTTTTTGTTGGATGAAATTGACAAGATGGGTATGGATCATCGCGGTGACCCGGCTTCGGCCCTGCTTGAAGTGCTCGATCCCGAACAAAATAATACCTTTAACGATCATTACCTGGAGGTGGATTACGACCTCTCCGAAGTGATGTTCATCTGCACTTCAAACTCAATGGATATTCCTGGTCCGCTACTTGATCGCATGGAGGTTATCAGGATTCCCGGCTACACAGAGGAAGAAAAGGTCAATATTGCGGAAAAATATCTGCTGCCTAAGCAACTTAAGGCTAATGGTCTGAAAGCTGGCGAGCTTGAAGTTGATGAGTCCGCAATGAGGGATATAGTCCGATATTACACGCGAGAAGCGGGAGTGCGTGGCCTGGAGCGAGAAATTGCAAAAATTTGCCGTAAAGTTGTTACCAAACATGTGCAAATCGATAAAGAAGAGTCCGCTTCGGTGAGTGGCTCTGATTTGGAAGAGATGCTGGGCGTGTACAAATTTGATTTTGGGCGAGCTGAAGATCAAAACCAGATTGGCCAGGTGACGGGCCTCGCCTGGACATCTGTTGGTGGTGAACTACTGACCATTGAATCGTCAGCGGTACCTGGTAAAGGTAACATCATTAAAACCGGCTCCCTTGGCGATGTTATGCAGGAATCTATTCAGGCGGCACTGACGGTTGTGCGTAGCCGTGCGCAAGTATTGGGTATTGAACGGGATTTCCATCATGATTTTGATCTGCATATTCACGTACCCGAAGGCGCAACACCAAAGGATGGACCGAGTGCAGGTATCGGCATGTGCACTGCGTTGGTGTCGGTGTTGACGCAGATACCTGTGCGTGCAGATGTGGCCATGACCGGCGAAATCACCTTACGCGGAGAAGTCTTAAAAATCGGTGGTCTCAAGGAAAAGTTACTTGCTGCGCATCGAGGCGGTATTAAAAAAGTGATTATACCCAAGGGCAATGAGCGTGACCTGAAGGAGATTCCCGACAATATCAAGGCTGATATGGAAATCCATCCGGTTCTGTGGATTGATGAAGTACTCGAAATTGCTCTGCAGGAGGCACCTACACCGATGTCTGACGAAGATTATTTTAAGGCTTCCACCAACGGTGCAGAGGAAAAAGATGGGAAAAGTTCGGTCGCACGGGTTAGTACTCACTGATTGAGGCAGAGCCCGCTTGACCCTGTGTGGACATGTTGGTATAAATCCACAGGCCGTAGATAGTAGCGTAGCTTTATCCTCCGTAGGCTCAGTGGGAAAAGGAGGTCGCTGGCCGGTATGTGACTGTAATAGCTGTTAAAAAATTGAAATAACCGCAAATAAACGAAATAAAGGGGTTGAATGTGAATAAAACTGAACTTGTTGACGAGATTGCCGAGGCTGCTGATCTATCTAAATCTTCTGCCAGTAGGGCCCTGGATGCAGCGATTGACGCAATCACAGGGACATTAAAAAAAGGTGACCCTGTTTCATTGGTGGGGTTTGGTACCTTTTCTGTCAAGCATCGTCCCGCGAGGAAGGGCAGGAACCCACGGACTGGTGAAGAAATAGATATCCGCGCGGCTAATGTGCCTGGTTTTAAAGCGGGCAAAGCATTAAAGGAATCGGTTAATTAAGCTAATACTTTAAGAAAACAACATTAAATACAGGCGCATTATAATGCGCCTGTATTCGTTTGTACGATAGATAAGGGTTTGTGATGCTTCAGGATTTTCGAGACAACTTGAAGGGGACGGCAGTGTTTATAGTCGTCCTCATTTCAATACCGTTTGCACTGGTCGGCATAGATCAGATTTTTCTCGGTGGTTCCGCTGCTGAGGCAGAGTTGAGTGTTAATGGAGAAAATATTACCAGGCTAGAGGTAGATCGTGCACTTGCCATTTATAAACAGCGGTTGTTTGCTCAATACGATAATTTAAACCCGGCAATGCTTGATGATGAGTTATTGCGAGCCTCGGTTAGTCATCAACTGATACGTCAAAAAGTATTGGTCCAACGCGCCAATAAAGTCGGCCTGGGGGTTGCTGATATCGCTTATGCAGAACTGCTTAAGAGCATTGATGAGTTTCAGATAGAGGGGCGTTTCGATCGTGATGCCTATGAGTTCGCACTTCGTCAGATGGGGTATACACAGAATAGCTACCAGGACTTTCTGGAAGCTAATATGTTGATTTCACAAATAGCTTCGGGTGTTGGGGGGACGGGTATTGTTACCAGTCAGGATCTTGAACTTGCTGCGCAATTACTGGAGCAAAAAAGGGATTACTATTACCTGACCCTTCCGGTTGCTGATGTGCGAGAGACACTAGTGATCGAAGACTCAATAATAGAGGCACATTACGAACAAAATAAAGCGACCTACAAGACTGAGGAGCAAGTGGTTATCGACTATCTGGAGCTCAGGGTTGACGACTTAATGGCAGAAATCACAGTTGATGAGGAGATGGTGCAAGCGCAGTTTGATGCCGAGTCGAAGGAGCAGGCAAGTTCCGCGCGTAGTCGTGTAGAGCATATTCTGTTTGCTAATGGGGATGATGCAGTAAACGAACAGCGAATTGAAGAAGTGCAGGCAAAGTTGGCGGCAGGAGAGGCATTTAACAAACTGGCACAGGAATACAGCGATGATTCCGGTAGTGCAGAACAAGGCGGCGATCTTGGTTATGTGGATCCTGGTGCTTTTCCAGAAGCTTTCGCAGATGCATTGGCTGGCTTAGAAGTTGGACAGGTTTCTTCTCCCGTGGCAACTGACAGTGGAAGCCATCTGATTCGCCTGGCTGAAAAAGAAGCTGCGCCTGTTTATGAGCAGGAAAGTGATCGCATCAGAGGAGAGCTGAAAACTCAACTCGCCGAACAGTTATTGCCAGAGAGAATCGATAGACTGCGCGAATTATCGTATAACGCCGAGTCTCTGTCGGAAGTAGGTGATGAACTGAATATTTCAGTTAAAACTTCTCTGCCCTTTTCAAGAGCAGGTGGAGAAGATATAGCCACTTTTCCCAATGTGTTGAGTGCCGCTTTTGAGAAGGGAGTTCTTCAGGAAGGCTACGCTAGTGATGTGCTTGAACTGGATCCGACTCGGTTTGTAGTTATAAAGTTACGGGAGTTATTGCCGGTCAGGACATTACCGTTTGATGAGGTTCGCCAAATTATAGCGGACAGCCTTCAGGTAGAGCTTGCTGAGCAGATGGTTATGGATAAGGGCGAAAAAATTCTTGAACAGGTACGCTCGGGAGCTGATGTCGAAGAGCTTGCAAAACAGGAGGGTTTGTCCTGGCAGGTGAGTATTGATACCCGCCGCTTCGGCGGTATGGTTGATGCGGGAGTCAGGGATCAGGCTTTTGCTCTGCCAGCCCGTAGTGTTTTACCGCGTGTGACAAGTTTTATGTCTGGTGAAGGGGACTATGTCGTATTGTCGCTGACTAAAGTAGCGCCTGGCCGACTTGACGGCATTCCCGCCGAACAGCAACGTAACTTGCGAGGTTCAATACAGACAACTCGAGCGCAGAGGGAGTACCGATCCTACGGGACTAGTTTGGTTGCAATAGCCAAAATTGAAGGACTTAATTGAAGGGCTTAACTGATCGAGAATATGGTAAGGGCCTGAGGCTGGCGCTCAGGGAGTCTAATTCACTGCCGTAGCCTTCTTGCTTTGAAAAAGTATGCAGCCCACAAATATTGTTAAAAGCAGCTCCTGGTCGAGCGATATATTGCCGCTGGGCGTTAACTAGTTCCTGGGCCGCTAGTAGAACGAGCTTTCAACGTTGTTGCTGCCCTGGTCGGTAATATCAAATTGAACGAACCTGACGGTGGGATGGCTTTGCGCAGTAAGCCGGGGTTAAGCATGTAAAGTGTGTCGACTTCTATGCCTGCTAATTTGGCAGCTCGTTGTAAATCGATGGGTTTTTCGAGCTTGGTAATGCTAAAATTTATGTCATTGTCCAGGTGAGGGATGTTAACTCCGTACGTACCTGTATTCGTTATGACCCTGGTTAGTGCAAGGAAGTGAGGTATATAGGCTTCGGTTTCTTTGGAAAGGTTTAGCGACCAATAGTCAGTCTTCAACCCCTTAGAGCGATTTTCCCGAATTGCCCTGCTCAGTCTCCCTTCTCCGCCATTATAGGCAGCAAGAGCAATCAGCCAGTCTCCATCAAAACGCTTATGCAAATATTCCAGGTAGGTGAGCGCTGCTTTGGTCGATGCAATAACGTCCCTGCGTCCGTCATACCATGAGCTACGAGTTAGCCCTAAAGCCTTTGCAGTGGATGGCATGAACTGCCAGAGGCCAGCTGCTCCACCGGAGGAATAGGCAAATGGATTGTAGGCGCTTTCGATAAAGGGCAGCAACACCAGCTCAGCGGGCAGTCCTCTTTCTTTTATTTGCGCCGATATATAGGGCATATAAAGAAAAGCACGCTTCATAGTGCGATCAAAGTAAGCCTGATTATTTGTATATCGGCGCAGGTAGCGGTCAATACGTGGGTGTGCTCCGTTGTCCGCAAAATGCTGATTGTTGGCAAGCTGCACCCACAAGTTTTCCATTTTTTCAGGTTTAGCTTTGCCCGTATCGGTGTCACTGGCAACCAGGTCCTTTGATGTTAGTATCTTTGTGTTAGTGATCGCTTGCTTAAGTGTGGTTTCAGCGGATTTAGATTTATCGCCGCCGAACGAGGTTGACGATCCTTTTGCTGTTGCGGTTCCCGTTGCATTTGAGGGTGATGCCTTGATAGCCGCAGGCGTCGAAGCACTACTGGAATTGGCGTGATATGACTGCCCATTGCAGCCAAATAATATAACCGGCAAAAGGAATGCGGGCATTAAGGTTTTAAGTATCATAGAAGAATAGAAACCACACTTAATGTTAATTTTAAAAATATAATTTAACTTATTGAATCAAATGATTATATTTGATTAGGCGCGCGGTTTCGATCTTAAATTTCCGCGTTCGATTATGCATAATTGCAATGGTCGAATTATGCTTATTTCCAATAAAATTACTGTGCGCGCATTCACAGGAGATCGATAAACCATTTGTCCTATGTGCTTGCTTTTGACGAAACAGTACCGGCTTAACAGTACCGGCTTAACAGTAGCCGCTAAAAGTACCGGTTCACTGGCTTAAGAGTACCGCCCTGTAGTTTAGGTTTTTAGCTTTGGCAGAGTACTTCCAAAAGCAAGTTTGCACATAATATAATGACTTGGGTGTATAAGTCATTAAAACAGGTGAGATATTGTTGAAATCCGGCCCAAAAGCTCTCGATAGACTCATCACCAAGTTTCAGGTGCCTACTCTCATGGAGTCTCAGGCAGGCCTGGTCAACTGGCTGGCGACCCCGATGGGGCAGTATTTATTTCATCACGAAATGCAAATTAGTTCTGGTGGCATATTCAATGTGCCGGGGTATCGGGCTGCACAGTTAGGTATTTCTCCTGCTCACAGCCTGTTAACGGGTCTGCAACAGGAGCATAAGTTAATTCTGGCGCCCGTTTTTGATAGCAATGCCGCTTGCGTGTGCGACTATCAAACATTGCCACTGCCATCCAATACTCTGGATGTTGTGCTTTTGCATCATGCGCTGGAATTTTCTCCTGAGCCCCACAAATTATTAAATGAGGTTGCCCGAGTAGTTGCGGCTGGTGGTCACATAATAATTATTGCGTTTAATCCTTTTAGCCTGTTTGGTTTCGCAAAGTGGGCAGCGGGTTCGTTTTCTACGCAACAGGTTTGGCGGCATCATAGTTTACGCATGGCGCGATTGGTCGACTGGTTGCAACTAATTGGTTTTCAGATTGTTACTGCCGATCGGGGTGGTGCAATGAAAGGTATGCGCGATAGCCAGATAAATCGAGATCGACAGTTGTCTGGGTGGATTAGAAGACGTATTTCAGCAGGGGCATTTTTTGTCATAGTTGCGCGTAAACAGGTAGTGCCGTTGACCCCGGTGCGCCAGACTCGTTGGCCCCCTGTCAAAGTGCCGGCGTTTGCTGGGTTGAAAACAGTTGATAAGGACAGTGCCTAAAACGAAGAGTAATGAATATAGTGAAGAAACATGTAGAGGTTTTTACCGATGGGGCGTGTAGGGGTAATCCCGGTCCAGGAGGCTGGGGAGTGCTGCTGCGTAGTGATAGTATCGAAAAGGAGATGTACGGCAGCGAGCCAGAGACGACTAATAATCGCATGGAGTTGATGGCAGCGATAAAGGCTTTGACGGTGCTTAAAGAACCCTGTCGGGTTGATTTAACATCTGATTCTGAATATGTGCGTAAAGGCATTACCGAATGGTTACCCAACTGGAAAAAACGTGGCTGGAAGACAGCTGCCAAAAAACCAGTAAAAAATAAGGACCTGTGGCAGCGCCTAGAATCTGTTGCCGAGCGCCATAAGGTGACCTGGCACTGGGTTAAAGGGCACAGCGGTCATCGCGAGAACGAAATTGCTGATCGGCTGGCAAACATTGCGATTGATGACATGCTGGCGGCGTTATGAGGCAAGTAGTTCTCGACACTGAAACGACCGGGCTGGAATGGAGTCAGGATCATCGCATTATAGAAATTGGTTGTGTAGAGCTGGTAAACAGGCGTCTTACCAATAATCATTTTCATCGTTACATTAATCCAGAGCGGGAGATAGACGCAGGAGCCATGGAGGTCCATGGTATTACTCATGATGATCTGGAGGGCAAACCAGTATTTAAAGCTATTGCCGACGAGTTTTTGGAGTTTGTTAGCAATGCGGAACTGATTATTCATAATGCCCCCTTTGATGTTGGTTTTATAAATCATGAATTTGCGCGGATGGGCCGAGACGATTTTCTAATTGAGAGCCAGTGTGCCATCACAGATACACTGGTGTTGGCACGACAACTCCACCCAGGACAACGTAACAGTCTGGACGCACTGTGTAAGCGTTACCATGTAGATAATTCGCAGAGAACTCTGCATGGTGCGTTACTTGATGCAGAAATTCTTACCGATGTTTATTTGTTGATGACCGGTGGCCAGGGCGATTTAAGCCTGGGCGGCGAAAACTCCATGCAATCAATCGGTGCAAGCAGAAGTGTTACTCGCCTTGATGACAGTAGACAGCCGCTTAAGGTTCTCTATGCCGATGATGCCGAGCTTGCGGCGCATCGCAGGAGGGTTATGGCTATTGAGTCCGCCAGCGGTAAACCAGGGCTGTGGCACGGCCCACCAGAATCGAATAAGTAGGCAGGCAGCCTGTGAAGGTTGCCGCAATATCCCAGCAAATCGCCTGCACGATAGCGCAAGTTGGCGACTAGTACTAATGGAGTCTCTGAGCAACGAATTATCCCACCCACGCCCAGATCTAATTGCTGTGCCTCGTCAAGAATCAGACGACCCGACAAAAATATTGCTCCACGAAATATCGGCCAATAATGATCGCTGTCTGTACTATTGCTTACAATTGAATGCAAAATAATCATGAACTGTGACGTCGTTCACTAAAAATAGTTGATATTATCTGCGTATTTTTGTGCTGGGGTGTAGCTCACAAAAGTAAAATATCATCAGCTATGAACTCATACCAAAGCGTTGTATCATGATAGAATAATTTTATATTATTTTTTGAACTATATGATTATAAAGAACTTTCATCATAGATTAACGATTGGGTTGGCATTGTCCCCATGCACACATTAAATAACCATGTTATCGATCTGCTCGACACAGAACTTGGCTTTGCCATAAAAGAGGCTCAGGCCATGGCCGCGCAGCTTGATGCTGAGCACCTCGATCCATTAAATGATGCGATTAAACAAATTCGTGGGGTGTGCATTATCGCTGGTCTGGATGGCTTGCGGCAGTTGGCTGACGAAATGGTTTTATCCATTGAAGCAGCTTTGGCTAATGAAGTTGATAAAGAAGCGCTCACCAGTCTTTTGGCTAGTAGTTTAGATACAGCCGACAAACTTGCCGCCGCTATTGTTGTTGCCAAAAAAGAAAATGCCTGCATTTTATTGCCCGAAATGACTGCGTTTAGACGTTTACGCGGTAAACCCCCACTTTATGAGTATCATTGCTTAACGAATGTTTCGTGGCCACCTTTTGATAAAGAAGTTGCTTCTAATCCTCTTGCCGGCGAACAACGGGATGATGTCAAACGTTTACTACACCTCTATCAGTTCGGTCTGCTTGATATTATTCGGGATAATAACCGTAAGAAAGCCTTTGTTATTCTTTACCGAGTTGCTCAGCGTTTGCAAAATATTGCCTTGCTGGTGATGGAGAAGGACTACTGGTGGGTGATCGGTCTTGTGCTCAGAGCATTTGCTGAAGGTAGGCTGGATCTGCAGGTGGAACGTGTGCGTCTGCTCGCAGCAGTTGAAAAGCAACTGAGACTTCTTGCCGCAGAAAATCCTGGCGAAGGGCGTAACCCCTACCCAGAAGGCTTATGGCGGGCATTTGTCAGTCTTGTGGCCTTGTTTGAGGCGAGTGACGATGAAGAAAGAGAGCGAAGAACAAGAGCTGGTATTCCAGAGCTTGATTTTTCCGAACAGGATATCAGTACCATAAGGGAATCTCTTTACGATCGGTCGGATGAAGATAGCCAGCAAACATTTCAGACTTTAAAAGAGTTACTTCAAGATGCACGGTCTCTGCTCGATGGTACCCAGGAAGAAAATAGAGAGGGCGCTAGAACTATAGTTGCGGATTTGCACCTGGTGTTTGAAAGTATTGCTTCACTGTGGGAGCAAGCAGGCTTTCGGGGTCTGTCGAGGTGTTTCGCGCAGCACAGTACACGTTTGCAATCGAATAGACCTGACAGCGAACTGCCCCCGGAAATGATAGCTGATTTTATCGATACTATTTTGCAGGCTGAGTGTGCCCTGGTTGAATTCAATCATGCCCCAGCTACCAGGACGGAAGCAGAAATGTGGGAGAACAGGCCATTAACCGAAATTTTGCAGGACAGTCTGCTTAAAACCGCACAACTTGCAGTTATGGGTGAGTCCGAGATACATCTCAGCGAAATAAAGGAGTTGCTTGGCGACGTCTCCTCGGGTTATTCCGGGGAAGAAGTCCTGCCAGAGCTCGAGTCAGCTTTCCAGGTTGTTACCGGTAGCGCTCGTATTATCGGGCTGGATCGACTCGCAGATCTGACTGCGCAGTGTCTTGTTTTTGTAAAAGAATTACTGTTTTCGAGTGAATCTGAGCGGTTGGTAGAAAATTACTGGGAGGTTTTTGCGGATAGCATTGCCTGCCTTGAATACTATATTTCCAATTGTAAATCGGGCCATCAAGAAGATGAGGCTCCATTGGATATTGCGAGTGAATGTTTGCATTCTCTGGGTGTATAGAGGAAATGCGCTAAAAGAACCTTTGATCGACACATAAACCGGGATTTGAAATACACGAAGTCTAATTTTTTGCCTGGCCAAAAGGACCCACTTTTGGTGTAACTCCCGGCCACTGCTTTACGTGACGTTCTCGGCCCCTGACTAAGCTCTACGGAATTCATTCATGAAACCGTACACTCCAGGTTTGTGCAGTTGTTTAAAGTACCCAGTACACTTCGTACCTACAGTATTTCACCGCGCAGGTTCTGGTTTGCCGGGACTTTCCCATTAAGTGATTTGGGTAGAGCCAGGCCCGATAAATATACCGTGTAATATGTGCGATTATTGCTTTGAATGAACCCATTTCAAACCGTAACTAGCTGCGTTGAGAAGTAATCAGCCTCCTTATAGGGAGTGTCATGGATAAACTAAATGTTCTCACCCTGAGCCTGGTGATACCAGGAGGGATATTGTGTTTTGTCGCTGTGCGTATGCTCTGGAAGTACAAAGTATTTAACCAACTGTTAGTGCTATTGCTATGCCTTGTTTTTCTCAGTGGTGGGGGACTGGCTATCTTCTCAGGGCTGGATATGGCGTCCTACCATTATCTGTCAGATGGCAAACCGGCGGCAGTGGTGCATTTCAGACGCGAATCTGACGGTCAGTTTAGTGCCCATGTTAAAGACCACATGGGCCACGAATATATCCAGAAATTAACAGGTGACTATTGGCAACTTGATGCACGGGTACTTAGGTTGAACAAACATATGTTTAGGGATATCGAGCCAATGATCAGGCTGGAATATTTTTATGCACTGAATGTTACATCCCGTAAGGCCGCCAGCATAGAAAGGTCTGCTGAGTTATTACATACCAGTAGTGACTTGATCGATTCATGGCCATTCCTGAAAAAAATACCGTGGATCGACAGGTTTATTTCCCTGCAAGTTACCAGCACTATGAAAAAGCCAGTAACAGATAAGACAGTTTATATAGTAAACCTGACTAACCTCGGTTTGGTGGCAGAAAAGAGTCGGGTGGCGGATAATGCCCCCTGACCCGGTATGTATGAACCAACAGGAGATAATTTTTGGATTTTGTAACTGATTACGGTCTTTTTCTGGCAAAGATAATAACGGTTTTGCTCAGTTTTGGAGTGCTTATTGCGCTGATAGCCGGTGCATCCAGGGCAAAACCAAAAGATAAGGGACATATTGAAGTAACATCTCTTAGTGAAAAATTAAAAAAAAACGAGGATACTTTTGCAGAATCTATATTGCCTCCCCATGAGAAAAAAAGTGCAATAAAGGAGAGGAAAAAGAGAGATAAGCTATCCGCAAAAAAAACAACGAAGGATATTGCTGAGTCTCAGGGAGGAAGGACGTTTGTATTAAATTTTCATGGTGATTTACGGGCTTCGGCGGTAGCTGCCCTACGTGAAGAAATAACGGCGATACTTGCACAGGTGAAATCAGATGATGAAGTGGTTGTTAAGCTGGAAAGCAGCGGCGGTATGGTTCACAGTTATGGACTTGCAGCTAGTCAGCTGGACAGAATTAGAAAGCAGAATATTTCGTTAACCATCTGCGTCGATAAGGTTGCAGCGAGCGGTGGCTATATGATGGCGTGTGTGGCGGACAAAGTTGTGGCTGCACCCTTTGCTATTATCGGCTCTATTGGCGTCGTTGCCCAAATCCCCAATATTAACAGGCTGTTAAAGCGTCATGATGTGGACGTCGAGCTGATTACGGCAGGCAAATACAAGCGTACCCTGACAGTATTGGGAGAAAATACTGAAGAAGGTAGAGATAAGTTTCGTCAGGATATGGAAGATATTCATGATTTGTTTAAAGAATACGTTGCTGAACGAAGACAAAAACTGGATATCGAGGAGGTAGCTACTGGTGAGATTTGGTACGGTAGCAGAGCGCAACAAATAGGTCTGGTAGATGACATTAAAACCAGTGATGAATATTTAACAGCCCTGGCGAAGGATCGCAGTGTCTTTGAAGTACATTATATAGAGAAAAAAACCTTGCCAGAAAAATTTGGTATTGCGGTCGAAGAAACAAGCGATCGTTTGCTGGTGCGATGGATCAACCGTTTATCAAAATCTCATCACTACTTCTGATCTTGCTATGGGGTTAATGTCTTTAGTCTCTACGTAGTTCCTCTTTGATAGCGATAGGATTGGGGAAATTTAATACCACAACATAGCTTGATAACAGGAAGGTCAGGATTGCGGCTGCCTGGATTAGGTGAGATGCCAGGTTACTGATTAAGGATGCACTGAACGCCACATAGGCAATTAACAGTGAAAACTCACTAATCTGACCTAGCCTGAAGCCAAGATCCCATGCCAGGGCATTTTTCTCGCTTTGCTGGCGCAGCAAAAAGCGAAAGACCAGAGGCTTTATCACCAACATACTGCCGCCCAGCAATAGAGCTGGTGCAATGATGTCCGGCAGCAGAGTCAGGTTAAACTGCGCACCCAGAGAGAAAAAGAAGAGGATAAGAAAAAAGTCGCGTAGCGGTTTTAGACTAAGTGCAATATGTTTTGCTATTGGGCTGGTAGCAATGGTGATGCCGGCGATAAAAGCACCTATCTCTCGGGATAAATTGACTAATTCGGCGAGCTCTGCAACGCCGAGACACCAGCCGATGGCAAGCAGAAAAACATATTCCCCCATACGATCAAACCGTGTAAATAAAGGTAGTAATAAATAGCGCACGGCTGTGACGCACAGGCCAACCAAAATGGGCAGTGCCAGCAGGGCGATTCCAATCTGTCCCACATCTACCGAACCGTCACCGCCGCTAAGTAATATAAGCAACACAAAGATGGCAAGAAAATCCTGGACCAATAACATGCCGATCATCATTTCGCCGACATGACGGTGGTGCAAGATGGTTGTGGGTAATAGTTTTATCCCGATTATGGTGCTGGAAAACATCATGGCGCTGCCGATGATTATGTTTTCTAGCTGAGTGAAGCCAAACAGGTACCCAACTCCATAGCCAACCATGGCAAAAATTATTGCGCTGATGAGCGTGACAAGGGTGACTTTTTTGAAAACGCCAAACAGGGCCTGAGGTTGCATATCAAGGCCGAGCAGAAATAAAAGGAAGATAATGCCAATGTGGGAAATGTCAGCGATTAGCTTGACGTCGGGAACGAGTCCGGAGCCGTAAGGCCCGAGCAGGCCTCCGAGCACAATATAGGCCACAAGCATGGGCTGGCGTCCGTATAGAGCCATTGAAGCAACCACAGCTGCGCCAGTAAATATGAGGAAAAACGAGTGAAATACAGTGTCGTCCACGGCATTATTCCGTTAAAACGGTATTTTGCCCAGAACGAGGCATAAACACAAAAATAAATTTTTACAATAAAAAATCAGGTTCTGCGTCTGAATAGTGGTTGCGGCTGATCGACGCTACCCTGGTAGCTTACAGTGAAATTGTTGAGGTAGGGCAGTGGGTCAAAATCCGGGCTGTAATCTTCAAGCAAAAACGTATCGAACCCACAGCGGGCGAGGTAGTAAAACTGGTCGGGGATAATATTACCAAAGGCCCTGAGCTCGCCCCGGTAATTATATTGCTCCCTGAGAAGCCTCGCCAGAGAAAATCCCCGGCCATCCATAAATGTCTGAAAATGAATGCCGATACAATCCCATGTAGATATATGATCAGCGAGAGGCTCAAGTTCGATATCGCTATCTAGCCATATACCACTCGCATGTTGATCATTACAGACCGAGTTAGCATCACTATCTGGGAGAGTATCCAGCCAGTATTGCACTGGCACCAACATATGGTCGCTGTTTAACATTCCGTCAAAGCCTCGAGGCATAATCTGCCAGGGGTCTTCGCTTAGCACATTGCCATCTTTATCAAGCAGCTTTTGCATAGATGCACTCCTTGAAAGGGGTTATACCGATACGTCGTTGTGTGTCGAAAAAACGTTCGCCGTCAATTCGATGGTCTACATAGACCTGCAGAATTTTCGCTATTACCTCCGGTACTTCACTGGCAAAGAAAGAAGGCCCGAGTACGCTGCCAAGTGCTGCATCGCTGCCGGCACTTCCACCGAGCTGGATCTGATAAAACTCCAGGCCCTTTTTATCGACACCGAGAATGCCAATATTACCAATATGGTGGTGTCCGCAGGCATTCATGCATCCTGAGATATTGAGGCTGACGTCGCCAATGTCATAGAGGTAGTCCATGTCATCAAAACATCGCTGAATTGCTTCCGCCACCGGAATTGATTTGGCATTGGCCAGTGAGCAGAAATCACCACCGGGGCAGCAAATCATGTCCGTTAACGTACCTACGTTCGGTGTTGCAAAACCCATTTTCTTTGCCTCAACCCACAACGCTGGTAAATCCTTTTGTTTGACATCGGCCAACACCACATTTTGCTGATGTGTGACGCGGACTTCACCAAAACTGTAGTTGTCAGCAAGTTCCGCAATGGATTCCAGCTGTTGTTCGGTGACATCACCTGGGGCGACACCGGTGGGCTTTAGGGAAAGAAAAACAGCACAATAACCTGGTGTTTTGTGCTGCTTTACATTTCTGTCACACCACCGTGTAAAGGCAACAGGCTGCTCTGGCATTGTCAGTTGGTCGGGGCAGTCGGTATTTTTTTCATAAGCTGGCGCAGTGAAAAATGATTTTGCCCGGGCAATTTCGGTATCTGTTAATGTTGCGGGGCCATTTTTTGCGCGAAGCCACTCTTCTTCTACTTTTTGAGTGAAAACCTCAGGTGTCCATGCTTTTACAAGTATTTTGATACGGGCTTTGTATTTGTTGTCCCGACGGCCGTAACGGTTATACACCCGTAATATGGCCTCCAGGTAAGTGAGCAGGTGTACAGCGGGCAGGAAGTTTTTGATCACGGTGCCGATCACAGGGGTGCGGCCCATTCCTCCGCCGACTAGAACCTGGAAGCCGATTTCGCTGCTGGGGCCTTTCACTAATTGCAGGCCGATGTCATGAACCTGGGTAGCGGCGCGATCACCCTCAGAGCCAGTAACAGCTATCTTGAACTTGCGTGGCAAAAATGCGAATTCCGGATGTAGTGTTGACCATTGGCGAATAATTTCGCACCAGGGGCGAGGATCCTCAGTTTCATCCGTACTTATCCCGGCGAACTCGTCGGAGGTTATATTGCGAATGCAATTGCCGCTGCTCTGGATAGCATGCATATCGACTTCAGCGAGTTCAGCAAGAATATCCGGTACTTCCTCAAGTTGAGGCCAGTTGAGCTGGATATTTTGTCGAGTCGTAAAATGTGCATAACCCTTGTCGTAAGTTCGCGTGATATGTGCGAGCTTGCGTAACTGATTAGACGATAACATACCGTAAGGGATGTTAATGCGTAGCATAGGCGCCAGGCGCTGAATATACAGACCATTTTGCAGACGCAGGGGCAGGAATTCATCTTCTGCTAGATCCCCGGCCAGAAAGGATTCGGTTTGCCTGCGAAACTGGGTAACGCGTTCCCTTAACAGGGTTTTATCGTGATGGTCATATATATACATAAAGTCTGGCTTACCTACTTAAATTAACCAGACGGATTGCCTGGCCAAAATTTGCTCAGCCGCACACAAGATTGTGCTTTTTCACCGTGCCCTGCCGATGCGGCATAATATCCTTGTCAGCCATATAGGTAAAAAACTGTTTATTTATAATGTCGTTGGAAATGGTAATAAGGGCAGACACCTGAAAGACATATTGATAGAATGCGCGGCTTTTAAATGGGCAAACGTAGGAGGAAGTGCAGTATGAGTGAAGATAATACCGGTAGAGATGAAGACGGTTTTGCTGACGCGATGGCAGCGCTGGCATTGATAGCGGTGGTAATTACAAGCGTAGTGGTCTGGTTAAGCCGCATGTAGTTTAATTAACGCTATATCTGGAGGGCAGCCGGCGCTGCCTTTTTTGACATTATATCCCCTGGGCCGAGCTAATATTTATTAGCAGCGCATAGGCTAATTATCTATATTTCCCACTGTTTTTTTATCGTTGTCTGATCCAGGTTGGTAGGCGAGTATGGCGTTCAATTCGCGCTCAACCTGGGATGCCGCAATACCTTTACGTTGCGCAAGGCTGGCTACCTGATCAGGATAAATTTTGCCCACATTGAAATAACGCGACTCTGGATGGCTAAAATACCAGCCGCTGATTGATGCAGCAGGGTGCATTGCGTGGTTTTCAGTTAACTTAATACCGGTATTTTTTTCAGCATTTAACAACTCAAAAAGTGCTGTTTTCTCAGTATGATCAGGACAGGCAGGGTACCCTGGTGCCGGGCGAATACCCTGATATTTTTCCTTAATGAGTTCTTCATTATTCAATGTTTCGTCGACAGCATATGCCCATAGTTCGGTGCGAACTTTATGGTGCATGTGTTCGGCAAACGATTCTGCCAACCGGTCAGCGAGGGCTTTGACCATGATCGCATTGTAATCATCGCCCCTGGCTTCATATTCTGCAGCGAGTTCATCCGCCCGGATACCAGTGGTTACCGCAAAGCCGCCAATATAATCAATTTTATTAAGCTCTTTGGGCATTATAAAATCGGCCAATGACAGCAGCGCGTCTGATTCGCTCGATTTTCTGAGTTGTTGGCGAAGGTGATGTAGCGTAGCAATAACTTTGCTGCGTGAATCGTCAGAGTAAACTTCAATGTCATCATGGTTAACGCAGTTAGCCGGCCATAGGCCTATGACACCATTGGCTTGCAGGCGTTTATTTTCTACAAGATCCCTGAGCATAACCTGCGCATCGTCAAAGAGATTTCGTGCCGCCTCTCCGATCACTTCATCATCCAGGATTTTTGGATATTTGCCGATCAGATTCCAGGTAATAAAAAAGGGCGTCCAGTCAATGGTGGCGACCAGTTCGGCCATCGGGTAGTCGTAAAAGACCTGAACACCCAACTGCCGAGGCTGATGCGGCGTATAATTCGACCAGTCAATTGCCAGGCCCTGATCCATAGCCTGTTCATAGGACACGACTTTATCGCGAGGTTGGCGCTTCGCTCGGCGCTCACGCACTTTTTCATATTCAGCGCTGATGTCAGCGTAGTAATCCTTGCGTGAGTCCTGGTTAATCAGCTTACTGGCCACGCCCACAGCGCGCGAAGCGTCAGCCACGTAAATTGCCTGTGCGCGATGATATTGAGGATCAATTTTTACAGCGGTATGTGCTTTCGAAGTAGTCGCACCACCAATCAGCAAAGGTAAATTAAAACCCTGACGCTCCATCTCCCCGGCAACATGAACCATTTCGTCCAGCGACGGTGTAATAAGGCCGGACAGACCAATAATATCGACATTTTCCTGCCTGGCCGTTTCCAGTATCCGCTCGCTGGGCACCATGACGCCGAGGTCGATGACCTCAAAGTTATTACACTGCAGCACCACACCGACGATATTTTTACCAATGTCGTGTACATCGCCTTTAACAGTCGCCATCAGGATTTTACCGTTACTGCTGCGGGCACCATCCTGCTTTTCTGCTTCGACATAAGGTTGCAGGTAGGCTACTGCCTGCTTCATAACACGGGCTGACTTGACCACCTGAGGCAAGAACATCTTGCCCTCGCCAAACAGGTCGCCAACGACATTCATGCCATCCATCAGCGGCCCTTCGATAACATGCAGTGGACGCTCTGCTTCCTGTCGTGCTGCTTCACTATCCTCTTCTATGTAAGTGGTTATACCCTTTACCAGCGCGTGTTCAAGGCGCTTCGCAACCGGCCATTGTCGCCATTGTAGATCTTCCTTTTTGGTTTGCGTTCCGCCATCTCCACGATATTGTTCGGCAATTTCGAGCAAATTTTCGGTAGCCTCTGAAGATTTATTGAGGATAACTGCCTCGACCGCTTCACGCAGTGAATCCGGCAGATTATCGTAAACAGCAAGCTGACCAGCATTAACGATACCCATGCTAAGCCCTGAGCGAATAGCATGGTATAAAAACACCGAATGAATGGCCTCCCGTACCGCATTGTTACCGCGAAACGAAAATGACACGTTACTGATACCACCGGAAATCAGTGCGCCCGGCAATTGCGCGTTAATCCAGGCGGTCGCCTCTATGAAGTCCACGGCATAATTATTGTGTTCTTCGATGCCGGTCGCGACGGCAAAAACATTGGGATCAAAAATAATATCTTCGGTTGCAAAACCCACCTTATTGACCAGCAACTGGTAACTGCGTTGACAGATGTCGATGCGACGCTGCAAATTATCTGCCTGTCCGTCGGTATCAAAGGCCATTACCACAACGGCAGCACCATAGCGAAGACAAAGCCTGGCCTGCGCCAAAAAAACTTCCTCTCCTTCTTTCAGGCTGATGGAATTGACGATGGGTTTACCCTGGATACACTGCAGACCCTTTTCTATAACGCTCCACCTGGAGGAATCGACCATCAATGGGATTCTGGAAATATCGGGTTCCGACGCCACCAGTTTAAGGAAGGTAGTCATTGCCACCTCGCCGTCCAGCATACCTTCGTCAACATTAACGTCGATAATCTGCGCGCCGCTTTCGACCTGATCCCGCGCAACGCTCAATGCCGTGTCGTAATCGTCCTCAAGTATTAGTCGTTTAAAACGTGCCGAGCCGGTGACATTACACCGCTCGCCTATATTCACGAATAGCGAGTCGCTGGTGATATTAAAAGGTTCTAGCCCCGCAAGCCGGCACGCCGGAGCGATATCCGGTAATGAGCGTGGTTTAAATTTGCCGACAGCCGCGCAAATAGCTTCGATATGCTCCGGCGTTGTGCCACAACAACCACCAACAATATTGACCAGCTGGTCCCGGGCAAACTCAGCGATGATTTCAGCTGTTTCATGTGGCTGTTCATCATATTCGCCAAATTCATTGGGGAGTCCCGCATTGGGATGGGCACTTACCGGTAGCGGACAAACTTTCGCCAATTCTTCGATATGGGGGCGCAATTGGCGAGCACCCAGTGCACAGTTAAAGCCGATAGAAAAAGGGCGGGCATGAGCCAGGCTGTTCCAGAATGCCTCGGGTGTTTGTCCCGACAGGGTGCGGCCACTGGCGTCGGTAATCGTTCCAGAAATCATTATCGGCAGCTCTAAACCGAGTTCCGTAAAGACATCCTGCACAGCAAAGACAGCAGCTTTGGCATTGAGCGTATCGAATATAGTTTCGATCAAAATGATATCTGCTCCACCCTCGATCAAAGCGCGGGTGGCCAGGCGGTAGTTGTCGGCGAGCTCGCCGAAACTGGTGTTGCGCGCCCCCGGATCGTTTACATCTGATGAGATTGACGCCGTTCGGCTGGTCGGCCCAACAACACCTGCTACCCAACGTAATTTATCAGGAGTAGCTCGACTGATTTCATCAGCAGCTTCTCGCGCAACCTGCGCACCAGCAAAATTGAGTTCGTAAACCAGATCCTCGGTAGAGAAATCAGCCTGGGAAATAACCGTCGCATTGAAAGTATTAGTTTCGATGATATCGGCCCCGGCCTTCAAATAAGCAAGGTGGATATCGCGAATAATATCTGTCTGGGTCAACGTCAATATATCGTTATTGCCCGCCTGATCCTGCTCAATGTTCGCCAGCCGATCACCGCGATAATCGGCTTCGCTGAGTTTATATTGTTGAATAACAGTGCCCATGGCACCGTCCAGGAATAAAATCCTGTCCGAGGTGGCCCGATGTAGAGCGGAGATTCTTTGCTGGCGATTATTCAACGTTATGTATCCGAAGCCTGGCGCAAATTTAAAAGGGCGCGTAGTTTAACAAATGGTACCGCCTGTGGCTTGCAGGAATTGTTTGAAGTCAGCAGCTTCTAAAGCCGCGGCATCTGTCACCTCTGAAGCTGTAAACGTGGTGCTAACAGGTCCAGGTTTATCAACTGTTCAGATAAGCCCCTGGCCAGGGGCTGCTTGCCCGTCTTCTATAGCAATCCGAATCGGTTTTTCTGAATCGAAATGCACATCATGCTGTGGAAATGAGATAACGATCCCTGCCTCTTCGAAGCGTGCATAAATCATTCGATGAAGAGCGGTGAGGACAGGCCAGCGATCATCGAAAGAACGGACAAAACAACGTGCAGAAAGTTGCAGCGCATTGTCACCGAATTCGTTGAAAATGATCATTGGTGGTGGTTCGTCGAGTACATCGGCGTGGTCAACAACAACTTCATTTAATATCGTCAGCGCCTGTTCGACATTACTGCCGTAGGCAATGCCCACATTAACGACGATACGTGTGGTCGAATCCGACAGCGTCCAGTTAAGCAAGCGCCCAGTGATAAATTCTTTATTCGGCACTAGCAGTTCCTTTCCATCCCAGTCCCTTATGGTTGTTGCCCTGATTCGTATTCGCGTCACGACCCCTTCGCTTTCGCCAACCGTAACAACATCGCCAACCCGGATCGGACGCTCAAACAGGATAATCAGGCCGCTAAAAAAATTGGCGACGATTTCCTGCAAACCAAAGCCGATGCCAACACCTAACGCGGCCACCAACCACTGTAACTGCGACCAGTTCAGACCGAGCGTAGAGGCTACTGCAATCGTCCCGCTGCTGATTATCAGGTAACTCAATAAAGTACTGGCAGTGTAATAAGTGCCTGTAGTTATGCCTGCCCGACTGCGCATCACTAGTTCCACTAGCGCGGGTAAAGTACGAGCTCCATAGAATGTCACAAGTCCCAGAAATAATACGATAACCAGGGTTTCCAATGTGATCGGTGAAATCACTGGTTCTCCATCAACGAGACTTGACGTTGTCCACAGTGTCACTTTTTCCAGTACATCTAACATAGGTAACAGGGGTGACCAAATGTACACCAGAGTCACAATGCCTGCCGCAGCTATGCCCACTTTCACCAACTGTGATGTAGTGGCGCTGAGCTCGCCAAGATCAAGCTGATCATCATCGAGCCCGCTATCACTGCCCTCCGATTCTTTCCGCGACGCTAGCAGTTCTTTCAGGTGCAAGCGGCGACGTGCGATATTGAGCCAGCGCATGAGTAATGCATAAAGGAGGTCGAAAATAATTATTACCCATAACGTATCGACACCACTTTGAACGACAAGACCAACAGAATAGATGTGCCCATCGGCAATCGCCAGAAATAGCATACCCATGGCAAACAGCGCTATCCATCGTACGCGTCGCGGCTCTACTATCATCACACTCTGCTGGTCTGGCTTTACTGGCCGCCGTAACTCCCGGATCTCGCGAACACTCACAAATGCGAATATCAGCAACAACATTAACCTGCCTAAGGTTGCGTCTATAGCCTCTATCTGCAGCACTATCAACGTTAGCCCCACCGTCGGCAAACACCAACGGATGAGCCAGCCCATTTGATTTTCCATGCGGTCGCATGCTGCTTCGGTCCACTGGAAATGAACCCGGGCAACACCTGATTTTTCGCAGACAACCCGGATAAATACAAGTGCAAAGCTAACAGCAACCAGGCTTTCGAATGTGTTGGATAAAGCGCCAGCAAAGGGTGTCGCTGCTCTGGAAAACAGTGCGCTAAATGCCATCAGTAATAAAGGCAGTGGTAAGGCCCTGAGTGCGCTGAGCATCAACGCGCCTACGGTGTAGTGTATCGAGTCATCACGTAGCCGTGTGATCTTCTTGTTGAGAGCTGTTCGGGTGCTTTTTATGCGTCGAGTTAAAAGTAAAAGGCCTAGCGCACATAGAAACCATATAACACAGACCACCGGTCTCGCCGCACCTGCCCGCAGATCTTTGAGTGTTTGCGTTAACTGTGCTATCTCGTCCGGCAACCCGCGAAAACTAAGATCTAATACAGAAGGGCGACTAGGCACCCAAAGAATCAGGCCACCGAGAAATGTTCTGTATTCGTCGATAAGCTGTGTCAGGCGTCGATAACCGGTGTCGAGCCCTCGAGATGCCTCTATGAATGCAGATTCCATTGTAATTGTTTTTGATAGTCGATCGCGGATCGAACGAGTCAGGTCAACCAGTATATCTCGGACATCTTCCGTAACCAGGCTGGGATCAATATCAGCCTGATCGATCTGGCGTGCTACAAACATGGGGGCATTCACCAATGCCAATCGGTCTTTCTCGTGCCCAATGCGATTAATCACTGTATCGCTGGTTGTGCGTGAAAGCTCGCCAGTCATATCCGCCATTTCAAATGTGGGAATCTCATGCCAATATACCAGTAGAATGTTGCCCAGGATCTGACTATCACTTGCGAAATCAACGATTCGGCGCGCGGTGGTAAAACGCTCATTAAGCAATCGACTACGGCGATTTACTTCATCGCGTTGGGCCAGAGTAGTTTTAAGTTGATCAGCCAATTCCACGGTCTGTTCTTTTAAGTGGATACCGCTTGCTACTAACTTTTGCGCAATTGGAAAGGCAGGATCATCCGAATCGATGGCTATATCGTCTAGATTCACCCCAGACAGCTCACTCCTGGCTAGTACTTCTTCTAGTACCCGAATCGTTTGCGACCTTCGATCAACACGCTGTGTTAACTCTTCCCGCTCCACGCGATAATTACTGTAGCGTACAGACTGGCTACTTAATCTGGCTTCCAGTTCACGCCGTTCGGCACTAAGTGCATGAAGCTCACTCGCAGTTTCCCACTGCTGGGCTTCGAGCGGAGTGGGAGGGGCCATGGGGTCGATTATTCCCATTGAGTCCGGCAATTCACTCACACGCAGGTTAATCGCTGTCAGGCGGTCACGTATTTGCCGGGCATTTGTTTCTCGAGCGGCTAGCTGTTTCTCGATATTTTCCCGCGCACTGGTAGCTTCAGCAAGTGCGCTTTTTTTGATAACTAGTAGTGCTTTGAGTTCCTGATAGGACAGCTCTTTATAATCGTCGTCGCTGGGAAGTACCTGTTGTTCCGCAGTTTCCATGCGTGCTACGGTCTCAGCTTCGCGTATTGGCCCGTTAGTTAAAGCCGTGACATAACTTATTTCATTGTTTTTATGAGTAGCTGCTTTACTCAGCCAGGCCCCTGCCTTTCGGTAGCCGCTCAGCGCTTCATCGTCGTCGCTGACGCCGTCTGACTGTAATGTGCTGATCTTCTTTTCTATTAGTTGCTGACTGAGTTCCGTCACTTGCTCGGCAGCAATACTCGAAGTCACGGATAGTCCTGCCGTCAAAAATAGAACTAAGGTCTTTTTCCCTATGCGCATATTTTTATAGTTTGATGTCTGTGTAGAACATTACTGGAGAGGACATACTTTACTGTTAGCGAGCCTCTGATCATAAATCTTCCGAGCCACGACCAGAAATAACTGTCGCCAATACCGGTGTGCGTGAATGACATATTACATTATCTGTGTGTCCATCGCGTACTACAAACCTGCTCTGCTCATATCTCTGACGCGACCAATGCTTTGCTATTGTGCGCCGCATTTTTCGCTGATAGAATACATGACTAAATTACTCGGGTATAGGTTTTGCTGATGATCTAAACTCGGGCACTTAAATCTGGGTACCTGACCTGGGGTACCTAAGTCAAGGTACCTAAACCGTAGTACCGAAATTATGAGGTATGGCAATTATGGCTGACGTCGAAATTACTGAATCAGCGCAGAAGTATCTTGCTGAATTACTGGTAAAGCAGGAATGCGAAGGTATGGGCATACGCCTGTTTATTGCTGACCCAGGCACGCCTAAGGCCGAGACCTGTATCGCTTATAACAAGCCTGGTGAAGAACAGGATGATGATATTGCATTACCGCTGAACGGGTTCACAGCCTATATTGAAAAACGTAGCTTGAAATTTCTGGAAGATGCCAAGGTGGATTTTTCTGCCGATAAACTCGGCGGTCAATTGAGCATTCGAGCCCCTAATTCCCGCCTTCCACAGGTGGCCGATGACAGTCCAGTGGAAGACAAAATAAACTACGTGCTTTACGATGAAGTTAATCCCGGACTTGCCGCCCATGGCGGCAATGTCACCCTCGAAGAAATGGACGGCGATATCGCCGTGTTGCAGTTTGGTGGTGGTTGTCAGGGTTGCGGCATGGCTGACGTCACACTTAAGGATGGCGTCGAAAAAACCCTGCTGGAGCGAATTCCAGAACTCAAAGGCGTACGGGATATAACTGACCACTCCGATAATTCCCAGGCTTTTTATAAGTGAACTGGTTGCACATGAATAGCTGACCAGAAAGCTCAGTTGTTAATGGTTTATCCCTGGTTATTAAAAAATGGTATATTAGGAGGCATAATTATTAAGAGAGCTATTCAAATATGGCCCGCCTTCCCGAGTATGATCGCACCGAAGTTCTGGAGGCTGCTCTACATCTGTTCTGGAGAGATGGCTATGAATCGACCACCATCGAAAAGCTATTGGAGGCCATGCAGTTAAATCGCGGCAGTCTATACGCAGCTTTTGGTGATAAGGAAGGGTTATTTCGAAACGTCATGGATGGCTATGGCCGCTATCAGTCGGTAATTATGCGATCGAACTTAACCGGCAAAGACGAGCCGATTGAGGCGATTCGATGTTTTCTGGAGGATTTTGCTTTACATGAAGGTGCTGAGATTCGCGAGCGGGGTTGCCTGGCTTTTAACACCATCGCTGAGTTAAGCCATACACGGCCGCAGTTAGCCGAGAAAGCTTCGAAGCAAGTGGGCTTGCTACGTAGACTGTTTATTAAGAGATTGGAACAGGCGAGCAAACTGGGGCTTATCAGAGTGGATAAGACGGCAGGCGAGCTAGCTGATTATCTTGTGACACTGGCGAGCGGACTCAGAATGCACTGCAAAATAAAAACTGAACCCGCCATTATGCGTGAGATTATTAATCTTGGTCTGGGAGTGCTGGCAGTACCTGCCGACAAACAACCTGTCGACAAACAGGCCTATATCCAATAACCCATGTTCAATAAAAGGCAAAAACACGAAGTATATAGATCGCTTAGATGATGGCATGAGTCTCAATCACTCCCACAGGCGGCCGATGTTCTATTTCAGGTCTTTGTAAACCGTACCCAGGGGCTTCAGCTCCAGGTTTCATTGCGACCAGTCTATGATCGATCGCTTTGGAGAAGAGCGGCAGGAACCACCGTCCCCTGACAGATGCCTTTTTTTGTATAAATTCGCTTGTAGACAAACAGTTTATGGTCTTTTGATGGCTTGATGATTGTCGTTACGCAGCGTGCATCCCGCTTTTTGTTCCATCTTGTTCCGTCGATAATGCTCGTTCGTATCCCATAAATTTTTCATGGCGGTGTCAGGCCAGTGTGTGCACAATTGAGCAACTAATAATTAAGGGTGAATAATCATGAACAGGTTTATAGCAATACATGGCGAGCAGGCAGTGACCCCACAATTAGCCAAAGGCTGGCAGTTAACTCAAGTAACGCCACCCAGCGCACTTTTTGGTGCTAATGGCATGCAATTTGGCACCGATGGCCGACTCTATGTGGCGCAGGCTATGGGTAGCCAGGTGACTGCCATCGATACGACAACGGGTGAGCATGAAGTGATTGCTCCCAACGGCGGCCCGATTACCGGTCCCGATGACGTCGCTTTTGACTCCCAGGGCAATATGTATTCCACCGAGGTAATGAGTGAGCAGGTGAGTATGCGTAAGCCCAATGGCGAAGTCACCATTGTCTCCGATGGTTTACCGTCAGCTAACGGCGTGACAGTATTCAATGACCGGCTGTTTATCGATGAGCATCGTCCCGGTGGTCGATTATTTGAGCTTTATCCTCACGATGACCGGCCACCTCGACAGATCGCCGACAACCTGTCCGGCCCTAATGCCCTGGCGGGTGGGCCCGATGGTAAGTTGTATTTCCCGCTGGTGCCGGAAGGGGAAATCTGGCGTGCCGACCTCGAAACTGGTGAGCTGGAAAAAGTAACTGAGGGTTTGTTTCACCCGACGGCCGCCAAGTTTACGCCGGGTGGGGAGCTGGTTTCACCCCAGGCGGGTAATGGCGAAGTAGTAAAAATAGATACAGACACTGGCGCGAAGACTGTGATTGCAAAAGTAAGACCCGGTATTGATAACCTGGCTTTTGATGCGGATGGCAATTTGTTTCTCAGCCACTTTGTCGAT
>QNFP01000009.1 GCA_003645535.1 Gammaproteobacteria bacterium | reverse complement strand
TTATGGTGAACCCGGATATGTGACCCGACTGCAAACACTGACATTTAGTTTGGGTAAGTTGATGCGCTTTCTCGGCGAGTTGACTGCTGTGGGCGGGGGAAGCCACCAGGAAGCAGTTTACGATGGGGTCAAAGTGGCGATCAAAAAAGGTGGTTGGCGACTCGGTGCGAAGAAAGTCATTATCGTGCTTGGCGATGCGCCACCACACAAGAAAGCAATTTCCCCGCTGTTAGCTATTAACAAAGCATTTGCTCGGGATGGCGGTCAAATATCAGCACTTGATGTCAGTCGTGATGCCAATCCAGAATTACTTGAGGCGATGTTGGGACGGCCGGTGAATCGGGCTTTTTATTCAGGTAAACCGATGCTTGATTTCCAGCTTCTGGCAGAAGCCGGCGGCGGTATCGCCGCGACAATGGATGGTGATACCAAGGTAACTCGGCAGCTGATGTCACTGATTATGGGTGGGCAGTTTGCTCGGGAAATGGCCTTGCTGCTGGAGGGGTTGTAGCGGTGCGGCGAATTATCAATTTGATCTTGTTCTGTCTGGTGATACTTGGCAGTACACAGGTCTACGGAGCTACCTCTCTGCTTAGTCTTAAAGAAGAGGTGTTGAGGGTCGAATCTGTTAGCGAAGCAAAAAAGCTGGCTGACCGTCTGATGAAGCTCGCCCGTGGAGATCTTGCTGAACTGAGTGCAAAAGACTTTGTGTTGATTGCAGATAGTTACGGGGCTCTGGTCTCGCGAACACGGGAAATTGGTGGTAGTGGAGCAGATTTCAAGAAGTTGATGGATCGTGCCGAGACTTTGCGTAACAGGTGTCGTGAAAAGGTTCGAGCCCTGGAAAGAGAGACGGGAGATGATGAAGTGCGTCTTGAAGCGCTGTATCGATCCGATATCTGGCATGACATTAATTATGCTCTATCGGCGTTTGGGTATTGGCGAGCATGGGCATTGTTAGGTATCGCCCACGGCAAGACGGGGGAGCGAGATCAGGTGAGCTGGCTTAACAAGGCCGAAAGTGGTTTCCAGGCGTCTTCTGTGCGTATTCTTTATCCCGGTATTGTATATGGCAGTTGGCTAGGAATGGGTTATGTTGCTCAGGCTCGTGGCGATAGCGCGACGGCAGAAAAGCGTTTTAGCCGGCTGGTGCAGGCTCTGGTAAGTGACCCGACTAACCCGGTTAGAGAAATCGCAGAATCTGAATTAACTCTGCTGGCGATTCGCCGTGGAGAAATCACCCCGGCTAAAGCGATGAAAGGTACACCACTTACGCCGAGCATGGCCAATGTTTATCTCGAAGAGGCTTTTGTGCTCTTGCAGCAACAACGGGATACCAGTACCGGTGCCATTGAAGCGGGAGCGCGGCTGAAGAAATTGATTGCTGAAGGTTACCTGAACACTGCGTTGGCCAATCGTATCCTGTCCTATCGGGATGAAATCGTGGGGCAGGATCTGGGTGTGTTTTCACCGTACGTTGATGCTGAATTTGCCTATGCCTATCAGCAATATGACACGACTGTGTTGAAGTACCGTGACTTTGAGAAAAATGGTGGATTGAAGATGCTCATCAATCTGCGCACATTACAATACCATTACACGGTTGCGTTATTGAAAATACACCAATATCACCAGGCGATGACAGAGGCCGAGAAGCTGAGCCAGCAATCAGATCTTCCACCGGCGGTCGTCGCTGCGCTACCAAAACTGTCCTTCCTGATTGCTCGAGCTTTGCACCAACAGAAAGGTAGCAATCGTAACCGAGTTAGAGTACTGCGTTCTGCCAAGCATTTTCTTACCAAAAGCCCAGGTGATGCCGATATAGGAGCTGCCCACCTGGCGTTGGGAGAGCTGAGCTTTGATCCAGACCGGGCCAAGCACCATATGCAACAGGCCAGGCGGGATTCCAGTCTGAAAGGTTCTATAGCGTTGACAGGGTTAAAAAGAACCATAAACGCATTTAACCTGGCTACCGCTGCTGGTGATTATCCCGCGCAACGGCGGCACGCTAAACAGGTATTGAAAAACCTCCAGGACTTGCCGCGCAATATGCGAAAAAAACTCTGGGTGCGTGCAGTGACCCTGCAAATGCAAACGGTGCTTGATCAGAACCTGGAAGAAGTACTAAAAGAAATAGAAAATATCTACACCATGGCAGCAAAAGATCAAAATTTACAACTGGATGACAGCGCAAAACGGGTATTGCTGTGGTCTAAATTGCGGGCGCTAGACAAAGCTGGAAAGCAACAACAGTTGCTGTTATTTATTGGTAGTCTGGTTGGGCCGGGTATGGATAGTGCCGTGCAAAAAGAGGTTTACCAGTTTTTGATTGAAAAAGAACGCCTTGGTCAATTTGCTCAGTTAGCAGAGCTGGCAGAAGCTTTCTATCCAGCACTGGAGGGGCAAACCCAGGATCAGCGGCAATTACGTTTGTTGCAAATCCGTGTTGCTACGGCGCTCGGACAGCAGATTGAGGCGTTTAACATGGCTAAAGCAATGATTCGGGAATTTCCTAATTCTGGAGACGCCTGGGTTACTTACGCGGAAACAGCTGAAGCCATCGATGATACGTTCACAGCTGAGCGGGCCTGGGCAAAAATAACCAGCGCTCAGCCGGACGGCTCGCCTCGCTGGCGAGAAGCTATGGGGCGTAGAATCGAACTATTAGCTGGTTCTGGTGATCGAATAGAGGATCTTTGTGCAGTCATTAATGAGGCCAGGCGTTATCAACACCTGGCCGCAAAGGTCGAGCAACTTGAGCTCAGAGAGCGCAGTGAACAGTATAAATGTGTACGTTAAAGCAGATATCAAATAACATGAAATAAATAGTTTTTTGTTAGCCAAATTGAAATCCGCCAATACAAAAATATTTGCGGATGTTGAGATTTTAGTTGGCGAGCATAGCTCAATCGTTACAGGCGATGGGCATAGATAACCAGGGAGTCGCAATGAGAATTCGTAAATATGATGTCGATTACAGTCGCCGCCATTTCCTCGGCCAGCTGACTAAAGGGATGCTAGCTACGGGTGTGCTGACACCACTGTGGCCTGCTATAGCAGATACCGGCAGTATCGCGGGGGTGTACCCAGATGAACTGATGTCTATTGATGCTTATACCGGCGGCAAGATCAAAACTGGCGATATGATCACCGCTGACAATGTACAGTACGTCAAGGATTTGCTGGATCCTATTCGCTACACTCAAGTTGCCCAAATGGGGCGGCAAATGCGCATGATTGATACGACCAGCGACATTATGTCGCTCAGCCCCTGGGAATATAACGAGGCGACATTACGCAATCAGGGTCAGGCCATCTTCGATGCCAACGGCAATGTTGTTACCCGTGAGGGTAAGCCATGGATCGGTGGCAACCCGTTTCCCGATCCCAAAACAGCCATTGAAGTATTTGCAGGGATTACCCTTAGCTGGGGGCGTCACGATGCATCTTTCTACGCAATCAAGGAAGCGGATGTTGGCCCGGGCGGGGATGTTGAGTATTCCTACGAACTTTGCTGGGTAGAACTGGCCCCGGTGGGGCGAGTAGTTCTTGATCCGAAGCCTTATTGGCCAGGGCATGAAGACAAGCTGCGCTATCAAACGGTATTTTTTGTAAGACCCAACGATATTAGCGGTACTTCATTTCTTAGTGTCTGGCACTATGATCAACGTCGTTTCCCGGATCTGAACGGATACCTGCCTGCCTTTAAACGGGTGCGGCGTTTTCCCAGTAACCAGCGTTTCGAGCCCCTGATTCCAGGTTCTTCGTTGTATTTATCCGATGCCTGGACGGCCGGTGACCCTTTCATGACCTGGGGCAATTATAAAATAGTGGGTCGTGGCCCGGCGCTGGCTGCAGTATCGCGTAGTTGGCAGGGCAACCATGAGAACTGGGAACACACCACCCATGGCGGGCCCAAAGGGAACACGTTTTGGGATATGGACGTGGAGCTGGTGCCTGAGGCTATTGTAGTAGATGCCGAACCGGTCAAGTTTCCGCGTGCGCCGATCAGCAAGAAGCGAGTGTGGTTTGATGCGCGTACCCTGGCGCCTTTGTCAATGGTCTCCTTTGATCGGCGTGGTGAGATGTTCCGCTCCTTTGATGGTGCGGGCTCGTTGTACACAGATGGTACTAACACCGTTTACGATGGTAAGCATCCTTATGCATCGTGGACCAGAGTTCATGCCCACAATATCCAGACCAATCGTATGACCCGGCTGGAACAGGTGAAGCGCATTTCCGGTGGCCACGAGACCAAAGTGAATACTGAAGGTATGTACGACAAATATCTTACCCAGGCAGCGCTGAGAAGATTAGGAAAATAATGGGTTACGATTGCAAAGTGTCCCGCAGATAGCGAAATAATTTGCGTTTTTTTGCTGGCGCCTGATCAGTGGCTATTTCCTTGCGAGCCTGACGAATCAGTTGTCTCAAGTGCTGGCGATCGAGTTCGGGGTGGTTGTTGATTAATTCGTTCAGGGCCTGGTCACCATCCTTAATAAGTTTGTCGCGGATTATTTCCAGGCGTTGAAAGCGTTGTCTGAAAAAACGCTTATCGTCTTCAAACCGCGCAAGAGTTTCCGCAATTTGCTGGTGATTTTCGGAGCGCATGAGTTTGCCTATATATTGAAATTGCCGCCGGCGGGCTTCCCTTTGTTTTAGCCTTTTGGCGAGATCAAGCGCTTCGCGCAACTGATTAGACAGAGGCAGTTGGGAAAACTGATCTGCGGGCAGATTAAGCAGATCCTCACCAAGTTTTTGCAGGGTGGTCATTTCCCGTTTGCGGGCAGACTTGCTTATATAGGTGTCGTCGAGCTCAATTTCATGCTCAGAGGGCTGGTCAGCCATGGTTGTACTCGGTCAGGTATAAAAAATGGTTGTACTCGGTCAGATATAAAAATGATTGTTCTCATTCATACATAAAAAATCGTTGCCAGGCCCAGGAAAGAAAAAAAGCCGACCACATCGGTGATGGTGGTCAGCATGACACCGCCAGCCAACGCCGGGTCGATATTGATAGACTTTAGGATCACTGGTAGCAACGAACCAGAGACGGCGGCGGTCAGTAAATTAATGGCCATAGCAGCAGCGATAATATAGCCGATCAGACTATCGTCAAACCACCATGAAGCCAGCACACCAATAACGGTAGCCCACAGCATGGCGTTGAGTGTGGCGGATATAAATTCCTTGCTTAATAGCCAGCGCAGATTATTGCGACTAACCTGTCCCAGGGCCATGCCGCGAATCACTACAGTTAGGGTCTGGCTACCCGCGACGCCGCCCATGCTGGCGACGATTGGCATCAGGATGGCGAGGGCTACCACCTTGTCCAGAGTACCTTCGAACATATTGATGACCACCGAAGCGAGCACAGCGGTGCAAAGGTTAATGCCGAGCCAGATGGCGCGGCGCGGTGCCGAACGTTTTACTGAAGTAAAGGTTTCCTCTTCATCGCTGAGGCCGACAAGACCGAATAAGGAGTGCTCGGCATCTTCAATGATTACGTCAACCACATCATCAATGGTGATGCGGCCAAGCAGATTACCCAGATCATTGACCACCGGCGCAGACACCCAGTCATGACGTTCAAACATATGCGCCACTTCCGATGCCGACAGTTGCGCAGGTATGGCTTCGGTTGAAGTGTTCATGACTTCACGGACGGTAATATTGGGGCTGGAAGTGAGTATTTTGCCCAGAGGTAAGGTGCCCAAAAAGGTATCGTTGCGATTGACTACAAAAATGCTGTCGGTGATATCTGGTAATTCTTCGTGGCGACGTAAATAACGCAATATCACATCGATAGTCAGATCCGGGCGCACAGTGATGGTGTCAGTATTCATCAGGCCACCGGCACTGTCTTCGTCGTAGGGCAGAATGCTCTCTACCCGTTGCCGATCCTGATTGTCCATGGCTTCCAGGACTTTGGGAATTATCCTGTCTGGAAGTTGCTGGAGGATATCGGCAACGTCATCTGCATCCAGACCGGCCACCAGGGCTGCCATTTGATTGCTGCTCATGCCCTGCAAGAATTCTTTCTGCAGGTCTTCGCTCAACCCGCCAAACACTTCCCCTTCAACTTCTGAGTCAATGAGCTCCCACAACAGGCGTCGCACCTTGGTGGGTGATGATTCGATATAGTGGACGATGTCCATTGGCGCCATGTTATTTAGATCATGGCGAAGCTGATTGAGAATGCCGGGGTCGACGATGCTTTCGTCAATAAGGGACAGCAAAGACAGTTGATCGGTATTTTTCTGGCTTGCCGGCATCCCGTTTGGGCTCCTGATGTCAGGTGATAATCTGGTGTGTGGATATATACCGCGTAGCCGCTATTCTACAGGTGCTCAGTGTGTATTCGAAACGAATTGCTGGCCCTCATCCAAATTACTGGCCTTCACCAAAGTAGTCGGCGATTAGTGTGCGTACCTGTTGCTGGGCCTCCTGTTCGTCCTCGCCTTCAAACTCAAAGTGGAGGACGGTGCCCTGGTTTGCAGCGAGTAACATCAATGACATAACGCTCTTGGCGTCGATGAGCTTATCGCTATGGCCAGCTTTTATCGAGCTGGCAAAATGGTTGCATGTCGCAGCAAGCTTCGCTGCAGCTCGAGCATGCAGGCCCAATTTGTTGATAATAGTAATCTGTTCTTTGATCATGAACCTATAAATGCCTGAGGGTGGTACAGCTGTCAAATATTACCACCATTGATTAACAGAGATCAGTTTTCCAGCTCTCTATGCTGCACCTGTATATTGGGAAATTGCTGGTCAAATTGCAGAGCCAGTTGGTTGCATACATAAACCGAACGGTGCTGGCCACCAGTGCAGCCCACAGCGATGGTGAGATAACTTCTATTGGTGGAGGCGAAACGGGGGATCCAACGACACAGAAAGCCATTCAGGTCGGCGAGCATGGCGGCTACTTCGGTTTGTGTATCGAGGAACTCAATGACCGGTTCGTCACCACCGTTGTACTGGCGTAACTCTTTTTTCCAGTATGGATTAGGCAGGCAACGTACATCAAATACATAATCCGCATCTACGGGTACACCGTGTTTAAAGGCAAAGGACTGGAACAGCACTGCCATGCCACCGGATGCGGCGGGTACAATTTGTTTTTTAATCAAATCACGGAGCTGATGGAGGGTCATATTGCTGGTATCAATACGCCGGTCGGCGATCGCAGCAATGGGCTTGAGGATCTGAAGATCCAGTGCGATAGCTTTTTTTAAATCAATCGATTCAGAACTGAGTGGGTGACGTCTGCGGGTCTCACTAAAACGACGGATCAAGGCGTTAACGCTGGCGTCCAGGAAAAGCACTTCACAATCAATTCCAGAGGCTTTGAGCTGGTCGAGAATAACTGGAAACTGATCCAGTTTGCCCGATATGTTACGTGCATCAATGCCAATGGCCACCTTGCCAGGGCTGTTCGGATTGCTGTGCTGCAAGTGCTCAAAAAGGCTGGCGAGCATACCGGCTGGCAGGTTGTCGATGCAGGTAAAGCCGACGTCCTCAAGGACGTGTAGTACGGTGCTTTTACCAGAGCCAGAACGTCCACTGACTACTATAAGCCGAGTGTTATCCGCCCTGGTCATTGTTAATGTCCTGTCGTGGCTATCTGGTATAGCTTGTCATTGGACTGGCAATTGCGGAGTTTCTCCCGCACCTCGCTCGATTGTAATAACTCGGCAATGCTGGATAACACCTGCAGGTGCTCATCGTTCTGTTGATCGGGAACGATGAGCGCAAAAATCAGATCGACGGCAGCGTCATCGATAGCATCGAAGTCTACCGGCGTCTGCAGTTTAAGTAATACGCCAGTGATTTCTGGGCAGCCTGGCACGCGGCAGTGAGGTATAGCTATGCCTTCGCCTATGGCAGTGCTGCCCAAACGTTCCCTGCTCAATAGATCATGGTACACATCATCTGCATCTATAAAGTCGGTGTTTTCCTCCAGGAATGTGGAAATAAATTCGAGTACTCTCTTTTTGCTTACCCCAGGTGCGTTGCAGCATGTTCGTTCTGGTGTGAGCACTTCAGCGATGTTCATGGTGGTTGCTAGCGGCCGCGCAATTTTTCTTTGCGTTTAATGAGTTGGCGGTCAAGCTTGTCGACAAGGCCATCAATTGCGGCATAGAGATCTTCATGTTCGCTATCGGCAAAAAATTCACCGCCGTTGCCGTGTACAGTTGCTTCAGCTTTTTGCACCAGTTTTTCGACAGATAAAATGACCGAAATACTGGTGATGTTATCGTTGTGGCGTTCCAGTCGAGCTATTTTATTGGTGACATAGTCATGGATGGGATCAGTGATGTCGAGGTGGTGGCCATTGATATTCAACTGCATGTGGTGCTCCTTTACAGGTGGTCGTTGTTGCGGGTTGCATGATTACGCACTTTGTTTAAAGCGCTTTCTGTCACTAGAAGAAGGGATGCGCATGCTTTCGCGGTATTTGGCAACGGTACGGCGCGCCACCTGAATGCCTTCCGTCTGCAGCATGACACTCAGTTTGCTGTCACTGAGGGGTTTGTTGGTGGGTTCGCTTGCTATCATTCGCTTCAGCATAGCGCGAATCGCCGTTGATGAACACTCGCCACCAGCGGCGGTGCTAACGTGACTGGAGAAGAAATATTTAAGCTCGTATACACCTCTCGGTGTATCGATGTATTTTTGGGTGGTTACCCTGGAGATGGTTGATTCATGGAGGTCGAGTAGCTCAGCAATGTCCGCCAGTACCATGGGTGTCATGGCTTCGGGGCCGTGTTCGAGAAAGCCTTGCTGCTTTTCGACAATACTACGGCTTACCCGCATCAGCGTTTCGTTGCGGCTTTCCAGGCTGCGCAAAAACCAGCGCGCTTCCTGTAAGTGATCACGCAAAAAAGTGTTGTCTTTACTATTGTCGGCGCGTTGTACGAGCCCGGCGTATTGTTGATTTATACCTAACCTGGGCGCGAGATCACCATTTAATGTTACCAACCAGCGGTCACCCACTTTGGTGACAGTGACATCGGGTTCGACGTATTCTCCTGCTTTGCCAGTAATTCCTTCGCCTGGCCGTGGAGAAAGCGTTTGAATCAAGCTGATCATGGCCTCTACAGAGCTTTCATCGAAACCCGACTTGCGCATCAGCAGCGGGAAGTTTCGTTCGGCAATTGCTGGTAGGTATTGATCCACCAACTTTCTGGTTTCTTTTACCCAGGGGGTTTCCGGGCTTAATTGACTCAGTTGAATAAGCAGAGATTCTCGCAGATCGGTTGCCGCCACCCCCGGAGGGTCGAACTGTTGTATCCGATGCAGGACAGCAATCGCTTCATCCAGCCCAATCGCCCCATCCTCTTCATCCACTGTGCAGTCATCCAGCGCACCGTCACCGGAGGTATCGTTATCAGAGGTGCCGGCACCAGCATCGCCGTCACGGTTTTTATAGCTCGATTGCCACAGTTCTTCTATTGGGGTTTCAAGAAATCCATCATCATTAACGTTGTCGATAATGATGCCACCAATAAGCCGGTCGATATCAGATAGTGGTGTGAGGTTAAGCTGCCATAGTAAGTGATCACGCAGGGATTCAGTGACGCTGTGAAACTCGTCAAAGTTGCGGCTTTCCGAATGGCTTGATGATGTGTTGGTGGATGACGCATTGCCGGTATTGGCTGGCGCTGTATTGGTGTAGATATCCTCCCACTGAGCATCTATCGGCAGCTCGTCGGGAATTTCTTTGCTCCATTCGTAATCGTCTTGTTCTTTTGGGAGGGCTTCCGAGGTTTTTTCCTGCTGCTCAGCGCTTTGCTCCATTTCCTCTGCTAGTTCAAGCATGGGGTTAGAATACAAAGCTTGCTGGATCTCCAGGTGCAGATCGACCGACGACAACTGCAACAATTTAATGGCTTGCTGCAATTGTGGGGTCATCGATAATTGATGACCGATTCGTAGTTGCAGACCCTGTTTCATGGTTGGCGTGATAGCTCTCAGCATTATTCTGAAGGCTAAGTGTAGCCCCGCGACAGGGGCGAATCAATTAGTAAAGCAATTACTGTGCCGAAAGGTTGTTTTCTGTGCTGAAAGGTTGTTTAGAGCGAAAAATGTTCGCCCAGGTAAACCCTGCGGACATTGGCATCAGCGAGAATATCTTCAGCGGCTCCCTGGGCGATAACTCTGCCATCATCGACTATGTACGCATGCTCGCAAATATCCAGGGTTTCACGAACATTGTGGTCGGTTATCAAAATTCCAATGCCTCTCTCACAAAGGTGAGTGATGATTTGCTTTATGTCGTTTACGGAAATGGGATCGACACCGGCAAATGGCTCGTCTAGTAAGACAAAAGCGGGTTCCATGGCCAGCGCACGGGCGATTTCGACTCGCCGTCGTTCGCCACCAGACAAACTCATGCCCAGCTGATCACGAATATGGGTTATATGAAATTCTTCCAGTAATTCTTCTAATTTTTCCTGCCGCTGTGTGGGACTTAATTTTTTGCGAACTTCAAGAATAGCCATGATGTTGTTTTCAACACTGAGGCGACGAAATATGGATGCTTCCTGGGGTAAGTAACCTATGCCGCGGTGAGCGCGCCCATGCATCGGCAAGTGGGTAATGTCTTCATCATCAATAAGAATTTGACCGGCATTTTGGCGCACTAGACCCACAATCATATAAAAACATGTGGTTTTACCTGCACCGTTTGGTCCAAGTAAACCGACTATCTGGCCGCTGGAGACCGTTAAAGAAACGTCATTCACCACACTCTTTTTGCGGTAACTTTTAGCTAGCTGTCGTGCCTGCAACTGCGCCATTAATCAGCTTCCTGCTGCTGGCTCGGCGGGATAACCATTTTGATGCGCTGCTTTCCGGAGATATCACCACGGGCCTCAACCAGCTCCTGTATGAGATCGTAGTTGATAAGCTCGCCGGTTAGCGTTGAACCTGCCTGAGTAAGACTGGCGTTGGTAATCAACGTGATCATGTCTTTGTTCAGCTCGTAGCGGATAGTGTTAGCGCGGGCGATGACCAGGCCGTCCTCGGGCTCCGGTTGTTGCTGGTAATGGGCGGGTACGCCGATGCAAACAATTTTACTCACCTTGCCTTCTACGGTATGTACAGTCACCTTGTCGGCTCTGATATTAATGGTGCCCTGGATTATATTGACCGCGCCCTCATAGGTGGTTATTCCGGTTTTGTCATTGCGCTGCGCTCGGTCGGATTCAATATTAATGGGCTGTTGGCGATCACTGGGCAATGCGAATACGGCAGGCATGGCTAGTATATTAGCCATGAAAGGTGTTATTACCCACATTATTACCCAGGAAAGAATACGTCTAATATGCTGCATGACGAGTGCTCTTAACAGTTGACATCAATTGGAAAACCTCTTGCTCAAAATCTGCTTTCATGCCGATTCCGGTGGTAACTTCTCCAGGTGAAGTCAAGGTCACATGGCGATCCGATTCGGCAACATTGAGGTCTGGATAATAAGTTAATTCCGAGGTGTTAAACTCCCTGGTACCTGCAGGTATCTCCTGCTGGGCATGAACGTTGCGTTGCATGACAATTTTTTCACCCTGATTGAATACCACGCCAACCTCTGCGTTGAGCACCCATGGAGGTGCCTGCGGTGTATCACCATTGGCCTGTAGATTCGGCTTATCCATGACAAATTTATTCTCGGATTTAAAAAACTGACCACGTTGTGTGTTGAGGATAAAAGTTTCGACGCCTTGCTCGTTGAATTTGTGTGTCTCGCTATTGATCATATAACTGTCTGCCCTGGACAGAGTTGCTGCAGGTGTTTTTTCTTTGCTAAGAAAAACCCCGGGGGCAGAGTCCCAAAAAACCACAAATATGCCCAGAGCAACGGCGATAACAACGGCCATCAGCGTGTTTTTCATGACCAATATTCCCGCTGCGAATGAATCATGCGAAGCTCGCTACGAGTTGTTCTAGCTTACCCTGTGCTTTTAGTATAAATTCCGCCGCTTCGCGTACCGCACCGCCGCCGCCGCAATATTGTGACTGCCACCCGGCACTTTCAAGCAACACGTGATTGGCGTCAGCGACAGTCATACCCAGGCCCACCCGTTTTATGACTGCTAAATCGGGCAAATCATCACCCATAAAAGCAACTTGCGTTATGCTTAGTGGCAAGTTATCGAGTAATTCCTGCAGCGCAGTCAATTTATCTTCGCGCCCCTGTATTACTCTGTCGATGCCAAGTTCTGCACAGCGTCTGGTTAATAATGATGAACTGCGTCCGGTAATGATGCCAACTTCGACGCCACCGCGCTGCAGGAGTTTAATCCCCAGGCCATCTTTGATGTTAAATGCTTTGTATTCGTTGCCGTCGTCACCATAATAAAGCTGACCATTGGTCAATACCCCGTCTACGTCCAGCAGTAACAAACGAATATTTTGCGCCGCTGCTACTGCCGATTGGGCATTCACTACATGACTCCGGCACGGAGAATATCATGCATGTGTACTATCCCCTGTGGATACTGGTTGTCATCTACAACAATGACAGCTGTAATCTTGTGATCCTCCATAATTTTCAGGGCCTCAGCCGCGAGCATTTCCCGATTTACTGTCTGCGAGTTGCGGGTCATGACTTCTCTGGTGCGAATACTGTTGATGTCAACTTTATCATCGACAGCACGGCGCAGGTCACCGTCAGTAAAGACGCCAATTAATTCATTGTTGGCATTGACCACAGCGGTAAGACCGAAACCTTTGGCAGTCATTTCCAGTAGTGCGTCGCTGAGTAGCGTTGTCTCGGTGACCAGGGGGATTTGTTGTCCGCTATGCATAATGTCACTGACGCGAACTAAAAGTTTGCGTCCCAGGGTGCCTCCTGGGTGTGAAAAAGCAAAATCTTCAGCGGTAAAACCCCGCGCTTCGAGCAGGGCTATCGCCAGCGCATCACCAGTGACCAGTGTCACAGTCGTGCTCGTGGTTGGTGCCAGGCCGAGAGGACAGGCCTCCTGACTAACACTGATATCAAGATTGATATCAGCCGCTTTCGCGAGGGTTGATGACGGGTTGCCGGTCATGCTGATTAAGGGGATGTTAAGCCGTTTTATCAGTGGTAACAGGGTGACTACCTCGGCGGTATTGCCCGAGTTTGAGATGGCAATGACTACGTCAATATCAGTAATCATACCCAGATCGCCGTGACTGGCTTCACCGGGGTGGACAAAGAAAGATGGCGTCCCGGTGCTGGCAAATGTTGAGGCGATCTTGTTGGCGATGTGTCCGGATTTACCCATGCCAGTGATGATCGTGCGGCCTTGACAGGCTAGAATAAGTTCACAGGTTTTTACAAACGTTGGGCCGATACGTTCTTGCAACAAGTTTACGGCCAGGGCTTCCATATTAATGGTGCGCAGAGCGGGGGTGATAAAATCTATCTCGGGCATAGGACCTGATTTCAAATGATTGTGTGGGCTGGCAGTGTGGATTGCCCGTATGGATTGAAAGCTGCGCGTTGCCCCAGTATAACGATCCGTAGCCTTTCAGTCAGCTAGCTGGTGGGCACCAGTATAATAAAGTAAGTGAAGTAAGTGGCGATCATGATCAGGCCGAACCTTCTCGACAGGTAAGCCGTTTCGATACAGTTACGACGGTACTTAAAGGCTATCGTTCCGACCAGCGCTATTGTAAACAGGCAGACTGCCAGATAATCTCGGAAAAACACCATCGGTTCCAGTTGCAGGGGAGAAATCACACCGGCAATGGGCATGACCAGTAGAAAATTAAACATGTTGGAGCCAAAGACATTGCCAATAGCGATATCGTGGTGACCACGCAGTGCGCCGGCAACCGATGCGGCAAGTTCGGGCAGACTGGTGCCAATAGCTAGTACGGTCAGGCCGATGACCAGTTCGCTCATACCCAGTTCAAATGCTACGATTTTGGCACCCCATACCAGCACTCTGGAAGCCAGCAACATCGTTATCAGGCCGACCAGAAACCCAACGATGGCTGCGCGGGTAGATACCTCAATTATCTCCTCTGTAAATTCTTTTTCTTCCTGGTCAGGGTGTGCCTTTTTGTATTTGATGGTGGCCCATAACAACAAAGGGAGGACTAGCAACATCAGTATACTTTCTGCACGACCAAGCCTCGCGTTATAAAGGCAGAGGCCGGTCAATATGGTCACTAATATTAGCGCCGGCCCTTCCTGGGATACCAGGTGTCGTTGTGCAGGCATGGGAGCAACCAGTGCGGTGATACCCAGCACCAGGCCGATGTTGGCAAGGTTGGAGCCAAGAGCGTTACCGATAGCCAGCTCTCCCGCATCCTGTAAAGCAGCATTCACTGATACGATAACTTCGGGAGCGGAGGTGCCGAATGCGACGATGGTCAGACCGATAACAATTGGCGAAATACCCAGCTTTTTAGCGCTACTTGCGGCAGCGATAATAAATCGATCAGCACCCCAAACCAGGCCAATCAGCCCAATAATTAACGCGCCGGATGCCGGTATTAATCCACTCATCCCGATTTAATGCCCCTCTTTTGGTGATATTACAATTGCCGAGAATTTAACAATATATGGGCAGCCGCCCCCTCACTTTGATTTCCACAAAAAGGCGCGGGAATGGTATAGTGCGTGGCCCTAAAAGTCAGCTATTCGACAGGAAAAAGTTAATGCAGATTATTCGTGATGGAATTCGCGACGGAATTAGCGACGGAAACTAGCTGGCGGAGAAGGGGAACGGGTCAGGGTAGAAAAAATGCCTGCTGGCTGACTGACGCGCTGCAAATATTGTCCTGATTCGGTAACTGGTAACTGGTAACTGGTAACTGGTAACTGGTAAGCGGTAAGCGGTAAGAGAGGAAATTATTGAATATGAGACAATGGTTAAAAATATCGGTGGGTTTCGCGATGCTGGCAGCTTTGTTGTCAGCTGCCACAGCGATTGCCGCGTCAACGGCTGACAGCAGTGATAATGCGTCAATTACGTCCCCCTATCTGCTTATCGAAGATATAACCGCTGAGGTACTGGCAAAAATAGATGTACACCGCAGAAAAATTGATTCCAGTAAGACCGAGGCTGAAAAAAAGCAGCAAATGAACTGTTATTTTGATGATATTGAAGCGAGCCTCGACAGCGTGGTTGATTTTATCTGGATAGCGCGCAATGTTATGGGTCCATACAGGAAAACATCTACGTCTGCTCAACGTGAAGCCTTTGCTGAGGTGTTTCGGACAGGCCTGGTGGAGACCTATGGGCGAGGCTTGCTGGCTTACAGTGATGAGGAAATTGTGGTCTTGCCTGGGGGTGAAGATTATACCGGAAAACGTAAGGTTTCAGTCCGTCAGGAAGTGCGCAGTGCCGATGGCAATCACCCGCTCGAATACACCATGGGTCTCAATAAAGCCGGGCATTGGCGTATAATCAATGTCATTATTAATGGCATCAATCTTGGCAAAACTTTTCGTAACCAATTTGTACAGGACTCGCAAAAAAACGACGGCAACATCGATCGAGTGATTGCAAATTGGGGCTCTGAGGTAATTTAATCGCTGCACTCCTAAAACCGACCTACTATTAAAACCGACTTACTATGAATATAGACATAATCAAACAACTATTGATCGATGCCCTTGGGGATTGTGAGGTTTTCGTGGAAGGTGAAGGTAATCATTTGACGGTCACTGCGATTGGCGAGGTGTTTGAAGGTAAGCGGTCTGTCCAGCGACAGCAGCACGTTTATGCCATTCTCAAAGACTACATTGCTGAAGGTACAATCCACGCAGTGAATATGAAAACTTACACGCCGTCTGAATGGCAGGCCGTTTGAGTCTGAATATCGTCTACAAATTCAATTTGAAATCATCTATCGCTGCTGGCAGCCTCCTTGAAAAAAAAGGTTGTCAATGTGGCGATAGAGATCATCCTCAGGCTATTTTAAATGGATAAGCTACTGATCACTGGTGGAGTGCCCCTGCGTGGGGAAATTCGCATATCCGGGGCCAAGAATGCGGCCTTGCCGATTCTGGCTGCGGCATTATTGGCAGATGAGCCGGTGACAGTTTCTAACTTGCCGCATCTACACGATATCACCACCATGATTGAGTTGCTGGGCTGCATGGGGGTGAGTGTTGTACTCGATGAAAGAATGCGCGTCGAGGTGGACGCCACCACCATCCACAGTTTCAGCGCGCCTTATGAGCTGGTGAAAACCATGCGCGCATCGATTCTGGTACTGGGTCCACTGCTGAGTCGTTTTGGTGAAGCTCGTGTGTCCTTTCCCGGTGGCTGTGCAATAGGTAGTCGTCCGGTTGACCAGCATCTCCGTGGGTTTGAGAAAATGGGCGCAGAAATACACATCGATGGTGGTTATATTAACGCCAGCGTCGATGGCAAGCTCAAAGGCGCGCATATTTTGATGGACATGGTGACAGTTGGCGGTACCGAAAACCTGTTGATGGCCGCAACCCTGGCGGAAGGACAAACCATTATTGAAAATGCAGCTCGTGAGCCAGAGGTGGTTGATCTCGCCAATTGTCTGAACGTGTTGGGTGGTGATATCGAAGGTGCGGGCACCGACACAATTGTGATCAACGGCGTTGCCCGATTGCACGGTGGCGACTATACAATCATGCCTGATCGAATCGAAACTGGCACATATCTGGCTGCCTGTGCGGCAACCCGCGGCCATATTAAGTTAAAAGACACAGATCCACATCTTTTAGAGTCCGTACTGTTAAAACTCGAAGAAACCGGTGCAGAAATTACTACTGGTAAAGACTGGATAGAGATGGACACCGGTGGACGACGACCGCGGGCTGTACAGTTGCGCACCGCACCGTATCCGGCGTTCCCAACAGACATGCAGGCACAACTGACGGCTGTCAATGCTGTTGCCGAAGGTGTGGGGACAATTACTGAAACCATCTTTGAAAACCGTCTTATACAAACCCATGAACTGGTGAGGATGGGTGCGCATATTGCTCTGGAAGGTAACACCGCTATAGTTACGGGTGTGGAAAATCTTACTGGTGCGCCAGTTATGGCGTCCGACCTGCGCGCATCAGCAAGTTTGGTTATTGCCGGGCTGGTGGCGAAGGGCGAAACGTTGGTTGACCGCATTTACCATATTGACCGCGGTTACGAATGTATCGAAGAAAAAATGCAACAATTGGGCGCAAATATTCGCCGTATTCCGGATTAAAGCTTCCTTTAGGTCTTTGCCCGAGGGATGATTTTGCTTTCGTGCAAAGGCCTCTCCTTAAATACTTTTTAGAGTGATGTGATAAGCAAAGCCCATGATAACGCCGATGATTACAATAGCTCTGACCAAGGGCCGTATACTCAGGGAAACACTACCTCTGCTGGCTAAAATTGGCATTGAACCCGATGAGGATATCTCCACCAGTCGTAAACTGATGTTTGCGACCAGTCGTGATGATGTGCGCTTGCTGGTTTTGCGTGGTGTGGATGTCCCTACCTACGTGCAATTTGGTGCCGCAGATCTGGGCGTGGCTGGCAAAGACACGCTGATGGAACATGGCGGCAATGGTTATTATGAACCCCTCGATCTGCGTATTTCCCGTTGTCGGCTGATGACGGCTGGGATCGTTGGCGCTCGTCGGCCTACGGGCCGCATCCGCGTGGCCACGAAATATCTCAACGTCGCGCGTCGTTACTACGCTGAGTGTGGACGGCAGGCGGACGTGATTAAACTCTACGGTGCTATGGAGCTGGCTCCGCTGGTTGCCCTGTGCGATGAAATTGTCGACATTGTTGATACCGGTAACACCCTGAAGGCGAATGGTTTGGCGCCTCGTGAAGCCATCGCCGATATTAGTTCGCGATTGATTGTTAACAAGGGCGCGCTGAAAATTAAACATGCCAGTATTCAACCGCTGATTAATCAATTAAGTGCCGTTGTCCAGCAAGGGAGCGGCTGAACTATGGTTGGCGCGCAAACGAATCGTCTAAATATTGTTCGTCTAACTACAGGTGATGAGGCTTTTGAGACTAGTTTCGCTACCCTTATGGAGCATAACGAAGCCACTGACGCGCAGCTAAACCGGGATGTTCTGGATATTCTTACGCAGGTGCGCGAGCAAGGCGACCGCGCAGTACTCAATTACACGCGACGATTTGATGAACGTCCGGCGCTTACTATTGAGAACCTGGAAATATCAGCGCAGCAAATGAGTTCAGCACTCACGCAGATCACTACAGAGCAACGCGAGGCGCTGACCGTCGCAGCTACCCGTATTCGCAACTACCATGAGCATCAAACGCAGCAATCCTGGCAATTTGAAGAGGCCGACGGCACTGTTCTCGGCCAGCGCATTAACGCATTGCAGCGGGTGGGGATATATGTGCCCGGCGGCAAGGCCAGCTATCCATCGACAGTGTTGATGAATGCCATCCCGGCTCGTGTGGCGGGTGTTGAAGAGATCATTATGACCGTGCCGGCCCCCGGCGATAGTATCAATCCACTGGTGCTGGCGGCGGCTGAATTAGTGGGTGTCAATCGGGTATTTACGGTTGGTGGCGCCCAGGCTATTGCCGCTTTGTGTTACGGCACCGAGACGATCCCCTCGGTAGATAAAATTGTTGGTCCGGGCAATCGCTACGTGGCCGCTGCCAAGAAAGCCGTATTTGGTCAGGTAGGGCTGGATATGGTCGCGGGTCCCTCAGAGATACTGGTGATAAGTGATGCTGGTACCAACCCGGAGTGGATTGCTATGGATCTGTTCTCCCAGGCAGAACATGATGAGGAAGCCCAGGCAATTCTCATTAGCCCGGATGGCGAATTTCTTGATCAGGTGTTGCGCTGCATGGAAGCCCTGCTGCCGACAATGGAAAGACAGGCAATTATTCGTGCTGCCATGGAGCGTCGCGGGGCTTTGATCAAAGTGTCAGATATGGATGAAGCGGTTGCGTTGGCCAATCGTATAGCGCCGGAGCATCTGCAATTGGCTGTCGATGAACCGGCGACCTTGCTGGCCGATGTGCGCCACGCAGGCGCTGTATTTTTGGGGAGGCACACACCGGAGGCCCTGGGTGATTACTGCGCGGGCTCCAATCACGTTTTACCAACCTCGACGACGGCCAGGTTTTCTTCGCCACTGGGCGTCTACGATTTCCAGAAACGTACATCGGTCATTGCTTGCAGTCCGGCCGGTGCGGCGACATTGGCAAAAACAGCCTCTGTACTTGCTCGCAGCGAATCATTGACCGCACATGCCCGCTCTGCCGAGTATAGACTTCAGGAGTAAGTGGTGAGCAGCCCATTATGGAGTGATTTTGTTGGCCATCTAGAACCCTACGTGCCGGGTGAGCAGCCTGGGCAAGCCGACCTGGTAAAATTAAATACCAATGAGAACCCCTATGGCCCGTCGCCGAAGGTGTTGAGCGCTATTAAGGATGCGGTATCAGATGAGCTGCGCCTTTATCCTCCTCCGGGGGCGGATGAGCTCAGGACGGCCATAGCTGATTATTACGATTTGCAACAAAATCAGGTTTTTGTGGGCAATGGCTCAGATGAAGTTCTCGCGCACACGTTTAACGGGCTGCTCGATCACGAGTTACCGATTTTGTTTGCCGACATCACCTATAGCTTTTACCCGGTGTACTGCAACCTTTATCAGATCGATCACGAAACAGTTCCTCTGGATGACGCGCTGTGTCTTCGAGTTGCCGATTACGCTCGGCCCAATGGTGGCGTCGTCCTCGCCAATCCCAATGCGCCAACTGGACGCCTGCTAACACTGGCAGAAATTGAAACAGTGGTGGAGGGTAGTTCCGACAGGGTGGTCGTTGTGGATGAGGCCTATATCGATTTTGGCGGTGAAAGTGCAGTTTCACTGATCGAGCGCCACCGGAATTTACTGGTGGTACAGACTTTGTCGAAGTCGCGGTCATTGGCAGGGCTGCGGATCGGTTTTGCCATGGGTGACAGTGAGCTCATAGAGGCGCTCGAAAGGGTGAAAAACAGTTTTAATTCTTATCCACTTGATCGTCTTGCGATCGCGGCAGGGATTGCAGCTTTTGCTGACGATGAATATTTCCAGAATATCTGCGCTGCCGTAATACGTGACCGTGAGGCACTGGTAGTGCGTCTGCTCGAGCTGGGATTCGAGGTGATTCCGTCAGCGGCGAACTTTGTTTTTGTTCGTCACTCCCAATACGATGCCGCTAAACTGAGCCGGCAACTAAGAGACAAAAACATTATTGTGCGTCACTTCGCGCAAGCACCGGTAGCACAATACTTGCGTATCACCATCGGTACCGAGCAACAAATGAATGTGTTGGTGGATGCGTTAACTACAATTATTCGCTAGTCGCGGGCGGTGTCAGACCTTTCCTTAGTTTGGCTGATTTACCTGCGGACGGGTACCGGCAATCGCTGCGATGGTGAGGCGACTATCATGGCGAACGATGTCGAGCTGTATAGGGTCACCCGGGCTGAGTTGGGCGATTAAATTCATACTGTTGGCACCGTCGCTGATGCGTTCGCCGTTAATATGGGTGACTACGTCACCGGGCTTCAGGTCACTTTCAAAAGCGGGGCTGGCAGGGTGGACATCAGTTATCAGCAAAGCGGTCGGAGGTTCAATACCGAGCTGGCTGGCAATTTGTGGTGCTAATTGACGAGCTTCGACACCGAGCCAGCCGCGAATGACCCTGCCGTTTTTAATGATATCTTCCAGTACTTTGATAGCGGTTTTAGCCGGAATGGCAAAACCGATGCCCACAGAAGAAGTCTCATTGAGAATGGCGGAGTTGATGCCGACTAAATCGCCATACACATCGACCAGCGCACCGCCGGAATTTCCCGGATTGATAGATGCATCGGTTTGAATGAAGTTTTCAAAAGTATTGAGGCCGAGATCCTTGCGACCGGTAGCGCTAATAATGCCCTGGGACACTGATTGCCCGACACCGAATGGATTACCAATGGCCAGTACGATATCACCCACCTGTGGATGTTTCGAAGCCGTTACAGTGCTGGGTGTGAGGTCGTCGAGGGCAATGCTAAGGACCGCCAGGTCAGTTTCGGGGTCTGTGCCAACGATTGTTGCCTTCGCTTCGCGGCCATCGTAAAGCAGGATAATAATTTCATCGGCGCCATTGACGACGTGGTGGTTGGTGAGAATAAATCCATCGGCAGTCATAATAACGCCGGAACCAAGGGAGGATTCCATTCTTTGTTGTTGCGGAACATTACGGTTGTTAAAAAAACGCTGAAAAAAGGGGTCATTCAGCAATGGGTGCCGTTTTTCGGTAAGTTTTTTGCGAGTATATATATTAACAACAGAGGGCGCTGCGTGGCGCACGGCAGTAGCGTAGGATGAAACCACTTCCGTCGTGGCGCCGCCATTAGTTGCCACAGGCGCTGTGTCGACGCCGTTGACCAGCCGGTCTTCGCCGGTAAAGTGCGGAAGCAGCATTACCACAATGGTGGCGGCCAGCAAACCGGTGAGTACTGGCCAGCCAAACTCATTAAAAAATTTCAAATTGCGGACCCTTAGGGTTTGCATTTTGTTTGATGGTATTATGCCACAAAGCGTATACCTAAACCCTGCAGGCAGGTGGACGAAGAAGCCCACCTGCCTGCGCTGCAAGGCTTGTAATTATATGGTCTTGTATCCCGTAGCTTAATGCTGCGACGGCGCATCCCGCGTCACAGAAGCTGGCATATCAACTTAACAAAGGAGTAAAAAACCGATGAGTGGACTGGTAAAACCCCATGGTAGCGATCAACTAAAACCCTTACTGCTGTCAGGTCAGGCCTTACAGGAAGAATTAAAGCGAGCCGAGACTTTACCTAAAGTGACACTTCAGTCTCGCGAAGTCGGTGACCTGATCATGCTTGGCATTGGTGGCTTTACTCCACTTGATGGCTTTATGGGTAAAGCTGACTGGCGCGGCGTGTGTGATGATATGCGCATGACTAGTGGTTTATTCTGGCCTATCCCGGTGACTTTGTCCGTCAGCGAAGAGCAGGCAGCGACTCTGTCTGAGGGTGCGGATGTCGCTCTTATTGCTGGTGAAACAGGTGAGGTAATGGGTAGCATGACCATCACCGAAAAATACCAGATCGATAAAGCTCACGAGTGTCAGCAGGTGTTCAAAACTACCGATGTGGATCACCCCGGCGTAAAAATGGTCATGGACCAGGGAGAGGTTAATCTGAGTGGTCCGGTTAAGGTGTTTTCTCAGGGAGGATTTCCAGCGCAATATCCAGGCATATATATGACGCCTGAGGAAACGCGTGCGTACTTCGATGAAAAGGGCTGGTCAACCGTCGCGGCCTTTCAGACCCGTAATCCCATGCACCGGTCCCACGAATATCTGACCAAAATTGCCATTGAGATTTGTGATGGCGTGATGGTTCATTCACTGCTTGGTAAGCTCAAGGCAGGTGATATTCCGGCGGATGTGCGCCAGGAAGCCATTGGTACACTGCTGGATAATTATTTTGTAGACAACACCGTCGTGCAATCGGGTTATCCGCTGGATATGCGCTACGCGGGACCCAGAGAAGCTCTGCTGCATGCGCTATTTCGGCAGAACTACGGTTGTTCCCACCTCATCGTCGGTCGTGATCATGCGGGTGTCGGTGATTACTACGGCCCCTTTGATGCTCACCATATTTTTGATGAGATTCCCGCTGATGCTTTGCAGACCGTACCGCTAAAGATCGACTGGACGTTCTGGTGTAACCGCTGTGCGACCATGGCCTCTATGCGTACCTGCCCACACGGAGGGGACGATAGAGTATTGGTATCGGGTACAAAGTTACGCAAAGCTTTGTCAGAAGGTGGTGAAGTTGAAGATAACTTTTCACGACCTGAAGTGCTTGAAATCTTACGAGCCTACTACGCAGGGCTCAGTGATGAAGATAATGTTGAGGTAACGCTGTCAGGCCATTCGGCTACCTGAAGAGCTGCTGATTAAATCTGCGCGAAGCAGGCTCTAACCGACTGGAGCCTGTTTCGTGAACTGTACCGGGTAACGCGCTGGCCACTTAGCCCACTTTGAGGAGAGGGTCCGGTTTATCCTGGTTGGTATCGTCTTCGGACATTGCGTCGTCAATGGGGCTTGTTGCGGCAAAGCCATAACCTTCGCTTAGCACACCGTTGCTGGGGGCATAATCTTTGGGAGCCTGGGGTTGTCCCATTCCGTTAGCTTCAGGCAAAACTAATTCTAATTGCACTGAACCGGCTTCAGCCAATCGGCGGCCAGTTTCGGGGTTTGCCAGCTTTGCTGCGCTATCGGCCAGATGCTGATGAAGTTCGGCATAGCAGGCGGTAAGATTTTTGGTAAGCTCAGACGTTTTAACAAAACTCTCAATGACATCGTGTTGGTAGGCCACAGAAGTTTTCTGATTTTGTTGTAATTCCTGGGTCAGGTGGCGCTTTTGTCTGGCCGGCGAGGAAAAGGCGCGAGTTAGCAGAATGCCGATAACAAGACCAGCACCGAGGCTGGCAAGCGCGATGGTAAGTAATTCGGTGCTAAATTCGGCATTCATAGCATTAGTTCCTGTCAGCTAGGCGTGGGAAAGTGGAGCGTGAGTTTAGCCTAAAAAAGGGTGCCTGGTCGACCAGCTCGCGGTGAGTCGGCTACTATTTCACTTATATAGTCGAGCTAGAGCTGGCTAAAAGTAAGGAGCACGTAACGATGGCACGATCTTCACCGACCAGTATTGATGGCCCAGCAGGTAAACTGGAGCTTGTTCAGGAGGTTGCCAACCCTCAGGGACCTCTGTTTGATAGTGGCTTTTGCGCGGTTGTTTGCCACCCCCACCCGCTTTACGGGGGCACAATGGACAATAAAGTTGTCACTACCCTGGCCAGGGCCTATCGTGAGTTGGGCGTGCCCACAGTACGTTTTAATTTCCGCGGTGTCGGTGGCAGTGAGGGCGTACATGACAATGCCGCTGGTGAAGCCGACGACTTACAGGCGGTGGCCGAATGGTTGCAGGCGCAATTGCCCGACAGCCGCTTGCTACTGGCGGGGTTTTCCTTTGGCACGGCTGTGGTGGCTGCTGGCAGTTCTCGCCTGGGTGCACACCACATAACCTTGATAGCGCCTCCCGTAGAACGTTATAGCTTCGCCCCGCAGGGGCATTTCGCCTGTCCCGCGCTTGTTATTCTCGGTGACGATGACGAATTGGTTGATTTGCAAAGCACCAGGAAGTGGGCAGAGCAGTTAACATCGTCGGTGGAAATATTGGTCGTGGCGGGGGCCAGCCATTTTTTTGATGGCCAGCTATCGGCGTTGAGCAATCAATTGACGCCGATGTTATTGGAGGCTCTCCTGTAATCCTGTCTTTGCAGGGCGTCGCTCAGGGCACTGCCAGTTAGGAAGTGCCAGTTAGGATGTTCCAGTTGGAAGGTGTTCCAGTTGGAAGGTTGTGTCAGCTGCTGTCTAAAGGTAGAGTGCATCGCTATTTTTTCCGCTATCCCTTGTTCAGGCGATGCAATATTCGGGCAATGCAATTCTGTTAATTTGGAAATGACTCTTACGCCATTACAGCGCTATCAACAGGATTTGCGGCAGGAGGGTTTTTTCGAAGACGCATCTCAGGCGCGGGTCGTTAAAAAACTGCAGGTATTGCATGACGAGTTGGTGCTTGCTGCCGACACGAAGGGTAGCCTGTGGAACCGCTTGTTGGGCAGGCAGCGTGTTACTCCAGTCAAGGGTATATATTTGTGGGGTGGAGTAGGTTGTGGCAAGACCTACCTGATGGATAGTTTCTACGAAAGTCTGCCGTTTCAACAGAAAATGCGTGTTCATTTTCATCGTTTTATGAAACGCGTACATCGTGACCTCACTGAGTTGGCCGGCCACAAAAACCCCCTTGAAAAGGTTGCTGCAGGAATCGCCAACGAAACCAGGGTGATTTGTTTTGACGAGTTTTTTGTCGCCGATATCGCCGACGCGATGTTGCTGGGAACACTTATAGATCAACTCTTTGCTCGCGGTGTCACACTGGTTGCTACCTCTAATATAATTCCTGACAAACTCTACGAAAACGGTCTGCAGAGGCAGCGTTTCCGGTCGGCCATCAAGTCGATCAAGAAATACTGCGATGTAGTGAATCTCGACAGCGGTATGGATTACCGTTTGCGTGTGCTTACTCAGGCCAGGCTTTATCACTGGCCGTTGGGTGACCAGGCGAATGCATCATTGTTTGACGCTTTTAACAAGCTGGTACCGACACTTGAAGAAGTACGAAAAGGTGTTTTTATCGAGGTCGAAGGGCGCGATATTCAGTGTCGATATGTCGGCGAAGACGTTATCTGGTTCGATTTCGATGCTCTGTGCGCTGGGCCTCGTAGCCAAAATGACTACATTGAACTGGCCAGGGAATTCCATGCCGTATTGATTAGCCTGGTACCTGAAATGGATGGTCAACGGGATGATGAAGCGAGACGCTTTATCAATATGATCGATGAGTTTTATGACCGTAATGTCAAAGTGGTGATATCGGCAGCAGTCAACCTTGAGGGAATTTACAGGGGTGGGAATCTGGCTTTTGAGTTCCAACGCACCCGCAGTCGTCTGCTGGAAATGCAAAGCGAAGAGTACCTCGCTCGTCCTCATCGGGCTTAAATGAACAAAAAGCACCATTTGCCGATGCTAAATCGAAAGAAACCCGGGTTTTTGCTCTTGAAAAGCCTTGCGCTCATCGGTAGAATTCGCGCTCGCTTTACTAAGCCAGCACAAATCAGACGGGACTTCCATGAAGACATATAGCGCCAGAGCTGAGACCGTACAGCGCGATTGGTACGTAGTCGATGCGGCCGAGAAAACGCTGGGTCGTTTAGCCAGCCAGATAGCCAGTCGTTTGCGCGGCAAGCACAAGCCTGAATATACGCCCCACGTTGACACCGGTGATTACATTGTTGTTGTTAACTGTGAAAAAGTCCGCGTTACCGGCAAGAAGACGACCGATAAGATTTACTACCACCACACCGGATATCCGGGCGGAATTAAAGACATCAGTTTCGAAAAATTAATCGAAAAGGCACCTGAGAGAGTTTTGGAAAAGGCCGTTAAGGGCATGTTGCCGAAAGGACCTCTGGGCCGCGAGATGTTTAAAAAACTTAAAGTGTATGCTGGCACAGAGCATCCACATGCAGCCCAACAGCCACAAGAATTAAACATTTGAGGTATTGAGCATGGCAGACACCTATTACGGCACGGGCCGACGAAAAACATCCTCCGCACGAGTTTTTATGACTCGTGGCACGGGTAATATTACGATTAACGACCGCACTATCGAGCAATATTTTGGTCGTGAAGTGGCGCGGATGATTGTGCGTCAGCCTCTGGTAACAGTCGACGCGTCTGATACCTTTGATTTGAAAGTCACAGTTAAAGGTGGTGGCAGCTTTGGTCAGGCGGGCGCTATTCGGCACGGTCTGGCGAGAGCACTGTTGCAATACGATGAAGCATTGCGCTCACCGTTGCGGCAAGCTGGCTTTTTAACTCGCGATGCTCGCGAAGTGGAACGGAAAAAGGTTGGTTTGCACAAAGCGCGCAAACGTCCACAATTCTCAAAACGTTAAGTTTCTTTGTACGATATTTGAATTAGCCCAGCTGTATGTTGGGCTTTTTTTTGTTTTAAAACAGCAGGTTGCGGAGATGTCAGGTGATTATCGCTTGCCATTTTTGGGATTTATTATTACCATAGCACGCCTTTTTTATGCGCATGCATACAGGTGTGCAGGGACTGTTTCCCAGTAACTCGGCCTGTCTTTTTTCTGTAGCTTAGGGGAGCTCATATGAGCAATGACGGTGTCAATCAAGGGCGTCGCCGCTTTTTGACTGGAGCCACTTGCGTGGTCGGTGCAGCTGGAGCCGCAGGAGCGGCAATTCCATTTGTTGGTTCGTGGTTTCCAAGCGCCAAAGCCAAGGCGGCAGGTGCGCCGGTATCAATAAATATCGGCAAAATTGAACCGGGGCAGATGGTTGTTGAAGAATGGCGCGGTCAGCCCGTATATATTGTCCGACGCTCTGCCGAGGCCCTTGCGGCTCTGGAACAGGAGACAGACAGGTTAGCGGACCCAGAGTCTGAAAAGTCCGTACAACCCGCATATGTAGATCCACAGAATCGTGCTATCAAGGCTGAATATCTGATTATGGTAGGTTTGTGTACGCACCTGGGTTGCGCGCCAATGTATCGACCGGATGTGGGCGCGGCTGATTTAGGTGGTGATGAATGGCTGGGAGGCTTTTTTTGCCCCTGTCACGGATCCAAGTTTGATCTGGCGGGACGTGTCTACAAAAGCGTTCCAGCACCGCTCAATTTAGTGGTGCCGCCGCATAGCTATGAGAGCGAAAATGTTGTGGTGATAGGTATTGACGAGGAGGCAGCATCATGAAGTGGCTAGTCGCATTGTGGGGCTGGGTTGATGATCGGCTGCCGGTAGAGCGCGCGTGGAATACCCACATGGCGAAGTACTACGCTCCCAAGAACTTCAACTTCTGGTATTTCTTTGGCGTACTGTCAATGTTGGTCATGGCCAACCAGTTCCTTACTGGTATCTGGCTGACCATGAGCTTTGAGCCATCCTCCGAAGATGCTTTTGCCTCTGTCGAATATATAATGCGCGATGTCGATCTTGGCTGGATATTGCGCTACATGCATTCCACCGGAGCCTCGGCATTCTTTCTGGTGATATATCTACACATGTTTCGCGGCTTGCTTTATGGCTCTTATAAAGCGCCCCGTGAACTGGTGTGGTTGTTTGGTATGGCCATCTTTCTGGCGCTGATGGCAGAGGGATTCCTTGGTTATGTTTTGCCCTGGGGACAAATGTCTTACTGGGGTGCGCAGGTGATCATCTCACTGTTTGGAGCGATCCCCTACATTGGCGAGGCAATTGTCGAATGGGTGCGGGGTGACTACCTGATTTCCGGCATCACTCTCAATCGGTTTTTCGCCCTGCATGTGGTAGCGGTGCCCATTGTTCTGTTAGGCCTGGTGGTGCTTCATTTGCTGGCTTTGCATGAGGTCGGGTCTAACAACCCCGATGGTATAGAGATTAAGAAGAACAAGGACGAAAACGGGATTCCTCTGGATGGCATACCCTTCCATCCCTACTACACGGTACATGACCTGGTGCCAATAGTGGTTTTCCTTTTTGTATTCTGTTTTATCGTTTTCTTTATGCCGGAAATGGGCGGCTACTTTATTGAGTACGCTAATTTCGAAATAGCCAACCCCTTGAAAACGCCGGAGCATATAGCGCCTGTCTGGTACTTTACGCCCTTCTACTCGATGCTGCGGGCAGTGACGTTTGAACTTGGGCCCTTAACCGCCAAGTTCCTGGGGTTTCTAGTGATGGCGGCGGCGGTCGCTATTCTGTTTGTTCTGCCCTGGCTGGATCGTAGCCCCGTCAAATCTATCCGCTACAAAGGCAATATGAGCAAAGTGGCGGTAGTGGTATTTGCCGCATCGTTTGTCATCCTCGGTGTCCTGGGTGTAAAAGCTCCAACACCTGAGAGAACAGGTCTGGCACAGATTTGTACCGTGTTGTATTTCCTGTTTTTCCTGGCGATGCCGATATGGACGAGCTTTGAAAAGACACGACAGGAACCCGACCGCGTCACTATGGATGGCGGTATGGGATTTTGGCGGGCAATGGGCGTGTTGTTTATAATTATCGGCCTGGTAGTCGTGCCCCTCAAAGCGGTTGGTTCCGAAGCCAGTCACGACTGTGGCACTATTTCCTGCGATGCGTTCGAAGCAGATGGTGACGATAAAGCGTCTTTACAGCGCGGTGCCCAAATTTTTGTTAACTATTGCATGGGCTGTCATTCCGCCAAATATTCGCGCTGGGAGCGGGTTGCCGATGACCTCGGTGTTCCTCATGGTATGTTCATGGACAGCCTTATGTTTACCGATCAGAAGATTGGTCAGCTCATGCAAATTTCCATGCCTGTGCCCCTTGCCAAACAATGGTTCGGTGTCCCCCCTCCTGATCTGACTCTGGTGACGCGGGCGCGGTCGCCGCAGTGGGTGTACACATATTTGCGTAATTTTTATGCTGATGACAGTCGACCATACGGCGTTAACAATAAAGTTTTTAAAGATGTGGGCATGCCCCACGCCTTGCTTGATTTACAGGGTCTACCCGTGTGTGCTCCGGGTCCTGAGTTGGCTTCTAACGGTGGTGTTAAAGTCGATCCGCTGACCAGTGAGCCGATTTTGGCCGATCCCTGTGGTACTTATGAACTGGTCGATGGCAAGCTGTCGGCCGACGAGTATGATGTAGCTGTTTACGATCTGGTTAACTTCCTGTCTTACCTCGCAAATCCTGTTGCCGGCGAAAGTCGGAAAATAGGGGTTTATGTATTGCTTTTCCTTCTCTTTTTGCTGGTTTGGGTGTGGTTGTTGAATAGAGAGTACTGGAAGGATGTCCATTAACCGGGTACGAATGCTCATCATCAATACTGACGATAAATGCTTCAATAACTAACCTAAGGTGCCTCTGATGGGGATTGTTTCGAAACGGTCATCAATGACTTTGTACTCTGATCCGGCAAGTCACTATTGCCACCGAGTGCGCATTGTTTTGGCGGAAAAAGGTGTGTCCGTCGAAATTGAAAATGTTGACCCCGATCAGGTGGGGGAGGCGCTTCTTGAAGTAAATCCTTATGGTACCGCGCCTGCCCTGGTAGACCGGGACCTGTCACTTTATGAATCAAAGGTGATGATGGAATACCTCGACGAACGCTTTCCACACCCTCCATTATTACCGGTATATCCCGTATCGAGAGCGCTGCATCGCCAATTTATGCACCGCATTGAACGTGACTGGTGCACAAAAGTTGATCTGATTCTGGGTCAGGCTGATAGCGCAGCAGCTACGACAGCGCGTAAGGAACTGCGCGATAGTCTACTGGGTATTGCCCCGTTATTTGTCGAACACCCGTATTTTATGCACGATGAGTTCACTCTGGTAGATTGCTGTATGGCTCCTTTGCTATGGCGTCTGGAAGCTCTCGGTATTAAATTGCCCACTGGTAAACAGGTTAAGCCGTTGCTAGCCTATATGCAGCGGCTTTTCGAGCGGCCAGCATTCAGTGAAAGCCTGACTGAGGCAGAACGAGAAATGAATACCTGAATTTGTGGTTCTGTTACTTGTGTTGACCGCTTATGCGGTAATCATACGCCAGTTATACGGTAATTATGCGGTAAGAAAGATAAGCAAACATGATGGCTATGACCTCAAATCGACCTTACCTTATTCGTGCCTTTTTCGAATGGATAGTGGATAACGGCTGCACGCCTCATCTCGTTGTTAATGCTCTCGCAGAGGGAGTGCAAGTGCCGCAAAATCATGTTACCGACGACCAGATCGTACTCAATATTGCCCCCCGCGCCGTGGTGGGATTCGATATAGATAATAACCGCGTAAGTTTTAGTACTCGCTTTGGTGGATTACCTACCGACATCCATGTTCCAATTCATGCGGTGATGGGCATTTATGCTCAGGAGAATGGACAGGGTATGGTTTTTGAACCGGAAGAAGCGCCACCATTAACGCCGCCCGATAAACCTGCTCCCGGTGGTGGAAGTGGCGGAAAACCTCGGCTACGAGTGGTTGAATAAAGGGTGGTAGCAGGCGCACGTACCAGCGCCGCATAAATCAGAGCACTAGCTAGAGAACTAACTAGAGTGCTGGTAGTAAGACTCACAAAAATAGCTTGAAATGATGGAGGCAATGATGACTGATCAACTTGTTATTTGCGGATATGCACGTACCCCAATGGGCGGCATGATGGGTGCCCTGGCAAATATGCCATCCCCACAACTCGGTTCTGCGGCAATAGCGGCCGCTTTACAACGTGCCGGTGTCGATAAAGATGCTGTCGATGAAGTGTTAATGGGCTGCGTACTACCAGCCGGTGTCGGGCAGTCGCCGGCGCGGCAGGCGGCATTGGGCGCTGACCTGCCGGTCGGTGTTGGCACCACCACTGTCAATAAGATGTGTGGCTCGGGAATGAAAACAGTGATGATGGCCTGCGATACCCTTAGTGCCGGGCAATCCGATATTGTGGTGGCAGGTGGTATGGAAAGTATGAGCAACGCGCCCTACATACTTAACAAGGCCCGTAGCGGTTATCGGATAGGCCACGGTGAAATGCTTGACCACATGTACATAGACGGCTTACAGGATGCTTATACCGGCGGTCTTATGGGTGTATTTGCGGAGCAATGCGCGGATAAATTTGAATTCACTCGTGAAGAACAGGATGGCTACGCTCTGGAATCACTGCGCCGGGCCAATCAGGCGATTGCCGACGGCAATTTTAAAGCTGAGATCGAACCCGTTACAGTGAAGGATCGAAAGTCAGAAACGGTCGTGGATACTGATGAGCAGCCTGGCAACGCCAGGCCCGAAAAAATACCTAACCTTGGCCCTGCCTTCAGGGAAAACGGTACTGTTACCGCAGCTAATTCAAGTTCAATTTCCGACGGTGCCGCCGCACTTGTGCTAACGCGACAGAGTGTGGCGGATGAGAAAGGACTGACGCCGATTGCCGTTATTCGCGGTTATAGCCAGTTTGCCCAGGAACCGGAATGGTTCACTACGGCACCGGTAGGCGCCATAGAAAAGTTGTTTAAAAAAACAGGCTGGTCTGTTGAAGATGTTGATTTGTTTGAAATTAACGAAGCCTTTGCAGTGGTTGCTCTGGCTGCCATGCGAGAGTTGGGCTTGCCGCATGACAAAGTTAATGTCCACGGTGGTGCCTGTGCTCTTGGCCATCCACTGGGTGCCAGCGGTGCGAGGATTATCGTAACCTTGCTCGGGGCATTACAGACTTATGGAAAGAAAAAGGGTGTCGCAAGTCTGTGCATCGGTGGTGGCGAAGCAACGGCAGTCGCCGTAGAAATGCTATAGCCACGGTGCGCATTCATACAATAAGAACTGTTTGAAATAATAAATTTGAAATAATAAAAAAGCCTGGCAATGTCGGGCTTTTTTGTTGCTCGCTTTTATTGCTCGCTGTTATTTCTTGGTAATGAGCGCAAGCAAAATATGCGAGCGCCAGGCCCTGGAATCTGCTTGTTCTGTTGAAATCTCAGCGGGGGCATCCACACCATGGATAGCGACATCAACCGGCCGAAATCCCAGATAGAAAGCATCAGCGCTATCACCCTGGTAATACAGGATATGGCAGCGAGTGTAGCTTTTTATGAAGCCCTGGATATGACGGTTCGCTACGGCGGTAAACTGGCCAGGTTCACCAGCTTATACGCCGGATCCTGTTACGTGAATCTGGTAGTCGATAACCAGACGGAACAGCGGGGGTTTTGGGGGCGGGTGATATTTTACGTGAGTAGCGTCGATGCTCTCTACGAGCAAATCGTCGCAGCTGGCTATCGGACAGAGACCCGGCCGACGGATGCCAGTTGGGGAGAGCGGTATTTTCATGTTCGCGACCCGGACAATCATGAGTTAAGCTTCGCGCGCTTGGTGACCAGGAAGACGCAATGCTAAATAGCACTTAACTTACTTGAAAGCGCGATAAATGAATTTGATAACAAAAACAGGCTAGCCTGCGAGGCTATTATTTTTGTTTCTGCCATGAAGAGAATGCACTAGATGACTATCGAAAACCTGCAATTTGACCCCACCGATCCCGCTATTATCGATAATCCTTTCCCGCTGTTTGCTCAGCTACAGCAGGATGCGCCCGTTCACTGGAGTGACAAGGCTCGTGGCTGGGTCGTGACTCGCTTCGAAGATTGCAAGGCCATCTTGCTGAATAAGCGGTTTTCGTCGGAGCGCATGAAACCTTTCTTTGAATCCCTGAGTGAAGAGCAGCGCGCCCGCGTTAAAAATCTGGAGTCATCGGTAGGCCTGTGGGCAGTGTTCCTCGACCCGCCGGACCACACACGTCTGCGCGGCCTGTTAAACCGTAGTTTTACTTCGCAGGCAGTCAACGACATGGCGCCTAATATTGCCGACATCGTCCATGATTTGATTGACAAAGCGTCTGCGCAACCACAGCTAGAATTTATCCGTGATATTGCTTACCGGATTCCCGCAGCGGTGATTATGGAAATGCTTGGTGCGCCGCGCTCCGAAATGGAAAATTTTAAAACCTGGTCCGATGAACTGGGTCTTTTTGTAGGTAGTTCAAGGGTGACAGCCGACAAGTACGCACGCGCTGAGGCTGCTGTCATGCGCATGAGTGAAGCATTTCAGGACCTGATCGCTGAGCGTCGTCTCAAGCCAAGAGCAGATCTTATTACGGATTTAATTCGTGCGGAGGAAAATGGCAAGGTCCTCGACGAACAGGAATTAATCGCCACCTGCATACTGCTGTTATTCGCTGGGCACGAAACCACCGGCAACATGCTCGGTACCGGCATGTACTATTTTATGAAGCACCCGGAACAGTGGCAAGATTTACGTGAGCATCCGCAACTCGGTGAACAGACAACGGAAGAAGTATTGCGCTATGACGGTCCCAATGCCGCCGTTACTCGCGTCGCCAGTCAAGACATAGAATTCCGTGGCCACCATATCAAAAAAGGCCAGCGCGTATTTGCCATGATCAATGCTGCCAATCGTGACCCCGCGATGTTTAAAGATCCCCAGCGCTTTGATATCCGCCGCACTGCCAACGGTAGTGCCGCTTTAGGGCAGTTTGCCTTTGGCCACGGCATACACTTTTGTATTGGTGCGCCGCTGGCCCGTCTGGAAGGGCGTATTGCCTTTCCTATTTTTGCGCAACGTATTATTAATCCTCGCCTGGTGGGCGACGAGCCCCACTGGTTTGATAGTCTGAGCTTTCGTGGTCTGACGGAATTACCCATTACCTGTGAATTCCGTGCTCGACAGGGGTCGTAACAGGCTGGGTTATCAAGTGCTCGCATTTTGGTAGTCACTCCGGGGGGTGGCTCGCGGATGGAATGTGGTCTTCCAGCGCCGGCAAATATTGGTTTAGACTAGCCTGTCGATAGCAAACAATTAGCAGAATAAAGGGACTCAAACGATGTATCCAGGTAAATGGGCTCAGGAATGTCCAGATAAAGCAGCAGTGATTCACTCAGTCACCGGCGCTAGCACAAGCTATAAAGAACTCAATGATCGCTCCAATCAGCTGGCTCAGCTGATGTGGGATAAGGGTTTGCGGCCGGGAGATCATGTCGCCATCTTTATGGAAAACAACCTGCGGTATTTTGAAGTGATCTGGGCGGCGATGCGTTCAGGGTTGTATTTGACGACGATTAATCAATATCTCACCGACGAAGAAGCTGGCTATATTCTCGACAATTGCGGCGCTAAAGTGATTGTTTCGTCCCAGGCCATGTCTGAGGTAGCTGGCCATCTGCATCAATTTGCGCCGAACTGTGACATCTGGCTGATGGTTGATGGCGTGGTTGATGACTATCAGTGCTACGAAGATGCCATTGCCCAATATCCCACCGAAGCCCTCGCCGACGAGCCTGCGGGTCAGTTTATGCTCTACAGCTCAGGCACCACCGGGCGACCGAAGGGTATTATTCGGCCCATGTCCAAACACAAGATTGCCGATGATGCCGGGGCGGTTGGCGGTATGCAAAAAGCGTTGTGGGCTGTTACCGAAGATTCTGTATATTTGTCGCCGGCGCCTTTGTACCACTCCGCGCCTCTGTCATTTTGCACAGGCATTCAGGCCCTGGGCGGCACGGTGGTAATGATGCCGAAATTCAATGAAGAAGGTGCGCTTGCAGCCATCGAAAAGTACCGGGTAAGCCACAGCCAGTGGGTGCCGACCATGTTTACCCGCATATTAAAAATGCCTTTTGAGCTGCGCACTAAATACGATTTGTCCTCCCACAAAGTGGCGGTTCATGCCGCAGCGCCCTGTCCAGAGGGTATTAAACGGCAGATGTTCGACTGGTGGGGGCCGATAATTTACGAATACTACGGGGGCACCGAACTCAACGGCCTGACTCACTGCCGCCCTGAAGAATGGCTGGCGCATCCGGGTACCGTGGGTAAACCCATACTGGGGATTCTTCATATCTGTGATGAAGAGGGCAAAGAGCTGCCCACCGGAGAGGCCGGTCTGGTTTATTTTGAGCTGCCAAAAATGTCTTTCAGCTATCACAATGACGAGGGTAAAACCAGGGACTCTCAGCATCCAGAGCACAACAACTGGAGCGCTTTGGGCGACGTGGGCTACGTTGATGAGGACGGCTTTTTATATCTCACTGACCGCGCCACCTTTATGATTATTTCCGGTGGTGTGAATATCTATCCCCAGGAAATCGAAGACGCGCTGGTGATGCACGATAAGATCGCCGACGTGGCGGTGTTCGGTGTGCCCCATGAAGAAATGGGCGAAGAAGTTAAAGCCGTCGTACAAACGGCGCCGGGTGTGGTCGGCGATGATGACCTTGCCGCAGAGATTCTCGCCTATGCGCGAGAACATATTGCTCACTACAAATGCCCGAGAAGTGTGGATTTTATGGACGAGTTGCCGCGATTGCCAACGGGCAAACTGTACAAGCGACTGGTTAAGGATCCTTACTGGGGTAAAACAGATTCCCGTATTGTGTGAATGCCCAATGATAGTTGGCCACTGAAATGACGAGCCGAGGATGTGATCATAAGTTTTTATTAAGTCTGGCATCCCTCGCAGTTAGATGCAGGCAGTATGGCACTTGCTTGACAGATGGTACCTACGAACCTAGTGTTACACTCCCAATCATAAGTGTTTTACCCCCAATCATATAAGGAGAGCAGCGATGAAGGCCGCCGTACTAGAAGCATTTAAAACCCCAATGAAAATGCATAACAACTGGCCAGACCCAGAATGTGGGCCAGCGGAAGCAATTATTAAAGTCGAAGCCAATGGTATTTGCCGAAGCGACTGGCATGTTTGCGAAGGCGATTGGGAGTGGATAGGGCTGCAGCCCGAACTGCCCCACGTCATAGGCCATGAATACTGCGGTATTGTCGAGGAGGTAGGTGCACAGGTCACCAGCTTCAGGAAAGGCGATCGCGTTATATGTCCATTTAATTTTGGCTGTGGCAACTGTGAGTTTTGTCATTCCGGCCACCAGAATACCTGCACAAATTTCGAGGGTGCCGGTTTTGTGCAACCCGGTGGTTATGGGGAGTATGCGGTAGTCTCCAGAGCTGATATAAATCTTGTAGCATTGCCAGAATCCATACCATTTGTGGAGGCAGCCAGCATGGGCTGCCGGTTTATGACCTCATTCCACGGCATTGTTGATCAGGCGCAGGTGGGTGCTGGGGACTGGGTCGCCATTCACGGTTGTGGTGGTATTGGTCTCGCTGCCACGCAAATAGCCACCGCTCTTGGTGCCAATGTCATTGCTGTTGATATCAACGATGAAAGTCTGGCGGTAGCCAAACAAATGGGTGCCCTGCATACAGTTAACGCTGCCAAAGATGACGCTCCGGCCGCTGTGGTTGAACTGAGCGGTGGTGGTGCCAATGTTTCAGTGGATGCTCTGGGCATTGCAACTACCTGCTTAAACTCCGTTATGAGTCTGCGCAGCCGAGGCCGCCATTTGCAAATTGGCCTTACCACTCAGGCAGAGAAAGGTTTTGTTTCTCTGCCTGTCGATATTATGGTGGCGAGGGAGCTACAGTTTGTTGGTACCATCGGTATGCAACCGCAGCGTTATCCGTCAATGCTCAACATGGTGGAGTCCGGCAAGTTGACGCCCGGCAGAATGGTTACCAACGTTATACCTATAGAAGAAGCTGCTGGTGTGATAACGTCAATGGGCAACTATGGCACGGTAGGGACCACTGTAGTAAAGTGGTAATCTGCTTACACCCGGCTGAAAACAGTTTTACTGGCCATGGTCTGGTTCTATCCACATAACCCCGCACATAACCCCGCGTACAGCGGGGTTATGTTTATCCGTCTTAATGATATACGTTTACTCTGCGGCATTATTTTTTGGTGATGTTTTTGGCGATGTTTTGGGTGATGTGACGTGTGCAGTGGCATCCCAAACCATGCCGCGCTCCGCGGGCATCCCCAGTAATTCGACAGGGTCATGTTTTTCGATATGCCCCCATTGGCCTTTATAGATACTGTAACCCAGTAGCTCCTGGAGACGGCGTGGAAGTTCGCGGATACGCTCGTCGGGCAGTCCCAGCATTATATTTTCCTGGGGACGGGTCCAGCCTGCGCAATAAGCGAAGACCAGACCGACACGAGGTTTTGTTGAGTGGTTAGCGCCGCCCCCATGCCAGAGTTGGCTGTCAAAAAACAGGGCGCTCCCGGCGCTGAATTCCATGGCAATGGCTTCTGGTACCTCACGCCCGTAGGCGGGGGCTTCAGAGCGCAGATGGCTCCCCGGTACCAGGCGAGTAGCACCGTTGTCTGCTGTGTAATCTGAAACGGCGAGCATACAGGCTAGTGAGATAGGAACGTGGGGGCGGGGCAGGTTTAGTAGTTGGGTGTCGGAGTGGATGGGCTGGGCGGTTTCGCCGGGATGTATCATCATCGCGCCAATCGAAGAGAGCAGAAGGCCATCGTCAAGAACACCTTCGGCCACGGATAGCAACTTTTTGTGGATTGGGATTTGTTCAAAGATGCGGCCATATTTGAGGAGATTAAAGAGGCGAGAAGTTCGCAGGCCCTCAAATTCATTCTGGCAGAGAGGAAGTTTCCCCTGAGCCGTCAAAATATCGATGCTATTTTGTAATTCTGCCACCAGAGCTGGTTCTATAGCATCCTCAACGATGCAATATCCATCCCGTGCAATAGCATCGACATGGTTCTGGGCATTGAATTTATTATTTGTGCTCACATCGGTGCTCCTGTGTGTCAGCCTGAAAATAGCAAACCTTAATTTCAGCTATCACTGTCAAATATCCCATTTGTTAAGTCGCTAATCATCCTTGTTATCACTTTAGTTATTTCTTTTTAATAGCTTAACTTATAGCCTGGTCACTTAATCAAGAGCTTGCTTAAGTGTTACCTGCAGGGAACCAGTACACAGGTGGAGTTCCAGGGATTAGTTCAAATGTGCGGGACTCAAAAGCCCTTAAATCCCGCCAGCCATCGCAGCGCTTGTCATAGGCCAGTGCGGCATATGCACACAGCGCCGCATCGCGCTCATGATCATTGTTGAAATCGAGTCTGGATAGGAAGTCGGTTACTTTGGGCCAGGTAGTTAACAATGCCCCGGGATGGGACTCAGTGATGAGCACCTCCGGCCAACGCTCCCGAGTCAGGGCCGCAACCATTACCCCCTGTGCAAGACACGCACCACGCAGTGAGTTAACGGAGCTTACCGTGCTGGAAGGTCCTCCCCGAGACAGTACGCAGCCTCGCACGATGTTGTCAGCGTTTCTTTCAGCGTTCGCTGACCAGTACATAGGCGCAGCAATGCCAATAGCTAAAGGAATGCCAATAGCTGGCAGATAGTTGCTGACTGTTGAGGCCGCCGCATCGAAGGCTTCGCCTGCCGTTGAACAAGTGCCTGAGTTGAATTCGGTAATCTTGTCATCATCTGCCAGCACCAAAGAAAACCATCCAAAAGCCATGGTGCCACCCGGAGCAAAGCCAAGGAAAATACGCTTCATATCTGGCCGCTGTTTACTGTCAGTAGCAGTGGGGGGCACGGGTAACGTTCTGGGGATTTAGGCATTATATTTTTGCCAGTCTGCCCTCAACAGTAATATGGGCCGGAGAGTTATCTTGATCCGAATCAGCATAACCTCAACCGGTCTTTTCGGGCTCCCTGGGCGCATTCGGCGTTTTCTGCCCCAGCAGACGGCCCATAATATCCTTGATATCAATATGCTCGCCAGTGAGCATGCTGGTTAATAACTCACCTCCGAGTACCTGGGGTGCGATGATCATATCGGGGTGTACTCGTCGAACCCGGTTGAGATGTTTGGCCTCGTTAACCGCTGCCACGGTCCTGGCTTTGGTTTTTAACTCCTTGACCGCAAGGATAACAAATGCATTTTCTGAGTCGTCGTTCATTAATGCGAGTATTCCTTTCGCCTGCTCGGCACCCGCTTTTCGCAGGGTTTCCAGATCACCGCCGTCTCCGGTCACGATATCGACATCCGCATCGGCGAACTGGGCGCCGTCGGCTTCACTCTTGACGATTACGGTCACCTGTTCGCCACGGGCAGTGAGGTCGCGATAAGTGTTATTTGCCAGGGCGCTGAAGCCGATGATGATATAGTGGTCATTACGTGTCACTTTGGCGTTTCTCCCAGTAAGCTGTTGAATCTTGCCAACCATGGCGGGTATCAGCGTAGCGCCGATGGCGGTCGACAACAAGGTGAGGCTGAGGACGATAACCGATGCCATGAACAGCCGTGCAGTGGCCGTGGCTGGTGTGAAATCGCCAAAGCCAACAGTCGAGACGGTAACCACCGCGACATAGGTCGCATCACTCAGGTTGTTGATGTGCGGCGAAAACTGATCGCCCAGCTGATAGGTGCCTAGTACGGTATAGCCAACTAGAACTACCACCGCGACCAGCGCTGCCATGGTGCCGAAGCGGACACTACTGCGATCAAAATACCGATAGCTTGCCAGCAGGCATCCTGTAAGTACGAAATGGTAGCTAATCAAGCCGACTCTGGTCGATATATCGGCCGACGTGAACAGCACCACTATCCCGATAGTCGATACCAGGACCGATAGCAACCACGCTGTCCGGGACTGCACCCATAATCCCACCGATATGATCAGCAGGAACACGCCAATAGCTAGATGGGCAGTGCCGGACAGACTGACATCGACAAGATCCTGCCGAATGCTCCCAGGCGTGCGTAGGTGAAAGTAGAGGCCAATTGCATGGTCGATTATCGACATAATATGCAGAAGGCCGAGCAGCGCTACAGCCAGCGCGATCGGCCCCCTGGGGAACCAGGCTTTTTTGGATAGCCTGACCATGACTTTGCCAGCACGGGCTCGTAAAGTCTTCAGCATTGTTTAACCGAACTCGACGTGCGGGAACTCAATGTCCTGGTGGCTCATCGTAGCCTGATCCAACGTACGTTAGCCCAGCGTACCTTATGCCACAGTACCCTATGCCACAGTACCCTATGCCACAGTGCCTTATGCCACTGCTCGTTAGTTCGTCGCGCTGGCCGGGCCGGTATTTCAGAGTTCATCAAATTGTTAACTGCCTTTCAGGTTTAGCCAATAAATCTTAATGCAGAGCGAGAGCTTCGCACAGAGACTTACGTTGAAGGCATTCTACTGCAATTACTCAAAAGCGACACAAATATACAGCGGGGTTGATAGCAGCAGTGAGATCCTCAGCTCTGTCTTTTGTTGATTACGATGTTCGTTGTACGGATAATGCTTCCCGGGGGAAACCGTCGCAGTAGAGTCCCCGCTTACTGCAGGAAAAGTGCCGGGAAAGCATAGCAATGTTCTTGTCGACAAAAATGAAAGAAGCGATCAAGACAGCCCTGGCAATGACCATCGCCTATGGCGTCGGTTTGCAGATGGGTTGGGA
>QNFP01000008.1 GCA_003645535.1 Gammaproteobacteria bacterium | reverse complement strand
GACAACATTCAGATGGAAGTGACGCTGATTGCGCCGATTGCGATGGAAGACGGTCTGCGTTTTGCTATCCGCGAAGGCGGACGTACGGTCGGTGCCGGCGTGGTCGCTAAAATTATTGAGTAGGCACGTTTCAGTCTGCGGAAAGTCTTTAGTAAAGGGACTTTTTGCTTGACACTGGCCAGGGGCCTGTATAATATTCCGCCTCTATTTTTTGGGCTATCGGCGTTATTCGCCGGCAGTTCTGACAGCAGCTGTAGTTACTGGAGTGGTAAGTTCAATGCAGGATCAGCGTATCAGAATTCGCCTCAAGGCATTTGATCACAAGTTGATTGATGCTTCGACTGAGGAGATAGTCGAAACTGTCAGGCGCACTGGCGCGCAGATTTGTGGGCCGATTCCTTTGCCGACTAAAATTGAACGCTACACGGTATTGATTTCGCCTCATGTAAATAAGGATGCGCGTGACCAGTATGAGATCCGCACACATAAGCGATTGATTGAAATTATTGAGCCTACAGAAAAAACAGTTGATGCCCTTGCCAAGCTCGATCTGGCTGCGGGCGTGGACGTGCAGATAAGTTTAAGTTAGAAGCCCTTTCCGGACCTTTGTCCGGGGGTGTAACGCTCTGAAATGGGCGGCCATAGCGGGTAATAGCCCCGTACACTAAGAGGTTGTCAAAATGAGCGTTGGATTAGTTGGTCGCAAATGCGGCATGAGTCGCGTGTTTAGCGATGACGGTGTATCGATACCGGTGACGGTGATTGAGGTTGAGCCCAATCGCGTTACGCAGGTCAAAACCCCCGAGAAAGAAGGTTATGCCTCTCTGCAGGTAACTGCAGGTTCGCGCCGTCCCTCCCGTGTGAGCAAGCCTGGTGTTGGACACTATGCCAAGGCCGGTTCTGAGGCGGGTCGTGGTTTGTGGGAATTTCGCACCGAAGGTGTCGACGAGGTTTTTGAGGTAGGCGGACTTGTCACGGTGGATCGCTTTGAAGCTGGCCAGTTTGTCGATGTTACCGGAGTATCAAAAGGCAAGGGTTTTGCCGGTGTCGTAAAACGCTGGAATTTTCAAATGCAGGACGCCACCCACGGCAACTCTATCTCTCACCGGGCGCCAGGATCTATTGGTCAAAACCAGACGCCTGGCAGGGTATTTAAGGGTAAGAAAATGGCCGGTCATATGGGTGCCCGTCGGGTTACAACCCAGAACCTGGAAGTGATACGTGTTGACGCTGAGCGAAACCTGCTGCTGATCAAGGGCGCGGTGCCTGGTGCTCAGGGTGGCGATGTGATCATCCGTCCGGCAGTGAAAGGCTAGAGGGTTAGAAGATGGAGCTAAGTGTAGCTACGCCTGGTGGCAGCAGTGGTACTCTCACTGTTTCTGACGCTGCCTTCGGCAGAGAGTTTAATCAAGATTTAGTGCATCAGGCAGTTACCGCTGTGCTGGCTGGTGCCCGACAGGGTACGCGGGCGCAAAAGAATCGAGCCGCAGTGTCTGGTGGTGGCAAGAAGCCATGGCGACAAAAAGGTACTGGCCGCGCTCGGGCGGGCACTATCCGCAGCCCGATATGGCGTTCCGGTGGTGTCACTTTTGCTGCGCAGCCTCAGGATCACTCGCAAAAATTAAACCGGAAAATGTATCGAGCAGCTTTGCGTTCTATTCTGTCTGAGCTGGCGAGGCAGGAGCGGTTAGTGGTTGTCGAGACATTTGAACTGGACGCACCAAAAACCAAGTTGTTGGTGCAAAAGCTCAACGAACTGGGCTTGCGTGACGTACTGATTCTTACCGAAGAAGTTAACGAAAACTTGTATCTGTCGGCGCGCAACCTCCACAAAGTTGATGTTAGGGATGCTCATGGCATGGATCCGGCTAGCCTGATCCGTTTTGAAAAGGTCATGGTCACTGTTCCGGCATTGCGGAAGATAGAGGAGATGCTGGGGTGAATAAAGAGCGGATCTTCACGGTGTTGTTGCAGCCCCTGGTCACTGAAAAGTCAACAGGTTTGGCCGAAGACAGCAACCAGGTGGTGTTTAAAGTTGACTCGCGAGCCAACAAAAGAGAAATCAAGGCAGCGGTCGAACAGCTGTTTGATGTCAATGTATTGAGTGTGCGCGTGGTCAGTGTCAAGGGTAAAACGAAGCGTACTCGCACTGGACTGGGTAAATGTGCTGACTGGAAAAAAGCCTATGTGCGGCTAACGTCAGGTCAGGATATAGACTTTACAGTGGCGGTTTAAGGGGAGTTCTCATGCCGGTAATTAAAAGAAAGCCAACCTCTCCGGGTCGCCGATTTGTAGTGAGCGTTGTTCATCCTGATCTTCATAAGGGTGCGCCTCACGGGCCGTTGCTGGAAAAGCAATCGAAAAAGGGCGGTCGAAATAATGCTGGCCATATAACCACACGCCACGTGGGCGGTGGGCACAAGCAGCATTATCGAGTGATAGATTTTAAACGAAATAAAGACAATGTGCCGGCAAGAGTTGAGCGGCTGGAGTACGATCCTAACCGTTCAGCCAATATTGCCCTGTTGTGTTACACCGATGGTGAGCGGCGCTATATTATCGCACCCAAAGGCTTGTGTGCAGGCGACATCCTGCAGTCCGGTCAGAGCGCGGCGATTAAGGCTGGCAATGCGCTGCCGCTGACAAATATCCCGGTGGGAAGCGTGATTCACTGCGTGGAAATGAAGCCCGGAAAAGGCGCTCAGATGGCGCGCAGTGCTGGTGCCTCTGCACAGTTAGTGGCCCGCGAGGGTCGACATGCCACTTTGCGTTTACGCAGTGGCGAGATGCGCAAAGTGCTGGCGGACTGTCGTGCGACTATAGGTGAGGTGAGCAACAGCGAGCACAACCTCCGTTCACTTGGTAAAGCCGGTGCAAGCCGCTGGCGTGGAGTGAGACCGACGGTGCGTGGGGTGGCCATGAATCCAGTAGATCACCCCCATGGTGGAGGCGAAGGCAAAACCTCAGGTGGACGGCATCCGGTTAGTCCCTGGGGTGTGCCAGCTAAGGGATATAAAACTCGCAAAAACAAGCGAACAGATAACATGATCGTACGTCGTCGCGGCAAGAAATAACGACGACGGGTCGGAGAGGAGCTAACAGTGCCACGTTCACTTAAAAAAGGGCCTTTCATCGATATCCATTTGATGAAAAAAGTAGAGGTCGCTGCGGAGAATAATGATCGCAGGCCAATTAAGACCTGGTCGCGCCGGTCTATCGTGATACCGCAAATGGTCGGTTTGACGCTGGCGGTGCATAACGGGCGGCAACACGTGCCTGTGTCGGTGTCTGAAGAAATGGTTGGACATAAGCTTGGCGAGTTTGCACCCACGCGCACGTATCGTGGACACGTTGCAGATAAAACGGCCAGATCTTAAGTCTGGGAGGTGATGACGATGGAAGTTGCTGCAAAATTAAGTGGAGTGCATTTGTCTGCCCAGAAAGCCCGGCTGATTGTTGATCAGATCCGCGGTAAGTCTGTTGAGGACGCGCTGGATATTCTTTCTTTTAGTAAAAGAAAGGGCGCGTTCATTGTAAAAAAAGTGCTCGAGTCAGCAATTGCTAACGCTGAGCATAATGAAGGCGCGGATGTTGATGAGTTGATAGTGTCCACCATTTTTGTCGATGAAGGCACAACGCTTAAGCGCCTGAAGCCGCGCGCTAAGGGGCGGGCCGACAGAATATTAAAGCGTTACTGCCACATTACCGTAAAAGTAGCCGATCAGTAGAGTCGGGGAAGTAGGAGCTGACATGGGTCAGAAAGTACATCCAACCGGTATAAGGTTGGGGATCGTCAAGAAGCACACCTCCGTTTGGTACGCCGATGGTGGTGATTATGCTGATAAGCTAAACGCAGACCTGCGGGTTCGTGAATTCATTAAAAAGACTTTGGCGCATGCGTCAGTAAGTCGGGTGGATATCGAGCGGGCAGCAGAGACCGCTCGCATTACGATTCACACAGCACGCCCCGGTATAGTTATCGGCAAAAAGGGCGAAGATGTGGAAAAGTTGCGTGCCGCGGTAGCTAAAGAAATGGGCATTCCGGTGCACATTAATATCGAGGAAATCCGTAAACCCGACCTCGATGCTGCTTTAGTTGCTCAAAATGTGGCGCAGCAAATAGAACGCCGAGTAATGTTTCGCCGCGCCATGAAGCGGGCGGTGCAAAATGCCATGCGCCAGGGCGCGTTGGGCGTAAAGATTCGTATTGGTGGCCGGCTTGGTGGGGCGGAAATTGCACGCAATGAGTGGTACCGCGAGGGTCGTGTGCCCCTGCATACGCTGCGTGCTGATATTGATTACGCAACTGCCGAGGCAGCGACTACCTATGGAATTATAGGTATTAAAGTTTGGGTGTTTAAGGGCGAGGTTCTGGGTACAGAAGAGCCTGATGAAAAGTCGGCCAAGAAGTAATTGTGGAATTGAGGGCAGGGTTAAATGCTGCAACCGAAAAGAACTAAATACCGAAAACAGCAAAAAGGGCGTAATCGCGGTTTGGCCCTGCGTGGTAGCAAAGTCAGCTTTGGCGAATACGGTCTCAAGGCTGTCGGGCGAGGCCGGTTGACCGCTCGTCAAATAGAGGCGGCGCGTCGAGCAATGACCAGGTGCGTCAAGCGTGGTGGAAAGATTTGGATTCGTGTTTTCCCAGACAAGCCAATTACCCAAAAGCCGCTGGAAGTGCGCATGGGTAAAGGTAAGGGCAATGTTGAATATTGGGTGGCGTTAATTCAGCCCGGTAAAGTGTTGTATGAAATGGAAGGTGTCTCCGAAGATCTCGCGCGGGAAGCATTCACGCTGGCGGCAGCAAAACTGCCTATTAAGACCACTTTTGTCAAGCGATCGGTGATGTAATGAAAGCTAGTGAACTACGCGAAAAGTCTGCGGCGGAGTTGCAGGAGAGCCTGATGGCTACGCTGGAAAAACAGTTTAAGCTGCGCATCAGGCGTGGCACTGGGCAGCTTAATCAAAGTCACGAAATGAAGCAGGTACGGCGTGATATCGCTCGTATCAAGACTGTGTTAAACGAGAATTCGGGAAGCTGAAATGACAGAGAAAAAAGCTCGCACACTGTCAGGAAAAGTAGTCAGTGACAGAATGGATAAAACCGTCACTGTGCTGATAGAGCGCCGAGTAAAACACCCGGTGTACGGCAAGATTATTAATCGCTCTACTAAGATAAAAGCCCATGATGAACAAAACCAGTGTCGTATTGGGGATATGGTGACCATCGCTGAAACCAGGCCGATTTCAAAGTCCAAGTCCTGGAAGCTGGTCGATGTAGTAGTGCGCGCGACAGTCGTTTGAATCGGGCTGACTAAAAAGATTCGGAGCAAAGGAAAGAAATGATACAGACACAGAGTTATCTGGATGTAGCGGACAATAGCGGTGCACGTCGTGTGATGTGTATAAAAGTACTGGGTGGTTCGCATCGCCGTTATGCGGCGATTGGCGATATCATCAAAGTGACCGTCAAAGAAGCTATCCCCCGGGGTAAAGTTCAGAAGGGTCAGGTTATGGATGCGGTTGTCGTAAGAACCCGGAGCGGTGTACGGCGGCAAGACGGTAGTTTGATCAAATTTGATGATAATGCAGCGGTGTTGCTAAACGCCCAACTAGCGCCTATTGGTACCCGTATATTCGGCCCAGTCACGCGGGAATTACGTAGTGAAAAGTTTATGAGGATCATTTCCCTGGCGCCAGAAGTACTTTAAGGTGCTGGGTTGAGGTAGCGAGCAAAAAACATGGCTATGAAAAAAATTTGCTGCAATGACGATGTGATTGTCCTTGCAGGACGAGATAAAGGTAAGCGGGGCAAAGTGTTGCAGGTGCTGAATGATGGCAGGCTGCTGGTATCGGGTGTGCAGTTAGTTAAAAAGCACCAAAAACCGAATCCTCAGATGGGAGTGCCTGGCGGCATTATCGAGAAGGAGGCGCCGATCGACTCATCAAATGTTGGTGTCTTCGACCCAGCTGAAAATAAAGCCGGTCGGGTGGGTTTTAAAGTGCTTGAAAGTGGCAAGAAGATCCGGGTTTTTAAATCCAGCGGCGAACCTGTAAAGGCCTAGAGGAGCGAAAGAGATGGCTAATCTGAGAGACCTTTATGTAAGTGAGCTTGCGCCTCGCCTTAAAAGCGAGTTAGGGCTAAAAAATGTTATGGAAGTGCCACGCCTGTCCAAAATTACACTGAATATGGGTGTAGGTGAGGCATTGGCGGATAAAAAAGTGCTGGAAAATGCTGTTAATGATCTGCAGCTTATTGCTGGTCAGAAGCCGGTCATAACCCTGGCGCGAAAATCCATCGCTGGCTTCAAAGTCAGAGAGGCCTGGCCGATTGGTTGTAAAGTAACATTACGCCAGGACAGGATGTACGAATTTTTAGAAAGGTTGATTGCTATAGCGATTCCCAGGATCAGGGATTTCAGGGGGATTAGCCCCAAATCATTTGATGGGCGCGGTAATTTTGCTATGGGCATGACCGAGCAAATAGTTTTTCCTGAAATCGACTATGACAAAGTCGATAAATTGCGCGGGTTAGATATTGCAATGACTACTACGGCGCGCACCGATGATGAGGGTCGTGCACTGCTGCGCGCTTTCGGTTTTCCTCTGCGGAGTTAATGACAGATTATGGCTAAGGTATCGATGATCGAGCGTGAGAAAAAGCGCACCAAAACAGTTGCCAGATATGCCGGCAAACGTGCGGCTTTAAAAGCGACCATTGCTAATGTCAATTCTAGCGATGACGAGCGTTGGGAAGCGCAATTGCAATTGCAGAAATTACCTCGGGATGCCAGTCCAGTGCGACAACGTCGGCGGTGTCGCGTAACGGGCCGTCCGCACGGGGTGTATAGAAAATTTGGATTGTGTCGTAACAAGCTGCGCGAAGCCGCCATGCGCGGAGATGTGCCAGGCCTTGTTAAGGCAAGTTGGTAAACGGACTAGAGGAGCGATTTGCGATGAGTATGCAGGATCCACTGGCAGATATGCTGACCCGAATCCGTAATGGCCTCGCCCGGTCGAAAGAGGCTGTCACAATGCCTTCCGCCAAGCTAAAAATAGCGGTAGCCCAGGTGTTGAAAGACGAAGGTTATATTAGTGGTTTTAGTGTTACAGATAGCGTTAAACCTGAATTAACAATTCAATTGAAATACTTCGAGGGTAAACCGGTCATTGAAGAGCTTGACCGATTTAGCCGTCCGGGTCTGCGTCGCTATGCCGGGGCTGACGAATTGCCGCGCGTACGTGGTGGCCTGGGTCTGGCAATTGTGTCCACCAGTAAGGGCGTTATGGCGTCCTCTGCAGCTCGCGCCGCTGGTATTGGTGGTGAAGTGTTGTGCACCGTATTCTAAGTGGACTGTATTTTAAAGGAAGGCAAAGATGTCCAGAGTAGCTAATAATCCGGTCCCCATACCGAAAGGTGTTGAAGTGACCCTCAGGGGGAGCGAGGTCTCGGTCAAGGGAGGGCAGGGTGAGCTGTCATTGACCTGTCATGAGAGCGTTACCGTGGCCCAGGAAGATAACGTGTTGCGATTTCGCCTTCGCGAAGGCGAAAAGAGCAGTGCCATTGTTGGTACTACGCGGGCGCTGGTGAGTAACATGGTTATCGGTGTCAGTACCGGTTTCGAAAAACGCCTGCAGCTGGTTGGTGTGGGTTATCGGGCGCAGTTGCAGGGTAAGAAAATAAACCTGACGCTGGGCTTTTCTCACCCGATCGAACATGCAATCCCTGAAGGCGTGAGTGTAGAGATACCTAGTCAAACTGAGATTGTGTTGAAATCAGCGGACAAGCAATTGCTTGGTCAGGTCGCTGCGGAAATTCGAAGCTACCGTCCACCCGAGCCCTACAAGGGTAAAGGAGTGAGATACGCTGACGAATATGTGCGTCGCAAAGAAGCGAAGAAAAAGTAACAGGGTTAGAAGTCATGAGTGATAAAAAACGATCCAGGTTGCGCCGTGCTCGTCGAGGGCGTGCAAGAATACGCGAGCAAGAGGCTTCGCGTCTTTGTGTTTTCCGTACGTCGAAGCATATTTATGCGCAGATTATAGCGCCCACTGCTGGTGGTGATAACGTCGTCGCCAGTGCTTCGACCCTGGATAGCAGTATTCGTGGTAAAGGCAACACAGGCAACATGTCAGCTGCTGAAACAGTTGGGGCACTCATAGCGGAGCGGGCCCGGAATGCTGGCGTTAACAAGGTAGCTTTTGATCGCAGCGGGTTTAAGTATCACGGCCGTGTTAAGGCGCTCGCTGATGCTGCACGTGCTGGCGGACTGGAAATTTAAAGGCAAGCTAATGGCAAAGAATAATTCTCGCGATATGGACCCTAATGAAGGGTTAATGGAAAAGCTGGTTGAGGTGAATCGAGTCGCTAAAACTGTGAAAGGTGGCCGGATTTTCGGATTCACGGCATTGACGGTTGTTGGCGATGGTAATGGACGTGTTGGCTTTGGCCGAGGTAAAGCACGGGAAGTACCGCTGGCTATCCAGAAGGCTATGGAAGCGGCACGCAGGAATATGATTCAGGTTGATCTCAAAGATAACACCTTGCAGTACGCAATAAGGTCTAACCATGGCGCGTCCAGGATTTATATGCAGCCGGCTTCTGAAGGTACCGGGATCATCGCTGGTGGTGCCATGCGAGCAGTTCTTGAGCTGGCTGGTGTGCAAAATGTTCTGGCTAAGTGCTATGGGTCAACTAATCCCGTGAACGTGGTAAGGGCAACTTTTAAAGGTTTGGAGAATATGCGTGCACCCGAAGAAATAGCTGCCAAGCGCGGAAAATCTGTAGAAGAGGTTCTCGGGTAAGGATTAGTTCTTTAATCTGACGGTAGACATAAGACTATGAGTAGAGCAGAAAAGTTAAAAGTAACTCAGGTGCGTAGTCGCATTGGGCGCCTGGCCACGCACAAAGCGTGCCTGACGGGTTTAGGCTTGCGCCGTGTCGGTCACAGTGTGATGGTTGAAGATACCCCCTCGGTAAGAGGCATGATAAACAAAGTTAGTTATATGTTAAAAGTTGAGGAAGGTTGAGATGCGCCTAAACACTCTGAGTCCCGCCGAGGGTAGTCGACCTAATGCCAAACGCGTTGGTCGAGGTATCGGCAGTGGCTCTGGAAAAACTTGCGGTCGTGGCCATAAAGGTCAGAAATCGCGTTCAGGTGGGCGGGTTAAGCCAGGTTTTGAGGGTGGCCAAATGCCCTTGCAGAAACGTTTGCCCAAGTACGGTTTTTCCTCGCGACTAGCACGAGTTACAGCGAATGTTCGACTGGCCGAGCTCAATGGTATTGATAGTGATGTCGTTGACCTCGCCGCACTGCGCAGCGCAGGGCTGGTTAATTGCAATATACGCAGAGCCAAAGTGTTCCTGTCAGGAGAGTTGCATAGCCCCGTTAAAATAAAGGGTCTTGGTATAACCGCCGGTGCGAAAGCTGCACTTGAAGCTGCGGGCGGTCAGGTATTAGAGCAAGATTAGGGATTATAGAGATAAGGTCAGGTTCGAAGTAAAATGGTGAAACCAGCAAAATTGCCTGCCGGCAGTGAAAAAGGATTGGGCGAGCTATGGGCTCGCCTTCGCTTTTTGTTGCTGGCCATCATTATATACCGAATAGGTACGCATATTCCCGTGCCCGGTATTGATCCGGATCGTGTTGCCGCACTGTTTACCCAAAATCAGGGCACGATCCTGGGTATGTTTAATATGTTTTCCGGTGGTGCGCTGGAGCGCATGAGTATTTTGGCGCTGGGAATCATGCCGTACATTTCTGCATCTATCATTATGCAGCTTATGACCGCTGTTACACCAACGCTTGAGCAGCTTAAAAAAGAGGGCGATGCTGGGCGGCGGAAGATCACTCAAATGACCCGTTATGCCACAGTACTTTTGGCTTTGGTGCAGGGTACTGGTATGGCTTATGGTCTTGCCGGACAAGGCCTGGCCTATTATACGGGCTTCACCTTTTTCCTTATCGCGATCACCTCGTTGGTTACCGGTGCGGTATTCATGATGTGGCTAGGAGAGCAGATTACCGAGCGCGGTATTGGTAATGGGATTTCTATGCTGATTTTTGCCGGTATTGTGGCCGGATTGCCGAGGGCTTTAGGGCAGGCATTTGAATCCGCCCGCCAGGGTGACATGAATATCATTGCACTGCTTTTAGTGGCTGTTCTGGCAATTGCAGTGGTTTATTTTGTTGTTTTCATTGAACGTGGGCAGCGTCGCATAACTGTCAATTATGCTCAGCGCCAACAGCGGCGTGGAGCTTACAGCCAGCAGAGTAGTCATTTACCTTTAAAAGTAAATATGGCCGGTGTTATACCCGCTATTTTTGCCAGTAGCCTTCTGTTATTCCCGTCCACGCTAGCGGCAATGTTTGGGCAAGGCGCTGGAGCACCAGACTGGTTACAGGACGTGTCGTTATTTCTTGGCCCAGGCCAGCCATTACATATATTGCTATTTGCCGGACTTATCATATTTTTCTGCTTTTTCTATACGGCATTGACATTCAATCCTAAGGAAGTTGCTGATAATCTGAAAAAAAGCGGGGCCTACTTACCTGGCATTAGGCCCGGCGAACAAACCGCCAAATATATAGATGGCGTAGTGACACGGTTGACTATGGTTGGCGGCATTTATATAGCGGGTGTATGTTTGCTACCCCAGTTTTTGAATGTTTACTTCAATGTGCCGTTTTATTTAGGTGGTACATCCCTGCTGATTGCAGTGGTAGTTACTATGGATTTTATGTCGCAGGTACAGTCTCATTTAATGTCCCATCAATATGATTCCGTATTAAAAAAGGCGAATATGAAGGGTTACGGTGGTGGTACTCGCTAGTGGTACTTTCGTTAGCGGTACTTTCGTTAGCGGTACTCTCGTTAGCGGTAATAGGGGAAAAAATATGAAAGTTAGAGCATCGGTAAAAAAATTGTGTCGCAATTGCAAAGTGGTCAAGCGTAAAGGCGTGGTCCGTGTCATTTGTAATACTGAGCCCAGACATAAGCAACGTCAGGGTTGAGTGGATACAAATCAGCTTAATTTTATTGATTTTAGCGTCGTTAGGCGCTATCCTGTTGCGCCTTTTTGCGCGGCTGGCAAGCCGGGAAACGGCACTAGCAACTAAGCGCATACAATCAAACAAATAACTTATTAGATATTTGGAGTAAATCGGATGGCCCGTATTGCCGGCGTCAATATTCCTGATCACAAACATACGGTGATCTCGTTAACTTACGTTTATGGGGTAGGTCGCACAACAGCTAAAGACATCTGTGCAAAGGTTGGCATTGATGGGACGGTTAAAATATCGGAATTGTCTGAGGAGCAGCTGGACAGTTTGCGAACCGCAGTTACTCAACGCACAGTTGAAGGTGACTTGCGGCGTGAAATTAGCATGAACATCAAGCGACTGATGGATCTTGGTTGCTATCGGGGCATTCGCCACCGCCGCAGCTTACCTTTGCGCGGACAGCGTACTAAAACTAATGCGCGCACCCGCAAAGGGCCGCGGAAACCAATCAAGCGATAATAAATCACTTCGTCGAGTAAGTGATTTCAGGAATTGAACTGATATGGCAACAACCCCTACGAAATCAGCGCGAAAGAAAGGTGCCCGTACTGTGGTGGACGGCATCGCGCATATTCACGCATCATTTAACAATACGATTATCACTATTACTGATCGCCAGGGTAATGCGCTGAGTTGGGCTACGTCGGGTGGATCCGGTTTTCGGGGCTCTCGAAAAAGTACGCCGTTTGCGGCCCAGGTTGCATCAGAACGGGCTGCTGTAGCGGCTCAGGAATATGGTTTGCAAAACGTAGACGTGGAAGTGAAGGGACCGGGACCCGGTCGTGAATCAGCAGTTCGGGCGCTTAATAACGCCGGGCTGAAAATTACGAATATCACCGACGTGACGCCGATCCCTCATAATGGCTGTCGGCCACCCAAAAAACGTCGCGTTTAAGAGGAATACAATCGATGGCAAGATATCTTGGACCGACCTGTAAGCTGAGCCGCCGTGAAGGGACAGATCTGTTCCTGAAAAGCGGTATTCGACCCTTAGAATCTAAATGCCGCGCTGACAGTATCCCTGGGCAGCACGGACAGCGTCGCACTCGGTTATCGGATTATGGTGTGCAGTTGCGCGAGAAACAAAAAGTGCGTCGCATATACGGCGTGCTGGAAAAGCAATTTCGCAACTACTACAAGCAAGCAGCACGCATTAAAGGTAATACCGGCGAAAACTTGTTGAGCTTACTGGAAAAAAGACTGGATAACGTGGTTTATCGAATGGGTTTTGGTTCGACCAGGGCAGAGGCAAGGCAACTGGTTTCTCACAATTGCGTTCTGGTTAATGGCAAAAAAGTCAATATAGCCTCGTATCAAGTTGGCGAAGATGACGTCATAGGTATCCGCGAGCGGTCTAAATCTCAACTGCGCATTCAGTCAGCATTGCAACTTGCTGCACAGCGAGGGGAGGTTGAGTGGGTAGAAGTAGACACTAACAAAATGGAAGGTGTTTTCAAACGCGCACCAGATCGTGGTGACCTGCCCAGCGAAATTAATGAAAATCTCATTGTAGAGCTTTACTCCAAGTAACAGCACATAACCTAGGATAGCTTTGCTTATGCAACATTCAGTTACTGAGTTACTAACTCCACGCACGATTGACGTCACTGAATATGATGCCACCAATGCGCGGGTAGTGCTAGAACCGCTTGAGCGTGGTTTCGGTCATACCCTGGGCAATGCACTGCGGCGTATCTTACTTTCGTCAATGACTGGTTGTGCCATTGTTGAAGTAGAGATCGATGGTGTGCTGCACGAATACAGCGCAATAGAGGGTGTTCAGGAAGATGTCATCGAGATTTTGCTGAACCTGAAAAATGTCGCGATTATATTACATGGCAAGGAAGAAGCTGAACTCACTCTGGTCAAATCGGGTGTGGGCCCTGTCACCGCTGGTGATATTCAGGCCGATAGCAACGTAGAGATCAAAAATCCGGATCATGTCATCGCGCATATTACTGGAAATGTCGAGTTGAACATGCGTCTGCGTATAGCCAGGGGTCGTGGTTATCAACCGGCTGACGCAAGAGAAAATGATGAAGAGGAAACGCGCGCTATCGGACGACTACGCCTCGATGCGTCATATAGCCCGGTGCGAAAGGTTTCGTATTCAGTTGAAAGTGCTCGCGTAGAGCAACGAACTGACCTGGACAAGCTTGTTCTAGATATCGAAACGAATGGCACCATAGAGCCGGAAGAAGCTATTCGTCGCGCCGCTACCATTCTGCAACAGCAATTAGCGGTATTTGTTGATCTGGAAAGTGAAAAACAGTTGGAACCAGAAGAGCATGAGGAAAAAATCGATCCCATCCTGCTGCGTCCGGTTGACGATCTGGAACTGACAGTGCGCTCGGCTAACTGCCTGAAGGCAGAGAGTATTTATTATATTGGTGATTTGATTCAGCGCACAGAAGTGGAATTGTTAAAAACGCCTAACTTAGGTAAGAAATCACTTACCGAAATTAAGGATGTATTGGCTTCCAGAGGTCTGTCGTTGGGCATGCGCCTGGAGAACTGGCCACCCGCCAGCCTAAGGCAGGAAAGCGAAAACTTTCAATAAAATTGATCGCAAGGCTCACCAACATGTGGGCTATCGATAGATAGACAGGAATCAAGACTATGCGTCATCGACAGAGTGGCCGCCAACTAAATCGAAACAGTTCCCATCGCAAGGCGATGTATCGAAATATGACTGCTTCGCTGGTAGAACATGAAATCATTAAGACCACGTTGCCAAAGGCCAAAGAATTGCGTCGCGTAGCCGAGCCATTAATTACGTTGGCTAAAAAGGACAGTGTTGCTAATCGTCGGCTGGCTTTTAGCCGTCTGCGTAGCAAGGAAGCAGTGGGTAAATTATTTACTGACCTCGGGCCTCGCTACGAAGATCGACCCGGCGGTTATACGCGAATACTCAAGTGTGGTTACCGTACAGGCGATAAAGCACCGATGGCCTATATAGAACTGGTTGGTCGGATAATGGCAGAACCTGATGAAGAGTTCGAAGAAGTCGACGAGTAAAAAAACGACTACTAGACTATTAGCATGTTAGATAGGCGAGTGTAAAAAACCGGGCTATAGTAAGAGTAAGCCCGGTTTTTTTATTTAAGTCCCCTCAGAGCGATAACCCATCTTTAAGCCTCAGTTCACCAATAAACACTCGTAGATATGCGATCAACCGACAGGTGGGCAATATTCAGAAGTAACTTACTTCCCACACCGATAGTGAATGTAAGCTCCAGTATCGAGGTTTAGTAAACGTAGGCGTTTCCCCCACACGCAGCCGGTATCAAGTGGGAAGAGATTGTCGCCGCAAGGTCGCCCATCAAGAGCCGCCCAGTGGCCAAAAATTATTTTTTTACCCGCAGTTTTGCGCTTACGGTGTGAAAACCAGGGCTTGTAGCCAGCGGGGGCCTGGTCTGGGCCGGCTTTGCAGGTTAACTCCAGGTTTCCCGCGGCATCGCAAAAGCGCATGCGAGTAAGATAGTTGGTGATCACCCGCAATTGTTCAGCAGGTAACAGGTTTTCTTTCCACTTCGCTGGTGTATTGCCGTACATCTCGGCAAAAAAATTATCGCTCCCTTCGCCCAACAGGGCTTTTTCGACGACTAAAGCCTTCTTTTTTACCGTGGACAAGGACCATTGCGGTGGGATGCCCGCGTGTACCATTACGTAACCCAGGTCATGGATAAGCAATGGCTGACTTTGTAACCAGGTAAGCAGTTCGTCGGCATCGCCAGCAACATATATTTCGCCAAGGGTATCTTTTGATGTGGGTTTGCGAAAGCCTCTTGCAGTGGCTAGCAGGTGCAGGTCATGATTGCCTAGTACCATTCGAAAGGAAGCGCCAAGGCTTTTTAGAAACCGTATGGTGTGCAGTGACTGGGGGCCCCGATTAACTATGTCGCCTGCTGCCCAAAGCTGATCTTTACCGGGTTCAAATGATACTTTGTCGAGCAGTTTTTGCAGGGGCTCGAGACAGCCCTGGATGTCACCTACGGCATACACTGTCATTTAGTGACTGACACGGTCAGTGGACAGCGTTGGGAATCGCTAGCAAAAAAGTGGGAATCGGCGCGTCGAAGGGCGTGCCGGTTTCGCTAAGCATATGGTATGTTCCGGACATGGTTCCCACTTCGGTTTCGAGAATGACGCCGCTACTGTATCGAAAAGTCTCCCCCGGAGTGATTAGCGGCTGTTCGCCTACGACGCCCTGTCCTTTCACCTCCTGGCGGGCTTGGTTGCCATCGATAATGATCCAGTGACGACTAATCAATTGCGCGGACTCGCTCCCCTGATTAGCTATTGCGATGTGATAGGCGAAGGCATATTGCTGTTTACGGGGTTCTGATTGCCGTGGCAGATACTCGGTTTTTATGTCGACTTTTATCTGATAATCACTCATGACAGGGCGCTCAACTGGTTCGACAGTGTGACAAAATCCGCGACAGACAGTGTTTCAGGTCGTGCCTTTAAATCGACATCGAAGTCTGAAAGCGAAGTTGTTTCGCTAACCAGTATTTTTAAGCTGTTGCGAAGTGATTTGCGGCGTTGCTGAAAACAAAGTTTTACCAGGCGTTCAAATATTACTGGATCAACTGCGCGGCTGGGTAGCGTCGTGTGAGGAGCCAGCCTGACCACAGCCGATGTTACTTTAGGCGATGGTTTGAACGCTGTGGGTGGCACGGTAAAAAGGGGTTGTATCTGACAGTGGTACTGCATCATAACACTGAGCCGGCCATAAATTTTGTTGCCAGGTGAAGCAGCGAGTCGATCAACGACTTCCTTTTGCAACATGAAATACATATCAATAATAAGTGGACTAAAGGTCAGCAAGTGGAACAGTAGCGGTGTGGAAATATTGTACGGTAAATTACCGACAATGCGCATCGGCTTCTGATTGCTGAGAGCGGCAAAGTCTGTTTGCAACGCGTTTCCACGGTGCAGTTTAAACCCTGGTTTTTGGGCGTAACGAGCGCTCAATATATCAGCAAGATCGCGATCTATTTCGACGACGGTCAAGTTTGGGCAGCGTTCCAGTAAAGGTTCGGTTAATGCGCCCAGCCCAGGGCCTATTTCAATCAGATGATCGGTCGGCTTTGCAGCGATCACGGAAACAATATTGTCTATGACGATGGGGTCTAACAAAAAATTTTGACCGAAGCGTTTCCTGGCTCGGTGATGGTTTTTCTTCGGTGTTTCTGTCATGGGTAGATCTACAGTTAGCTGGACATCGCGATAGCCATCATTGCGGCACTATCAATTGCTGTGGCCAGACTACCAGTATCCGCCTGCCCACTGCCGGCCAGCTCGAGAGCTGTGCCGTGATCAACAGAAGTGCGTATAAATGGCAGCCCCAGTGTTATATTTACCGCATTGCCGAAGCCCTTGTATTTCAATACGGGTAGTCCCTGATCATGATACATGGCGAGCACTACGTCACCTTGCGCCAGGTGTTTGGGGGTGAATATTGTATCGGCGGGCAGTGGGCCAGTAACAGCAATGCCCCGATTTTTTAGCTTTTCGATAACGGGAATAATAACCGATATTTCCTCGCTACCAATATGCCCATTTTCACCAGCGTGGGGGTTGAGGCCGCAGACCAGAATGCTGGGATTATCGATACCAAATCTTGTTTTGAGATCACGATGAATAATGATAAGTGTCTCTTCGAGCAGGTCGGTAGTGAGTGTATCCGCCACGCTCGCAAGGGGTATGTGCGTGGTAGCCAGGGCAACGCGCAGGCCCTGGGTAGCGAGCATCATTACTACGCGAGAGGTATTGCTTAGCCTGGCCAGATACTCGGTATGGCCACTAAAGGGTACGCCCGCATCGTTTATAATCGCTTTGTGTATGGGCCCGGTTATAAGCGCTGCGTATTCCCCATTCAGGCAGCCTTGAGTTGCAACCTGCAGGGTGGCGAGCACCGCTCGTGCATTGCTGGCATCCAGTTCGCCAGGCGTAGATGTTTTGTGGAGTGCTACGGGGACAATAGCGAGTTCGCCCGGTGCTATGGCAGTGCCTGAGGGGTCGCGCAGGTTCAGGGGCAGGTCAAGCATTTTGGCCCGTTGTAGCAGTAGCTCCGGGTCGGCGATGACTACTAGCTCGTGGGTATATCCGTGTTGGCAAAACTGGATTAGCAGGTCGGGGCCGATACCAGCCGGCTCCCCAGGTGTAACGGCCAGGCGCAAGGTCATGACTTTATTTCGATGAAGGCCTCATTACGAATTTCTTCAAGCCAGACTTGTAGCTCCTCGGCATATTTGCGCTGGCGGAGATAATTGGCTGCCTGGTTGCGCAGGATCTCATCACTAAAATCCTGCTTGCGACGCCCGGTGACTTCAATAATATGCCAACCGTGTTCGGTCATCACCGGTTCGCTGACAATGCCCACCTCCAGGCCATTGGCGGTATTTTCAAATTCAACAACAAATTGCCCGGGCACTGACCAGCCGAGCTGCCCTCCTTTGAGCGCGCTGCCGGTATCTTCGGAATACTGGCGAGCCAGATCTTCAAAAAGCTCGCCCTGGATTATTCTGCTGCGCAGGCTTGCCGCTAACTGCCGGGCTTCGTCATTACTGCGTATTTCGTTGGGCTTGATCAAAATATGACGCACTTCACTTTGTTCAATTAACTGCTCATCGCCACCACGCCGGTCATATAGCATTAGCAGATGAACGCCAGCGTCACTGCGTAAAACCTCACTAAACTGCCCGGGAGAGAGGGTGTTGAGGGCCTGTGTAAACAATGCCGGTAATTGTGCGGCCTTTCTCCAGCCCAGTTGTCCGCCTTTCAGAGCATTGGGTCCCGCTGAGTTAATCAGGGCCAGCTGCTTGAAATCCGCACCTTCGGCCAATTGTAATCTGAGTGCCTCGGCCTTGCTTATTACTTCCTTCTCCGTGTTTACATTTGCATCTGGTGACAGCCGCAACAGAATATGGCCGATGTTAACTTCCGCTGAGGACATAAGCTTGCCCTCTTCGGAGTTAAGGAAATTGTTGATTTCCTGTTCGGTGATTTCAATACGTCGATTCACCATGGCCTGTTGGACGCGGGATATTATCATCTCTTTTTTGAACTGCAGGCGGAGCTGGGCTTGTGTGAGTCCATCCTCGCGGGCGTAAGTCAAAAATTCATCAAGGGTCAGATTCTGTCTTTTTGCAGTATCGGTCATGGCCTCATTGAGTTCGACGTCGCTAATTTGCACACCGGCCCGCTGACCGATCTCCAGTTGCAGGGTGTCCTGAATCAGCTTGTTTAATACCTGGGGCACGATGACGTCACGAGACGGTATCTGACTTTGTGAGCGAATCATTTGTCTGGACAGGGCCGATACCTGGGCTTCCAGTTCGCTGGACATGATGATGCCGTCATTGACGATGGCGACGACATGATCCAGTTGTTGCAATTCGGCAAACACAGCCGGAACATTTTTCACCGTGACGACCATTGTCAATAGCATTGCCAGACAATTGACTATACGGCGTTTGCTGTCGCCACTACGGCTAGGGGTCTTGCGGCACATAACCATAAATACCATCGCTCAAAATGCTTTCTACTTTGGAGCCGGTGCCGGCAAGTCCTTTCAGCTGAACCTGAAAGAAAATACCTTCATCGTAGTCCAGATCGTCCTCTGGTCTGACCAGATCATCATCCCGCTCAAGCCAGCGCCGTACGATGACGCTGCCACGCCAGCAACAGCTGTTGTATTCGATACCGCCAAAAATTTCTAGCTCCCGGCTGTTTGTTATATCGTGATTCCAGCGGCCAATAAGGCTCCAGCTATTATTTAATGGCAACATGGTAGAAATATCAGCCTGTTCGATATCGGCGTTATATTCTCTATCCTCTTCCTCGTAGGCAAGATCCGGGTTTTCTCTCGTATATCGGTAAGTGGCGTTAAATATAGCGTTTCTAGCGTTGTTGTAGCGCAGGCTGACATTACCTTTATCAATCTTATCGTCATCATGATCAAACAATATGTCTGACTGGAAGCGCCAGTATTGGCTCAACTGGGCGGCAAGCTCACCGGCAATATTTGACTCGTCACTGGCCAGATCATCAGCGATATCGCGTTGTTCCTGGGTGGGCTGAGAGTCTGTAACATCCATATTATCAAGAAAATCTTCACTCAGCGTGGGGTCCAGCGATACATAACGATCTTTGAAATAATAAATCTGGCCAATACTGCCGCGGAGCTTTTCAACACCAGTGTTTGCATCGATCAAACGACTGGTGAGGCCGACACTAACCTGGTTGGCATCACCAATGCGATCACTGCCGGAAAATCGATCATCGCGAAATAGCTGTTGGTAGCTAAAAGTGAGGTAAGCCGTATCGAAGTCGGGATTATCTATCTGGTCTTCATGGCGAGAATAAAGGTAATAAAGTCGTGGTTCGAAGGTTTGTACAAGGTTTGTTAAAAGTGTGGTGTCGCGTTCAAAAAACAGCCCGGCATCGACAATGCCCACAGGAACAGTTATTGAAGGATCCTCATCACCATCGACAAGGACCGGATTGTCCAGGTCGTAGTACAGGTTTTTAATCTTGGCCGTGGGCCGTACATAACCCCACATCCATTGCTTGTTGAGGGTCAGCCCGTAATCTGCGCGCAGGCGAGTACCCGTTATGTTTGAGTCATCATGATCAAACTCTGTGTATTGGTGGTCCAGGTCGAGTTCAAGATCAAGGTCCCACGGTGAAAACAGGTAGTTGCCGTCGGCATCTACTCTGGGTAACTGTTTGTATTGATTATCCTCATTCCTTATCAAAGTTTGATATTCAACAGCCTGAACTCCAACCTGCCAGTTTTTAAAGTAATAACCAGCGGCGGCGAGCTGTCTTAGGTGGGTTTGACTAGTGGCCTGCAGGGTGCCGTTACCAAGATCACGAAAATAGTCGTCGTCACTGACCTTGGTATAGTCAATTCTTGTGCGCCATGCTTGACCCATTCCGCCATGCTGGTCAATGTTGGCCAACCAGCGGTCTTCGCCCACGATTGCCCCTGAATCATCCTCATCCTGGTCTTTGCCGCCGTCGTCATCCGGCAGATAGGCGCCTCCCATTACCAGATCTGTTACTCGCGACAGGTGGCGGAACTCAGCCTCCAGCATCTCACCGCGTTTGTCCAGGTAGCGCGGTGTTATGGTGGCATCATAGTTTGGTGCGAGATTCAAATAAATCGGCTGTGCGTAGTCAAAGCCATTTTGCTTACTGTAGCCAACTTCTGGGAACAACAGGCCGGTTACGCGACGACCGTCTATCGGGTAGCGCAACCAGGGAGTGTAGAATACAGGAATATCTTTGATTTCAATGCGTACATGCCGAGCAGTAGCCAGGCCGGTATCCGGGTTGATGTCGATGTGTGGACTGACCAGACGCCAGGTGTTATTGCCGGGCTCACATGTGGTGTAGGCGGCATTGTCGATATAGATATGGTCGTCTACATCGCGTTTCAACAGCCCGGCACTACCACGTATCGCCGGTTCGTGCATAACATAGGTAGCGTTTTCTATTTCTATTTCCTGCGTGTCGAGATTGACCTGTGCTCGGTCACCAAGCATTAGCAGGCCCGGTTCACGGAACTGAACGTTGCCTTTCATTTCGGCGGTGCGGTTATTCTGGTCAACGGAAGCAGTATCGCTACTTACCTGCCTGTAACCCTGAGAAATTTGCACATCGCCGGTCATGGTTGCGACGTTATCCCTGGCCTCTGTGTTGGTTGCGCTGGCACTTAGCGCTGCCTGCTCCGGGTCGAGCTCACCATCGGGGTAGTCACGAGGCGGTTCAATGTAGGCACCACAGCATCCTGGCGAAATGGCGTCCTTTTGTGCTTCTGGCAATGCACGTTCATCGACCCAGTCAAGATTGCGAGCTACCTGAATGCGCGTTTCATCTGACGGCGCCGCAGAAGCGGTAAGGGTAGGGGCGCGGTGGGGGGGTTTATTAAAAGCTGGGCCTGGTACGGTAATTTCAGTACATTGCCAATTGTTATCCGCATCCGCTTTACACACCCATTCGTTGTGTGTATTTGCTGCTAGTGCGGCTTCGGTTTCGGCCTCAGCGAGCACGCTTGCTGGGTATTGACCAGCAAGAAGGAAAACTACCACGCTATACATAACTAGCTGAATGTAAGACAGGTTGCTTTGTTCGCTCAAAGGCATATTTTATGTCCAGTGTAAGGCCGGTATCAGGCGACGCCAGCCTTATATCCCCAGCGCGACATTCTACCTGAACTTGGGCGTGGTAGAAGAGTTGACGACGTGATTCGGCTAAAATGTTCATTTATTCGATTGGCGAACAGGTTTGTATGTTGAATAACGATGGGCTGAAGAACTGGATAAAAGAGTATCTGCCCGGGCAGCTGCTCGGTGATGATATTGACCTGGCAGTTGTATCTGGTGATGCTGGCTTTCGAAAGTATTTTCGAATTAATAGCCGACCACCGATGGTGGCGACTTATGCACCACCGCAGCAGGAAAATAATATAGGCTTTGTGAGGATCGGTCTCGCGCTTTCCCGCGCAGGCGTGCATACGCCCCGGGTCTATGCGGTGGATTATAAGCATGGATATTTATTGCAGGAAGATTTGGGTGCAGAGCTTTATCAGGATTCGCTTACCGCACAGACAGCAGAGGGCCTATATGAGCGTGCTGAGGCGGTATTGTTGAAAATACAGCAGGTGCCTGCAGATACGCATGTGTTTCCAGAATATTGTGTTGATCGTTTACGCGATGAAATGGCGCTTTTCTGCCAATGGTTTGTAGTTGAGCTACTCGGTCACCCTTTGACTATCGCTGAGCAGCAAATGTTGGAGCGTTTGTTCGATGTGCTGGTCAACAATGCACTTGAGCAACCCCAGGTGGTGGTGCATCGGGATTTTCACAGTCGCAATTTAATGCTGTTGCCCAACCACGATGTCGGTGTGATTGATTTTCAGGATGCTGTTATTGGTCCAAGTACCTATGATTTGGTGTCGTTGCTACGCGACTGTTATGTACACTGGCCACAATCTCTGGTGAATCAGCGTATGTGCCGGTTTTTGCACAAAGCGAAGGAGGCCGGTCTGGCAGCTGAAGACGTAACCGAGCAACAGTATGAGCGCTGGTTTGATTTGATGGGCCTGCAGCGGCATATCAAGGTGCTGGGTATTTTTGCAAGGCTCTGCTTGCGTGATGGTAAATCGGGTTATCTGGCCGATTTACCATTGGTTATACGCTATACCCTCGAAGTAGCGCAGCGGTATGCTGACACACAAGATTTCTACCAATGGTTTACCTCGGTACTGCTGGAAATATCCGCGCAACAGGATTGGTATCAAGACTGGCATACGGCAGGTGAGGCATGAAAGCAATGATTTTGGCTGCCGGTTACGGACGGCGGTTACGACCGCTGACTGACCACACACCCAAGGCACTACTGCCTGTACGGGGCAAGCCGCTTATTCAGTATCATCTGGAGCGATTGGCAAGCGCTGGAATTACTGAGATTGTTATTAACCATGCCTGGCTGGGAGAGCAGCTGGAAAGTGTGCTCGGCAACGGTGCCCGGTTTGGTGTAAGCATTACCTGGTCGCGGGAAGAGTTGCCACTGGAGACGGGAGGCGGGATCAGCCGCGCGTTGCCCTTCTTGGGCGAGGAGACTTTTGTGCTGGTAAATGGTGATGTGTGGACAGATTATCCTTTTGCTGCATTAGCGCGACATAACCTCGAGGGCAATGTTGCACATCTGGTACTCGTGCCCAACCCGAACTATCACCCGGACGGTGATTTTCAGCTCCATAAAGGTGGCGCAGTGGGCTTGAGAGAGGTGCCCGGAAAAGCTCTGACTTACAGCGGTATTGCTCTGATTGACCCACAAATGTTTACTTTATTTAGCCGCGACTGCGCGAAATTCCCACTTATCGACGTGTTGGTGCCGGCAATTGTTGACAGCAAAGTCAGTGGCGAGCTTTACCGCGGGGAGTGGTCCGATGTCGGTACGGTAGATCGGCTAAATTATCTCAACGTCATTTAGGAGCACTGCCAGGTTTGTCCTGGAGCCATTCATTTTGAACCGTCACCGATGGCATCTACAATCAATTCATGGCTGGCCAAAATAAGCCAGGTATTGGCCAGCTGGCGTAGGGAACGATTTTTCCGCGGCTTAAAATCTGCTCTTCGGCAACAGTTTAACGCTACAATAAGCCCTGCTGAACCAGTTTGGTTGGTGCAAAAATCATTAACCGGAACTTTTATTGGAGGCAAGTATGTTCCAGTCACTCGAGGCTTTACCCGCTGATGCCATTCTTGGTTTATTGGCTGACTTTGTTGGCGATGATAATCCCGATAAAGTGGATCTCGGAGTCGGTGTTTACAAGAATGAGTCGGGACATACACCGATCATGGATGCGGTCAAAAAAGCCGAGGCGATCTGTCACCAGGTTGAGCAGACCAAAGCTTATATAGGCCCGGCTGGAGTACCGGAATTCAACGAAAGTATCCGCAAACTGATATTTGGCGAAGATCACCCTGCGCTGCGGGACAACAGAGTCAATACTGTATTAACACCCGGTGGTTGCGGGGCGCTTAGAGTAGGTGCTGAGTTTCTCAACCATTGTGCCGACGATATCACCATCTGGGTCAGTGACCCCACCTGGGCAAACCACGTACCACTGCTCGGTAATGCCGGGTTGAAACTGGTGCAATACCCCTATTATGACCAGCATGCAAGCAAGCTGCGCTTTGATGAAATGATGTCAGCGCTGACCAGGACTAAAGCTGGTGATGTGGTGTTATTACATGGTTGTTGCCACAATCCCTGTGGTGCCGATCTGGATGAGCAACAATGGCAGGCTGTTACCGAACTGGCAGAAAAAAATGGGTTTCTGCCGTTTATAGATATGGCCTACCAGGGCTTTGGTCGAGGCCTTGCTGAAGATGCCTACGGTGTTCGCTTAATGGCAGAAAGACTGCCCGAGCTACTGGTGGCAAGTTCCTGTTCCAAAAATTTTGGTCTTTATCGTGAGCGTGTTGGCAGTTTGTCAATAGTGAGTGCACAGCAGGCTCATGGCCAGGCAGCTATTACCCATATCAACAATGTGGTGAGGGGTAATTATTCCATGCCACCATCTCACGGTGGCGCCATCGTTGCGACAATATTGCAGGATGCAGCTTTGCGACAAAACTGGGTAGATGAGCTGGGGGCTATGCGCAATCGCATTAATAGCCTGAGAACGTTATTAGTAGAAAAACTTGCTGAGGCTGGTGCAGGGAAGGACTTCTCTTTCATCACTCAACAGTTCGGTATGTTTTCATTTCTTGGCATTAGCAAGGATCAGGTAAGACAATTGCGTGATGACTATGGTATTTACATGGTGGGTTCGAGCCGTATTAATATTGCTGGCGTTAGTCAGACTAATGTTGAATATGTGGCTGCCGCTATTGCCAGGACGATTGCCCCCTAAATCAGGTTTGTTGGTGATTTAGGCAAGCAGAGGTTTTGCTGCCGGCGAATATCCGGGAAACCAGCGTTAGTGGATTAGTTAGTGGATTAGAAGACAAGCATTAAAAAAGGGGCAATTAAACCCCTTTTTTAATGCTTGTCTAGCTCGCCTAAATAAAGCGAAAGCCTGCCCGTCAGCTATTTTGCAGCTACGGTAATACCGCCATGACTTTTGCGTAGTTCCGTCTTCAGAATCTTGCCGGCACCTGATTTGGGTAATTCATCCAGGAAGTACACGGCTTTGGGCACCTTAAACCGCGCCAGCCGTTCGTTACAGAATTCGACCAGCTCGTTTTCGGTCAGCGTTGCACCTTCCTTAACGACAACGCAGGCGGCGGGGACTTCCTGCCATTTTTCATGGGGTATACCGATCACAGCCACTTCGGCGATGGCGTCGTGTTGGTACATCACCTGCTCAAGTTCAGCAGGGTAAACGTTTTCGCCGCCACTGATAAGCATGTCCTTCTTGCGATCGACAATGTAAAGAAAGCCCTCATCGTCAAGATAACCCAAATCTCCCGAGTGATACCAACCGTCGCGCAAGGCCTCGACTGTAGCCTCGGGTTTGTTCCAGTAACCCTTCATCATGTTGGGTCCGCGGCAGATGATTTCGCCAACTTCATTGGCCGCAACATCGTTGCCGTTGTCGTCAACAGTGCGAATATCCACGAAGAAGGCGGGATAACCTACAGAGCCGTTCTTGCGTTCACAGTCCCATTTGTCGAGGATGGTCACCAGGGGTGCCATTTCGGTCATGCCGAAGCCTTCATAGATATCCAGGCCGCGTTCTTTGAAATAGGCGAGAATTTTTAAGGGCGTTGGTGCGGCGCCGGTCATCAGGAATTCCACAGAGCTCAGGTCAAAGTCTTTTTTATCAAGCTCTTCGACGATCATCTGCCACATGGAAGGCACGCAGAACAGGCCGGTAAGGCGCTCCTTCTCGGTTACTTCCAGTACCTTGACGGCATCAAATTCAGGTAGTGTGACCACTGTGCCGCCCTGGTACAGGGTTGGCAATACAGTCACACTGGTACCACCGATATGGAACATGGGCGCTACGCCGAGTGCGACCGTCTCGGAATGAATGGGCAGGCGTTGTGTGGTGTGGAATACATTTGTGGCGTGGGCGGCGTGAGTTAGCATAGCCCCTTTGGGTTTACCCGTAGTGCCTGAGGTATACATCAGCAAAGCGACATCGTCGGCACTGACATCTGTGTTCATTTCTGCGTCCGACCCGCTAGCTATAAAAGCTTCATAATCAGCTTCATCGTCGCAGGCGCGTGCGTTTCCGCAGTATATCGAAGTGTCAAAATTCACTAGCTTTTGTACGCCCTCAGCCAGATGCCTGAATTCATCGTGAAAGAAAATAGAACGTGCGCCCGAATCTTTAACAATGTATTCAATTTCTGGCACAGTCAGGCGGAAGTTGATAGGCAGGAAGATTGCGCCCAGTTTAGCGACAGCAAAGATCAGCTCCAGCTGTTCATTGCCGTTCATCAACAGCGAACAAACTCGGTCACCGGGCCGCACACCGCTCTCTCGCAGGGCGCTGGCCAGGCGGTTACAGCGCCGGTTCATTTCTTTATAGGTAAACCGTCTATGACGATTGACTACTGCGAGTCGATTGCCGGATATCAATTCGCGCTTAGTTAGCCAGTACCCCAGACCCTGATCCATATTAACCTCTCTTTTTTCTGTTTTAAAATACTAGTAATTAATGTGCCGACTATAGAATAGTTGATGTGTCGACGGTTTTTGTTCGGCGGAGTGTATATAAGGACGAGCAAGCCTAGCAAGTCCTTTTTCTTATGGCAACTGAGGCAGGTAACTGAGGCAGGTAACTGAGATAGGCAATTGCCGTTTTACCAATGTGCCTTGATTTTCAAATGACCTGGTTTCTGCAAACAGCAAATTTGCGAGTATTTACTGAAACTTCCATATAATGGAGACCTTGCTAGATAGACGAGAGTAAGTTGTGGGAGTCGTTTTGGTGTTCTGGCGAGTGGTCCTCGCGGTTGCAGTATTGGTTGTCAGTTACGCGTCATTGAGCCCGGCATCTGGCGATGAACTGTTTGTTGGTGTTGATAAGATAGCGCACTGCATCACTTATGCCTGTCTTTATATTGTCGCCTGGTTGGCTTTTCCCGGGCCGGTGTTGCGCTGGGCAATACACCTTGGTCTGTTGGCTTTTGGGGTATCGATAGAATTGCTTCAGTACAGCACCGGCTACCGATTTATGGAAGGCGCCGATGTGTTGGCCAATATAAGCGGTGCGGGGATCGGTAATTTGCTGTTGTCCCTGTACATAACCAGATGGCCAGGAAGATATTTTGCATTCACTGTGCGGCGGGAGAAAAAACTATGAGTATCGACTGGAATAGCGATGTGGCTGCAATTTGGCGACCTAAGCGAGGCAGCTTACGGGCGGTGAAGCGAATCGATACTATTGGTTTTGACGAATTGCTAGGGATTGACCGACAGAAAGCCGAGTTTAAAGCAAATATTGAGCAGTTTTTGCGTGGCGCTGTGGCCAATAATATCCTGCTGTGGGGTAGCCGCGGCACCGGTAAGTCATCACTGGTTAAAGCTGCACTGAACAACTACCACACGGAGGGTCTACGGGTCATTGAAATAGACAAGGATGATCTCGATGATTTGCCTGAGGTAGTGGATGATCTACGGGAATTACCGCAACGATTTTTGATTTTTTGTGATGATCTATCCTTCGATGAAGGTGAAACAGCCTATAAACATTTAAAAAGCGTGTTGGAGGGTTCGATAGAGTTGCCGCCAGAAAATGTGCTGGTTTGCGCGACTTCCAATCGCCGCCATCTAATTAGTGAGGAAAAGACTGACAATGAAGGCGTCGAAATCGTTGCCGGTGAATTGCATTATGGTGACGTGGTAGAGGAAAAGTTGTCGTTGGCTGACCGGTTTGGTTTATGGCTGTCTTTCTACCCGAATTCCATGGCTCAGTACCTGGCTATTGTGGATGATTTATTTGACGACTTCCCGGCAGATCAGCCTGGAGATCAGCGAAACGATTCACCAAACGATTTAGCAAATGGTTCATTAAAGGACGCCCCTGGCGGAAGGGACGCCCTGCACCTTGCAGCCAAACAGTTTGCTATGGTGCGGGCTTCAAAGAGTGGCCGCACGGCGAAACAATTTCGGATCCAGTATCGCCCCCAGGCCGGTATGCCCAGATGAGTCTTTAGTAGAGCTTTGCCTCGCCTTTGGGTCTGCTTTTAAAGCGACGGTGTAACCATAAATAGTCTTCTGGGTGTTCGCGAATTTTTCTCTCCAGCCAGTCACTCCAGAGCACTGTATCGGCTATATCGTCCCCGGATGGATAGTTTTCCAGCATTGGTTCCACTTCAACAATATATCGTCCGTCTGGTTCCCTGTGGGTGTAATAAAGCAATACGTTCGCGTCAGCGAACGTAGCGTATTTGGGAATGGCTGTTATGGTTGCGGTGTCGATGCCAAAAAAAGGGATAAAGGGGTTTCGTTTGCCGCCAAAATCCTGATCTGGAATGACCAGGATCACGCCTTTTTTGACCAGTTTTTTTAACATATAGCGAGTTTCTTTACGGTGGATAGTTTCAACGGGATAGTGCTTGCGTCCGCGTTGATACAGCTGTGCTTCCAGTACTGGATTGTCCATGCGGCGATAGACTACTGAAAAGGGCGTAATAGTTGAGATTAGAGTGATAGCCGGTAAAAAGCAGTTGGCATGGCCGGATACCAGCAGTAATGGTTTATCTGTCGCCAGTGCCTGGTGCAGATACTCCTCGCCCACCATTCGACCCTGGTTAAGGTTGGATTCACGGGAGTTCCAGACGATATTAACCAGATCAAATAACATTAACAGAGTGGAATACAGATTTTTTTTGACCAATTCTTCATGTTGCTGGGGCGACAGTTCGGGGAAACACAGCTCAATATTTCGGTGCACGATTTTAATCCGGGACGAGCGGGTTTTTAATGCCAGTGTGGTGAGGCCACTAGTAAGACGGTGTTGCACGTTCATTGGTAGTTTGGCCAGCAACCAGGTTACGCCTACTATCAGCCATGAAGGCCAGAAACGCGGTGCATAGAGGCCCAGTCGACCGGTCTTCGCTCGATCCTTTTTTTTGCCCACTTTACTTGTTTCCTTGAGCGACGCTGAGATATGTGAGCCCCGAGTTGAAGCATTTAATATCTATAACCAGATCTACAGTTGGTAAAGAGTAGGTGACTCGTCTAGGCATTGGCAGTTTTGACCAGCACCTGTTCGTCTTCAAGCTGGTCTGGCACCTCGAGGGTGACTAATTTGAAACAGCCTTTTGCCAGCGCTGAGTCGGGACATTTAACGAAGTGGCTTTCGCAGCTGATCATGATAGTCCTGTTATTTTAAAAGCGGGTTCACTGGCGCAAGCCCAGGCGTAAGTTTTGTGGGTGGATGGGGTTGTCGCCACTCATGCTTAATATAATAGTAGTCAATTCCTGCCAGGGCGAAGTTGGATTCAAACCTTTTATGGCGCGATCGACACCTGCGGCCTGGCGTAACAGCATCACCAGTTGCGCTGGCCTCAATCGTTTTAAGGCACTACGTATCAGTGGTTGGTGCTTGCTCCATACGCCAAGACTTTTCAATACCCAATCAGTGTGCGCCCCCGCAGCGATTTGTTCACTGGCCTTCACCAACGTACGCAGTTCGCGAGTCAGTGCCCACAACACGATACTCGGTTCAGTACCTTCGCTGCGCAAGCCGAAAAGCGTTCGCGCAGCAGCTTCGCTGTCGCCGGACAGCGCTCGGTCAACCAAATTGAAGACGCTGTAACGTGCGCTGTCAGCGACTACCGTCGACATGGTTTCAACATCGATAACACCGTCTTCAATGAGCAGCTTAAGTTTTTCGATTTCCTGGCTGGCTGCCAGCAAATTGCCCTCTACACGGTCGGCCAGTACTTCAATAGCCTGTTTGTTTGCTTTTATTCCCGCCGCCTGTAGACGGCGGTTAATCCAGTTGGGCATTTGCGTCGCAGTGACCGGCCAAATTTGTACGATCGCTCCGTGACTATCGAGGGTTCGAAACCATTTGCTATTGGTCGCCGCTCTATCCAGTTTGGGGAGTATGATGAGCAGCAAGTTATCGGTGTTTATGTTCTGGCAATACTCGTCAAAAAACTTGCCACCCTCCCTGCCGGGTTTGCCAGAAGGAATGCGTAGTTCGAGGATCTTTTTGTCAGCAAAAAGTGACAGACTGTTGGCTTCGTTGAGTACCTGGTGCCAATCGAAATGTTGATTGACTTCAAACAGCTCCCGGTCACCGAAACCATTAGCTCGTGCGGTACTACGGATGGTATCGCAGACTTCCTGAACCAGCAAAGGCTCATCGCCCGTGACCACATACACCGGTCCGGGCCCCTGGTTTAAATTATTTTGCAGTTGCTCAGCTGGCAGGCGCATTGCTAGCTGCAGCAGGTTTCTTCAGGCGGCGCAAACGATTGTATATCTGCCCTGCCAGATCCCCGCGCATTTCGCTTTTGAGCATTCGTGACTCATCTGCGGTGGCGAGAACATTGTGTTCATCGTATTCAAATATTCGCTCTACCTTGAGCAGGGTGGGTGGAATAACCGGTTTGCCGTCTGTATCCAGCACAGTAAATTCTACTGTCTCGGTCAAAGATAGCTCTGAAATACGCGCGCTGGCGCTTACTGTTGCAGTGCGTTGATCGCTCCTCTCCTTCATGATAACCAGCCTGTAGCTGGCGTCTGTGGCGATGTCGGACAGGCTCACACCGCTTGCGCGTAGCTGTCTGTTCAGCTGGCGGACGGTATCGCTACGCTGGTTTTGAGCACTGATATGTATGCGGTCAAAGTTGAAGTTGGCGTTAGCGGCACTGCCGGTGGAGCCGCGTAAGTGCCAGCCACAGGCGCTCACCGTAGAGAGTAGCAACGCAAGCATGCAAGTAGAAACTACCGTTTTGTTCATGGAGAGATCCTGTAATCTTGTTATCCGTCGCCAGTTTGGTCGGTGACCATTTAGTCGGTAATCATTCAGTCGGTAATCATTCAGTCGGTAACTATGTTAACCAGTTTTTCGGGCACGACGATTACTTTACGGATGCCTTTTCCTTCCGTAAAGCGCTGCACATTTGTATCCTCAAGCGCGAGCTGTTCAATAGCTTCGCGCAGGGCACCGACAGTGACTTCGATTTGCCCCCGCACTTTTCCGTTTACCTGTACCGCCATCGGAATACTGCTGCGCACCAGCGCGGACTCATCAACGGTGGGCCAGCTTGCGTCGATCACCGGTTCACTATGACCGAGAGCGGCCCAGGCGACATGACACAGGTGGGGAGCGATGGGCGCCAGTAATAATACCGCTGTTTCCATGGCTTCATGGGTGACAGCTCTGGCCTGAGGAGTATTTTCATTCAGCTTGTTGAGTTCGTTGAGTAATTCCATCACTGCCGCAATCGCGGTATTAAAAGTTTGACGGCGCCCGTAATCATCACTGACCTTGGCGATAGTGCTATGGACTTTGCGGCGCACCTCGCGTTCGATGGGAACAAGGCTTTCTATATCCAGGTCTAGAGGCCTGGCTGCGTCGCCGGTTATATGATTATGCAGGGCTTTCCACAGGCGACGCAGGAAACGGGAAGCACCCGCGACTCCTTCATCGGACCATTCCAGAGACTGTTCAGGGGGGGCGGCAAACATGGTAAACATGCGCACAGTGTCGGCGCCATACTGATTAATCAGGCCCTGTGGGTCAACAGTGTTGCCCTTTGACTTGGACATTTTACTGCCGTCTTTTAGCACCATGCCCTGGCAGAGTAACTTGGTAAAAGGTTCGTCCGAATTGAGCAGCCCTTCATCACGCATTAGTTTGTGGTAGAAGCGGGCATAGAGGAGATGCAGTATGGCGTGTTCGATACCACCGACGTATTGATCGACAGGTAACCAGTAGTTAGCACGATCAGAATCGAGCATGGCATCTGAGCTGTCTGGACAGGTGAAACGGGCGTAATACCAGGAAGACTCCATAAAAGTATCAAATGTATCGGTTTCTCGTTCCAGTTGCTGGCCTTCAAGTGAGGTCTTTTTCCATTCGGTATCGGCCTTTATTGGCGAATGCACGCCATCCATTTCGACATCTTCCGGCAGCAACACTGGAAGTTTGTCTGCAGGTACGGGTATTTCTTCTCCGTCCGGTGTGTACAACATCGGGATTGGTGAGCCCCAGTAGCGTTGCCGTGATACCCCCCAATCTCGCAGGCGGTAGTTGGTGCTAACCCGCCCTTTGTCACGTTTGGCGAGTTCGCTGGCGATAGCATCAAAGGCCTGGTCGAATTCCAGGTCGTTAAATTGTCCGGAATTGATTAACCGGCCCCTGGCGACAAAAGCTTCCTGTTCGATGTTGCAGGGGGTGTCATCTATGGGAGTTATGACTTGCTCAATGGGTAGTTGATAGTTTTTTGCGAATTCCCAATCCCGTTGGTCATGGGCGGGCACCGCCATCACAGCGCCGGAACCGTAACCCATCAATACATAATTGGCGACCCAGACAGGCACTTCCTTCCCGCTAACTGGGTGGATTGCGCGGATGCCTGTATCCACGCCTGCTTTGTCCATGGTGGCCATGTCAGCTTCGGCGACGGACTGGCGTTTGCAGGTGGCGATAAATTCGGCCAGCTGGACGTTTGTATCTGCTAGCGCCAGACTGATGGGGTGCTCGGCGGCCAGGCTCAGGTAGGTTACGCCCATCAGCGTATCCGGTCGTGTGGTGTACACCTCAAAGTGGTCGCAGCCGGCAACTGGGGAGGATAGTCCAAAGCTCATGGTGACGCCCCGGCTTTTACCAATCCAGTTGCGTTGCATAGTGCGCACCTGGATTGGCCAGTCCTCGAGCTTATCCAGACCGTTGAGTAATTCCTCGGCGTAGTCGGTTATACGAATAAACCACTGGGGAATTTCCTTGCGTTCCACCGGCGTATCACAGCGCCAGCAACAGCCTTCAATCACCTGTTCATTAGCAAGGACGGTTTGGTCATTAGGACACCAGTTGACGGCGCTGGTTTTTTTGTACACTAAATTTTTTTCATATAGACGAGTGAAAAACCACTGTTCCCATTTGTAATACTCTGGCTTGCAGGTGGCTAGCTCTCGATTCCAGTCATAAGCAAAGCCCAGCGAGTTGAGCTGTTCCTTCATATAACGGATGTTTTCATAGGTCCATGGCGCGGGTGCTGTGTGATTTTGAATGGCAGCATTTTCCGCTGGCAGGCCGAATGCATCCCAACCCATAGGTTGCAGGACATTCTTGCCGAGCATGCGTTGATAGCGGCTAATTACATCAGCGATGGTGTAGTTGCGGACATGGCCCATGTGTAGCTGACCACTGGGGTAGGGGAACATGGCCAAACAATAGTATTTTTCGCGGCTACTATCTTCTTCGACCTTGAATGACTGGTGTTCCTGCCAATATTGCTGAACCTTCCGCTCAACGTGTTTCGGGTGGTATTGTTCCTGCATGGGCACTCGTCTTGAAAAATGGCCGGGCACAGTAGTCCCCGGGCGGTGGCACAAGGGCGAAATTATAGGCGAAAGCAGGAGCTATACCCAGTCCGCATTTCTCGCACAGTGTAGTTTTTGGCTGTATTTTAAGCAGCGCGAATAGTTTGTGATTATGCTGCCGGAGGACTTGCTTTGCTGTGCTACCGGTATAGGGATATACCGGCAAAATCGAAGGCTGTAAGTCATTGATTTTGGGAGCAAAGGAGAAATCGTATTTTATCCTTTGCGTGCTTTGAAAAAGTCAGGACGGCTTTTTCAACAGCCTGGAGAGTCCCAGAGCCCACAGAAAAATTAGCAGACACGCATAGACAACTGGTAATTCCCCCCAATTGCTATAGGGCGTTGCGCCTCGCCTGGGCATGATGTGTCCAGATAGCACATCGGCTACCAAGCGAGGTAGTTTAACGATGACACCGCCGTGTTCATCGATAATCGCTGTAATGCCGTCGTTAGTTGCGCGCAGCAACGGTTTCCCTGTTTCCAGTGCCCGGAAGCGGGCAATTTGCAGATGCTGGTGAGGCCCCAGAGAATCGCCAAACCAGGTGTCGTTACTAATAGTTAAAAGCAGGTTTGCATGACGGGCATCCGCAGCAATTGGTGCGGAATAAGCGATTTCGTAACAAATGGCGGAGGCTACTTTGTATGGGCCAATTTTTATCAGCGTTTGCTGGTCAGGTCCGCTACTAAACGATGACATGGGTAGATCAAAAAAGGCAATTGCACCTCTCAGTAATGATTCCAGTGGCACGTACTCGCCAAATGGCACCAGGTGGCGTTTTTGGTAGCTGCCAGTGGCCAGGCCGAGGCCAATAACGGAATTGAAATACTCGCCTTTGTCAGATCTGTTCGGAATGCCTGCGATCAGTGCTGTTTGTTGGGGGCTGGCAAGGTCATCCAGTTCCGTCAGCCAGTTCTGCACACTACCCTGTAGAGCCGGAATGGCAGATTCCGGCCACACAATGAGGTCATGATCGCCAAGTGTCAGGGTTTTCTCGCGGATATCTGCGAGTATTGTCGGTAGGGTGTTTTGTCCCCACTTCGTCAGCACAGGGTTATTGGGTTGCACCAGGGCAACTGTCAGGGGAGTTGTGGCCGCTGCCTGTGTCCATGTTTTTTCCTGTAAAAAATGCCCGCCTAACCAGAGTGTGCTCAGTAACAGGGTGATCATTCTCATCGCTCGGAGCTGCTGGTGTCGGTGCCAGATCAGCAGGGTGTGGCCCAGTAATGCACCACTAAAAGCAACTATGCCACTGATAAATAGCACGCCGCCAAGTGGTGCCCAGCCCGCCAACCAGGTGTCGATAAAACCGTAACCCAGATAGAGCCAGGGAAAACCGGTCAAAAACCATCCGCGAAACCATTCTCCCAGCACCCAGATAGCGGCAAAAACCAGCGATGAACGGATAGGATTGTGATCCCAGCGATTGCGTAAGTGGATACCCGCGTAAAGAAATATTGGCAGCGCAAATAGAGCGCCAAGTGAGATAGCAAACAATGCCGTAAGTAAGGTGGCAAGTAGCACTGATGCCTGGCCATACTGATGTATGCTCACGTAGACCCATGATGCGCCGGTGCCGTAGAGGCCAGCGCCAAACAGGGCGCAAACCATAAATGCCTGGCGGGACCTGGTATTGCGTAGCGTGATAGCGAGTACAGCACAACAGATAATGGCGATGGGCCACCAGGAAAAAGGCGCAAAAGACAGGGGTAGCAATGCACCGCTCAGCGCTGCTGCACACCGAGAGATGGTTGTTGTGGTCGCTTTTGCCATCCTGTTGATTTATGGGGATCGTTAGTGGGGGTGGGCTAGCTGGGATCGGCGGTAATCAGCTGCATTTCCAGGAGATGTATCTGCCGTTCGTCCCCTGCTACTATTTTGAACTGGTAATTATCGAGTGCTGTTGATTCGCCAACTTGTGGAAGGTGCCCAAAGGCGCGGGTAACGATACCCCCAATCGTGTCGAATTCATCTTCGCTTAGACCGGTGTCAAAATATTCATTGAACTCTTCGATAGGCGTGAGCGCAGCCAGCACATAGGTGCCATCTTGCTGTTGGCTGATATGCTGACGATCTTCCAGGTCTGTTTCGTCTTCGATTTCGCCGACAATTTCTTCAAGAATATCTTCAATGGTAACCAGGCCGGCAACACTGGCATATTCATCCATCACTACCGCCATATGGTAACGCTGTTCCCGAAATTCCTTGAGCAATACATTCAGGCGTTTGCTTTCCGGAACAATGGTCGCTGGACGGATGACCTGCTCAAGGACGAAGTTATCGTCGCCCGCTAGCGCCAGGGGCAGTAAATCCTTGGCTAATAGTATCCCTTTGATGTCGTCTATTGACTCACCGATAACAGGAAATCGTGAGTGTTTGGATTCAGTGACCAGTGACAGTATTTGTTCTGTGTCAGCAGTTTGAGGGATAACAGTCATCCGTGAGCGCGGGATCATGATTTCTCTGACCTGCTGATCGGCGACGGAGAGTGCGCCTTCCATGATCTCCAGCGCTTCGCGATCGAGAATTTTGTTGTTATGAGCATCGCGTAGTAGCTCAGCGATATCTTCTCTGTTGGTTGGTTTGGAAGAAAATACCTGAGCCAGGCGTGTAAACCAGGACGGGCTTGGGTCACTGTTGCTGTCGCTATTCACGGATTTTGGTTCTCGAGGCGGGTTTTTATATCTGTAATTGCTTCTGTTGCATAAGGGGGTGGAAATTCCAGCGAGGTTAATATATCGGTCTCGATAGCTTCCATTATTAGTGCTTTGTGTTCGCTGTCGTGGTCATATCCGAGCAAATGCAGTGTGCCATGAACGACCATGTGGGCCCAATGTGCCTGCACTTGTTTGCCTTGCTCGCGAGCCTCCCTGAGCACTACCGGTGCGCAGATAACAATATCTCCCAACAGTGGCAAGGGCACGATGTCGGGTAAGTCTGCAGTAAACGATAATACGTTGGTCGCTCCACGTTTGCTGCGATAGCGTGTGTTCAGCTCAGCACTCTCAGCTTCGCTAACAATACGAATACCAAGTTCTGCTTCTTCTGCGCGGCCTGCCAGAGCGCTATCGACCCAGGACCTTATCGAGTCGGGGTCTGGCGCTTCTTCCTCGCTGCAATTATCAATGACGACAGTGGCGGTCATGGTTGATCAGTACTGTCATTATTCTTTTCGTAACTAGCGTAGGCATCGACTACTTTTTGCACCAGTGGGTGACGAACCACATCCCTGGATTCAAAATGAGTAAACGAAATGCCAGCCACACCGTCGAGCACCTTACAGCCATGTACCAGGCCAGATTGGGTGCCACGGGGAAGATCGATCTGGGTGACGTCGCCAGTAATTACCGCCGTCGAGCCAAAACCGATACGTGTGAGAAACATTTTCATCTGCTCGCGGGTAGTATTCTGGCTTTCGTCGAGAATAATAAAGGCATTGTTCAGGGTGCGGCCGCGCATATAGGCTAACGGGGCCACTTCAATGACATTGCGCTCAATCAGTTTGCCGACGGTTTCTACACCCATCATTTCGTAGAGCGCGTCAAACAGAGGTCGTAAATAAGGGTCGACCTTTTGTGACAAATCGCCGGGTAGAAAGCCGAGTTTCTCACCCGCTTCAACGGCGGGTCTGACCAGCAGTATTCGCTCTACCTCATGGCGCAGGAATGACTCTACAGCGCAGGCGACGGCCAGATAAGTTTTTCCTGTACCGGCAGGTCCCACACCAAAGTTGATATCATGCCTTTGTATGGCGTGGACATAATGTTGCTGATTTTCTCCACGTGCAGTCACATTACCTTTTTTGGTGCGGATAACGGCAAAAGATCTCACTACATTGTCGTTGGAAGCGGGTGTTTCCATATAGAGTTCCATGTCGGCTTGCTGAAGGCACAGGTGCACCTGGCCTGGGCTCAATTCACTGGAAGAGCGGGTTTCATCGTACAGATGTTGAAGAATGTTGGCGGTGGCGCGAGTACACTCAGGATCACCATAAAGCGCAAATACATTGCCTCGATTTTTGATCTGAATATTGAGGCGTTGCTCGATCTGCTGAAGGTGTTCGTCAAACTGGCCGCAGAGCTGGGCGAGTCGATGAGTATCGTTAGGTTCCAGAGTAACGGTGTACGCTGCGGGATTAGTGTTCAAATGTTTCTGTTGGGACCTCAGGTTAACCAGCCAGTGCTAAGGATAGCGGCTTTGGCTAAAAAATAAAACTATAGCAAAGGCAGTTTATATATCAACAAGTGAGTTCGAGCAAGTGAGTTTGAGCAACGGTGCTCAAGCGATTTGGCTATTTTCTGTTCGCAGTGACCCACGCAATGAGTTAGGCAATGCTTCATCGATTTGTACATCGATGAATTGACCAATCAGGCTGTGGTCGAGGCTGGAAAAGTTGACCACGCGATTGTTCTCGGTACGGCCCTGCAGCTGGCTTGCATCTTTTTTTGAGATACCCGTGACCAATAATCGCTCGGTATTGCCCACCATATTTTGGCTGATGGCCATTGCCTGTTGATTTATCCGCGTCTGCAGGATCTGCAGGCGTTGTTTGTATATTTCGGGCGGTGTGGCATCGTGTAACTCTGCTGCCGGCGTGCCTGGCCGTGCGCTGTATATAAAACTGAAAGAGTGGTCGAAACCGATTTCTTCAATTAACTTCATCGTCGCCGCAAAGTCAGCTTCTGTTTCGCCAGGGAAGCCGACGATAAAATCAGATGACAGGCAGATGTCGGGCCGGATCTTTCTGAGCCTGCGAATGATGGATTTGTATTCGAGGATAGTGTGGCCGCGCTTCATGGCAGCTAATACCCGATCGGCGCCGCTTTGCACCGGAAGGTGCAGATGGCTGACTAGCTCTGGCACCTCCCCATAAACAGCAATCAGAGAATCACTGAACTCGATGGGATGTGAAGTGGTGAAGCGAATGCGGTCTATACCGTCTATTTGTGCCACATAACCAATTAATTCGGCCAGGTCACAGAGAGAACCTCCCGGATTACTCCCTCCCGGCATGGCGCCGCGAAATGCATTGACATTTTGGCCCAGTAGGTTGATTTCTCGAACACCCTGTTCAGCCAGATGTGCCACTTCGGCCAGTACATCAGTGGCCGGCCGACTAACCTCCTCGCCACGAGTATAGGGTACGACACAAAAACTACAGTACTTGGAGCAGCCTTCCATGATGGACACGAAAGCCGTTACCCCGTCAGCATCGGGCTGGGGTAAGCGATCAAACTTCTCTATCTCCGGAAAGCTCACATCGACTACTACCACACTACCTCGGCGCCGCTCCGCGATCATTTCAGGTAAACGGTGTAGTGTCTGTGGGCCAAACACTAGATCGACATAAGGTGCGCGCCTGGCAATGGCCGCTCCTTCCTGGCTCGCTACGCAACCGCCCACGCCAATGATCAGATTTGGGTTGATTTCCTTGAAGCGTCGCCAACGGCCCAGTTGATGGAATACTTTTTCCTGGGCTTTTTCTCGGATCGAACAGGTGTTGAGTAAAAGCACATCCGCTTCGGCTGGATCATCGGTAGTGACTACCTGCTGATCTTCGCCAAGCAAATCTTTCATGCGTGCCGAATCGTACTCATTCATCTGGCAGCCATGGGTGACAATGTGTATTTTTTTGATCGAGCTTTTGCTCATAGTAAAATCGATATCAGGGGTTTAGCTGGCCGCTCATTATAGTGGTTTGAGCCTGGCGGACCAAACTGATCTGCTCCCGTTCACAGTGGTATTCGCAGCGTTGTGTTAATATGTGCGGTTCTCCTTCAAACAATGAACCAAATGAACCATGGCGAATGATCCGATTTACAAAGTAATATTTTACAATCAGGGACAAGTGTATGAGCTTTATGCCCGAAATGTTTATCAAAGTGATTTGTTGGGTTTTCTTGAAGTAGAAGAATTTGTCTTTGGCGAGCGAACCCAGGTCATTGTGGATCCTGCTGAAGAGAAACTAAAAAATGAATTTGCCACGATCAAACGCAGCTTTATTCCCGTTCACGCGGTGGTGCGCATTGATGAAGTAGAAAAAGAAGGCTCCTGTAAAATCACCGAGGTAAAAGGCGGTAATGTGACGGCGCTGCCGTTTTCCTCCATTGTGCCCGGTTCGCATAAGCCGGACTAGCGCAAGCCCAGAATTGGGGGCGATATAAAATGGCTCAGGAAAAAGAAAAGGAGCCTTGTTGCAGGAGTGCGCCCGTAAAATTGAAACTATAAATATAACTACCCTCGGTTAGCCCGGGTGTTCCGTTATGTGAGGCTAGCACGTGAGGTAAGGGCGACGTTACATGATGCCCAGTAAGCAAGGAGGGGCAGGGCATGAAGTTTATTTTGATCGCATTGATACTGGTAGTTGTGTATGTGTTTTTCCCTACCTATGATCTTTATATCGTCAAAGAACCAACGGGTGAAACCTTCACACTGATAGAAACAAATATATATTTGAAAAAAGACTGCGTCGAACGTGCCCGGCTCAGCAAGACCCACAGCTACCAGTGCCGTAAAACCAGTAAGTGGGCTGGTATGTATAGCGGTTACACCCAATATGACCCCTCGATTAGAGAGGCCCAGCGGCGACTAAAGGGCGATGAAGATAGTACGGATTTGTTTGGCGATGTTAGCGGTCGATAATTGTTCCGCTATCATACTTTAGTAGAGTGCGTTCATATCAATAACATGTCGCTAAATAACACGTTTATCTCTTAATTCCGCGATCTCCTGCTCCGAATAACCTAATTCAGTAAGGACCTCATCGGTGTGTTCTCCCAGTGTGGGAGGGCGGTGTCTTATCGTGCCGGGTGTTTCTGAAAGCACCACAGGCGTCCCTGCTACCGGAGCAGCTTTGGATAACCCGGGGTATTCAACAGGATTCAAAACTCCCATTGCCTGTACATGGGGATCATCGTAAGCCTGTTGCGACGTTAATACCGGGCCGCCAGGCACCCGCGCCGCTTCGAGCTCGGCCAGTGCTTCTTCAGTGCTGCGTTCGGCGCACCAGGCAGCCGCACGTTCGCTGATGACTTCACCATTTTCGCCACGCAACGCGTCGGTGGCAAAGCGGGGATCATCGATCCAGTCCTCTGCGCCCACCAGTTCCGCCCAGCGCTTGAACAGCGGTTGACCGATCACCTGAATAATAATCGCTCCATCTTTAGTGTTAAAAATATTACCCGGCCCAGCGTTCTGCGCCCGGTTACCGGTTCCGGTACGATTTATATCGAGTAACACCTGCTCAATCATCAGCGAATTTGAGTAACACAGCGCGGTGCGCAACAGAGCACCTTCAACCATCTGCCCCTTGCCAGTTTGCTGGCGAGCCATAATCGCAGCGAAAGTACCCAGCGCGGCAGAAGTGGCGGTGCCAAAATCTACATAAGGGGCATAAGATTTGATCGGTTGCCCCGGAAAGCCGCCCATGTGTACTGAGCCCGACATTACCTGACCAATACCATCAAAACCGAGGCGGTCGCTATAAGGGCCCACCGAACCAAAAGTAGACACCGTGGTGAAGATAATATCTTCTTTAACAGCTTTTAAAGACTCGTAGTCAATGCCCATCTGCACCAGGGTTGGGGGCGGCAGGTTTGCTAGTACCACATCGGCAGTCGCCACCAGTTTTTTTACTACTTCGCGGCCTTCCGGTTTAGTGGGGTTGAGTGTCATACCGCGTTTATTACAGTTCATCTGCAAAAATAACGCACCCTGACCGTCTTCAGTTACCGGCGTGGTGTAGCGATCCTCACTACCCGCCAACTTTTCGATGCGAATTACCTCAGCTCCGAACTGCGACAGTAATTGTGCGCAATAAGGCCCGGCGATATATCGCCCGAAATCCAGTACCCGAAT
>QNFP01000007.1 GCA_003645535.1 Gammaproteobacteria bacterium | reverse complement strand
TTCGTCAGGTAGTTTCGTTAGGTAGTTTCGTTAGGTAATACGGTGCCGGGATTGCACTGAGAGGAATTTATTTTGGATTGGAAAGCACGATATATGCCCAGGCTGCGTACCATCCCGCGGGAAGGATGGGATCATTTTTTCCCCGATTTATCTCAGGGAGAGGGGCTTATAGATACCATAATAATTACCCAGTTACTGTCCGTGCTAATCGTAATTGCCGAGAGTGGGTTATTTGGTTTTAACTGGGTGCTTTGGGGTGGCGTTTCGTTGCTCACCATGGGCATGACTTTATTAAGTGCTGTTGCGTTAACTCTTTGTGGACGGCTACTAATTAGCTCGCGACCTTTGCGCAGTGCAGTACTGGGTTGCGCCATGGTTATGGCTGTTGTTGCCCTTTGTGCCATGTTGGGCGAACAGGCGATGATATTTGTCATGCCTGTGCGCGACTTTTCCTGGCTCAAGGTATTTGAGACAGTCGCCATTGCTGCGATTCCTGTAGCGATATTGCTTCGTTATTTATTTGTGCAACAGAAAACTCATGTCCAGCAGCATGCTGCTCAGGAATCGGATGTCAGAGCCTATCAGGCCTGGATAAGATCCCACTTTTTGTTTAATTGTATGAATATGATTGCCAGTTTGATCGGTTCTGATCCGGTGAAAGCTGAGCGTGTGGTAGAGGATTTGTCCGAGCTGTTTAGACACGTTTTGACTGGCTCGAAAACGTTAATCCCCCTTCGTGAAGAGTTGTCATTGTGCCGAAGATACCTGGCACTGGAAAAAATGCGCCTGGGTGATCGTTTGGACATCGAATGGCAGATCGGCGACTATGGGGAAGGTGTGCAAATCCCTTGCCTGACTTTACAGCCAGTGTTGGAAAATGCTGTATACCATGGTATTCAATTGATTCAGCAAGGTGGTCAAATTGAAATTAAAGTCAAGCGAGAAAAAAATAAGATCCGCATAGAGGTACGGAATCCGCGAAACCCCCGTTTACAGCATAATAAAGGGAGAAAAACGGCAATGAAAAACGTACAGTACAGGCTTAAGGCCCATTTTGGATCTGCGGCGGAGGTACTTTCAGAAATCATGGAAGATGGTTACATAACACGCATTAGTTACCCAATAAAATAGTAAGAGATTATGAATATTCTGATTGTTGATGATGAACCTCTGGCGAGGGAACGGTTAGCGCGTATGGTCTTGCTGCAGGAGGGGGTACGTGTTGTTGGTCAGGCCAGCAATGGCCAGGAAGCAATACGTCTGGCGGAAAAACACCAGCCTGATCTGGTGTTTATGGATGTGCGTATGCCCGGCATGGACGGTTTGGCTGCTGCCCAGCATCTGGCCGAGCTGGAACCGCCCCCTGCGGTAGTGTTTTGTACGGCTTACGGCGACTACGCAGTTGAGGCATTTTCTTCTCAGGCTACTGGTTATTTGCTAAAACCTGTCAAACAGGCCGACCTCGAACAGGCGCTGAATCATTCCAGGCGTGTGAATAAGGCCCAGTTGACAGAATTACAGCAACATCCAGATTTGTCGTCTGGTGGGCGTACTCACATTGCTGCAAAAACCCGCGGAGGCGTTGATTTGATATCTGTCGGCAATATCAGATTGTTTCAGGCGGATCACAAATATGTGACGGCTTACTACGGTGACGGGGAGGCGTTGCTAGACGAAACGCTTAAAGACCTAGAGGAGGAGTTTGACGGCCGGTTTGTGCGCGTACATCGCAATGCGCTTGTTTCAATCGGTCATATTAAAGGTTTGGTGAAAGACCTGGATGGACAGTATTTTGTGCGTCTTAACGGCCTGGATATAACACCACAGGTGAGCAGGCGCCATGCCACTACTGTTCGTAAACTAATCGAGCAGCTTTAATACGTGCCGGGCGAATGTGTGCCAGGTGGTCAATTATCAGGGCGGCAGGAAAATTTAGGTAATGCCGACCATTATGCCCACGAAGGTTGGCGCAGGTGGTCGCACAATGGCTTCAAACTCAGGGTAATCTTTACATGACAACTCCTTCGGGGAGCAATTCTTTGCGCATTGCCAGCCGTAATAGCCCCCTGGCGCTATGGCAGGCCAATTATGTCAAAGATGCGCTAGAGCTGGCCCACCCCAACCTGGAGGTCAGCATTATTGGCTTTACTACACAGGGTGATCGTATTCTTGATACGGCTCTGTCAAAGGTTGGCGGCAAAGGGTTATTTGTTAAAGAATTAGAGTTGGCGTTGCTTGAGGATAAAGCTGATATTGCCGTGCACTCAATGAAAGACGTGCCAATGATTTTGCCGGAAGGTCTGGTATTACCCGTGATTTGTCAGCGCGAAGATGCTCGAGATGCTTTGGTCAGTGAGCGATATGTCGATTTGGATGCTCTGCCCGCTGGTACCCGCGTTGGCACCTCCAGTTTGCGGCGTCAGTGTCAGCTACGGGCTCAATATCCGGCACTGGAAATCGATGATTTGCGCGGCAATGTGAACACCCGGTTGGCGAAACTAGATCGAGGTGAATACGGGGCTATTATTCTTGCCGCGGCAGGTCTTTTAAGACTGGGTATGGCGGCGCGTATCAGGCAGAAAATTCCAGTACAAATATCTTTGCCAGCGGCCGGTCAGGGGGCTGTAGGTATTGAATGCCGTGCTGGAGATCATCGTATTGCGGCGTTGATAAACCCCCTGCACCATTCATCGACGGGCCTGGCCGTAAATGCTGAACGATCGATCAATCGCCAATTGCAGGGCGGTTGCCAGGTGCCGGTGGCCTGTTATGGCGACATTGTGGATAGCCAGATATTTCTACGTGCCCTGGTTGGCTCCGTCGACGGTAAAACGATTTTGTATGAGGAAGCTAGCGGTGAAGCTGATGAGGGTGAGCAGCTGGGTATTGAACTGGCCAATCGCTTGTTTGCTAAAGGCGCCGATAAAATATTGGCGGCTTTTGTGCCGTTGACCTGACAACATCCGACAGTAGATGAGTGAATTAAATGGCCTGGATGTTATCGTTTTGCGCTCTCCCCGAGATGACGATCCTCTGGCGGCCGCGATAGTGGCTTTGGGTGGACAAGTTCATCAACTCCCTGTCCAGAGAATTGTGCCCCTGGCCGACGATGATACGCAGATCGATGCTCAGATAAAACGGATTTCCACTTACGATAAAGCCATATTTGTGAGCAGAAATGCAACTGCATTAGCGCTACGCTGGCTGGATCGCAGTTGTTTGAGCCTGCCGTTTAAAATGCAGTGCTTCACTGTTGGACCTACATCGGCCCAGCTCCTGGGGCAGCGGCATATACAGGTAGTATATCCACCACGGCAATCGACGAGTGAAGGGCTGTTAATGCTGCCTGCGCTGCAAGAGGTCTATGGTCAGAACATTATTGTTTTTCGGGGCGTGGGAGGGCGCCCACTACTCGGTGACACACTTGCCGAGCGAGGTGCGCAGGTTGACTATTGTGAGTTGTACCAGCGCCAGCCCGACAGACAATGGAAAAAAAAACTTCTTGAGTTGCTTGGTGCCGATGAACATCCCCCTGTATTAGTGGCCCATAGTGGCGGAATTCTCGATGCTTTGCTCACTGTAGTGGGGACAGAGCAAACAAAAAGCGTTTTGACGATACCTACAGTTGTCCCCGGGCAACGATTGCGAGAATATGCGCGTAAAACTGGTTTTCAACAGGTCATCACTGCGAAGAGTGCACTGGCTGAGGATATGGAGAGAGCTGTTGTAGACTGGTACACTCAAAAGCCAGCCCCAGGCAGGTGATACTACCCGCTTGCCGCATATTGCTAATAACAATCAGCACGTTACAAAAAGGCTTACAAAAAGGCTTACAAAAGGCTAATAAAAATATTTAACGAAATAGTTTAACCAGTCGGGATAGTGTTATGGAGAAAGACTCCGCAAGTAATACAGTGGAAGAGCAAGAATCAGGTAGCGAACAGAAACCTGAAGAAGTGTCGGCACCCGTCGAAAATAACGCTCCTCAGCAGCAGGCTAAAAGTGGTGTTAGCAAGGCTTGGCGCTGGTTTACATTGTTGCTGATTTTATTGTTAGTGGGCCTCGCTGGTGCAGCGGCGTGGTTTGGCTTTCAGTATCAGCAACATGCCGCGATCACCAGTGGAGACAACGCACAGCAGGCAGCCAGGGTAGCCGTCATTGAGCAAAAGCTGACAACAGAGCAGTTTGCGCGGAGCGAAAATGAACTTGCATATACAGAAAAGCTGGCTGCTCTGCAGCGTGATATGGATGCCCAGGCTGAGGCGATTACAAAACTTTCTACGCTTGACCGTGACCAGTTGTTTGTCGCTGAGCTGGAATATCTAATCCGTCTGGCTAATCAGCGTTTGTTGACGGAGCGTCGACCCCAGGGTGCGCAAACTTTGCTTGAAGCGGCTGATAAATTACTTGCTACTGTGGACGATGTTCATGCCCTCGCTGTTCGCGAGGTGTTGGCAAAAGATATCGCCGCATTGCGCATGGTTGAAACAGTCGATAGAGAGGGCATTTACTCCCGGCTGGGCGCATTGGCCCCCACGATACTGTCGTTGAGTGCTTTGCCTTCGGAGAGCATGGATGAGTTGGTGGCTAATCCCGGTATGGAGCAAAGTGATACGGAGATCGATTATTCCGCTGTCGCTAATTCATCGACAACACAAACCACATGGTATAAACGTTTGTGGGTCAATGCTCAGGCAGCGTTATCACGGTTTAGTCGCGATCATTTTCATGTTCGATATCGCCAGGTGCCCATTGAGTCATTGCTTTCAACCGAGCAGGAGCAATGGCTGCGTCATGATATGTTAATCAATTTAGCCAATGCACAGCAGGCTTTATTGCGCGAAGAACAGCAAATCTATAATGCCAGCCTGACAGTTATCGAGAGTCGTTTGCAGGATTATTTTACTGGCTCATATAAAGCACAGGCACTGATAGGTGAAATACAGGCCTTGCGTACCCTCGATATTCGGCAGCAGTTGCCGGATATTTCCGGGTCTGCTGACATCCTTAGGCAGATGCAAACCGCCCAACCGGCGGTCTCTGTCGGCGGAGGTGGGGGGCTATGAAAAGGATATTTTTGATTCTTATCCCGCTGGTTGTTATTGGTGGGGTTTTGTTTTGGCTGGTAGAAAACACCCATGGTTCTGTGTTGATCTCCACACAGCATTACATCGTTCAGTTCAGCCTCTGGACGGCACTTTTACTGGTGTTAGTGGCTTTCATAGTAATACGGCTGACCTATAGCACATTGCGTGCAGTTCTTATGCCTGGTTGGCAGTTGCTGGCGAGTCGGCAACGGCGACGCCATGATCGTATGCGTATGCAAAACAACCATGGATTGTTAGCCCTCGTAGAGGGGCGCTGGGATGTCGCCAAAAAAGATTTACTCAGAACAGCAGATAAGCTGGATGCTCCCGCGGCCTTGATCAGTTATATCGCTGCGGCAAATGCAGCAGCGCAAAAGGGCGACATAGACGATGCACTTCATACACTGGACATGGCTGAACAGTCCGGGGTGGTGAGTGGACCCGCCATTAGACTGACGCGGGCACGCCTCTTCCTTGATCAAAAACGGTATAAAGAAGCATTGCCCTTACTGGATCGTTTGCACTCTGAATATCATAACCATCCCTATGTTTTGTCTTTGCTGGCACAAGCTTATCAGGCCGACAATCGGTGGGATAAACTGGAGGAATTATTACCCGACTTGCAACGTAATAATGTACTTGATAAGAAGGAAGTTTTTGACTGGCAGGTTCAGATTCGCTCGTCACAGCTGCGTTTGTTGCAGGAGAGCCAGGAGCCAAACACGCTAAGATTAAATAAACTTGAGCAACTGTGGTCGCGTGTTCACAAGTCTGTCAAGGTGGTTCCAGAGGTGTTAGGTGAGTATGCACGCTCACTGGAAAGTACCGGTGAACGAAGTGCAGCGGAAACTGTTTTACGTCGGGCGATAAGCAAGAATTGGGGCAATGACCTTGTTCTGTTATATGGTCATTTGCAGGGCAGTGACCCGATGCGTCAGTTAGTGGTTGCAGAGCGTTGGTTGCGCGACCAGCCAGACAATGCAGATTTGTTGCTGACCCTGGGCCGTTTGTGTAAGCGTAATAAACTCTGGGGTAAGGGGCGGGACTACCTGGAAGCTTCCCTCAATCTTAACAACCGCCCCGAAACCTGTGCGGAACTGGCGCTGGTAATGGCGAAGCTTGGTGAGGAAAAGCAGAGCAGACAGTTCTTTAAACGAGGTTTGCTGGAAAGTCTTGGGCTCGAAGATGATTTGCTGGCCGACGCTGCAAAATAGTTTTAAATCATAACTCTTCGGCTATCTTTGTAGAGTACGTTGTTTTGAAGAGGACGGTTATCTTTACAAGAGAATGACTATCTTTACAGACGACCGTGGGCGTTTGCCACCGAGTTTGAGCAGGTGTCTCCGACGCTTTTGAAGCGTAAGAAACATGCCTGCTTTAGCTCCGATAGAACTAAGGAACCTCTGATCAAGTCATAAACTCGCATTTTGCACCCAGAATATCCAGCTTCTTCGTTGTAAGTTTTCGCAATAGCTTGCTATTACGTGCAATTTTCGCCTTGAATCTGAACATTCTGAATCACAACCTGCTTCGTCCAGAGTTAATCAGAGGTTCCCTAACTGTTAGCACTCATTGTTGGGACCGATTGTTAGAGCGATGGACCAGCAGCAACGATATTTTCGGGCACATCAAATTTAGTAAAGTTTTCGATAAACAGACCGGCCAGTTTTTTGGCCTGCTCATCGTACGCACTGGGGTCATCCCAGGCGGTTCTCGGGTTGAGATAGTGATCCTCTACGCCAGGTGCGCTCAGGGGAATATCAAGATTGAGTCCGGGTAGTTTTTGAGTGGCCACATCTTCCAGTGCGCCGCCTTGTATGGCGGCGACAATGGCTCGTGTTACTGGAATAGGAAAGCGCTTGCCGGTTCCTGTACCGCCTGAACCACCGGTCCACCCTGTGTTGACCAGGTAAACCCGACTACTAAAATCATCTATACGTTTCATTAGCAGTTCTGCATAGACACCGGCTGGCCGCGGCATAAATGGCGCACCGAAGCAGGTCGAAAATGTTGGATTGATACCCGGTTCGCCGCCAAGTTCGGTAGAGCCGACCCGGGCAGTGTAGCCACTGAGAAAATGATAGGCCGCTGCTTCTTTGGACAGAATTGATACCGGGGGTAGGACACCGGTCACGTCACAGGTTAAAAAGAGAATATTTTTGGGCTCACCGGCACGGTTTTTTTCTGAGCGCATTTCAATAAGGTCTAGTGGATAGCTACAACGTCCGTTTTCGGTCAATGCTGTATCAGCATAATCTGCATGGCGGCTTTCGTTGAGAGCGACATTTTCGATGATTGCACCAAAGCGAATAGCGTCCCAGATAACGGGCTCATTTTTACGGCTCAGGTCAATGGTTTTGGCGTAGCAGCCACCCTCCAAATTGAATACGCTACCTTTTGTCCAGCCGTGTTCATCATCGCCAATCAGATAGCGGTTGGGATCGGCTGATAACGTGGTTTTGCCAGTGCCAGAAAGTCCGAAAAACAGCGCAACATCGCCTTTCTCGCCTACATTTGCAGCACAATGCATGGGCATCACATCCTTTTCAGGCAGCAGGAAATTTTGTACGGAAAACATGCTCTTTTTCATTTCCCCGGCATATTTCATGCCCGCCAGTAGTACCTGGCGTTTGGCGAAATTAATAATCACCACGCCATTGCTGTTGGTGCCATCACGTTCTGGATCACAAACAAAGTTAGCGGCGTGCAGGATGTGCCATTCTTCCTTGCCGGAAGGATTGAACTTGTTGATGCGGATAAACATATTGCGCGCAAAAAGGTTATGCCAGGCGGTTTCGGTGGTAACTTTTGCGGGAATATAGTGCTCGCTGTCCTGACCTATGTGAAGACGTGAAATAAAACGATCACGATCAGCCATATAGGCCTTGACGCGCTCCCACAGGGTATCAAATTTTTCAGCTGAAAATGGTCGATTGACCGGACCCCAGTTGATAGCATCACTGGTGCTGGGTTCTTCTACAACAAACCGGTCTGCTGGCGAGCGGCCAGTATGGTTTCCTGTTTCAGTGCGCAAAGCACCAGTATCTGTGAGTACACCTTCACAGCGTTGCAGGGCTTGTTCGATAAGCTCAGCAGAGCAGAGGTCCTGATAGACATTGGCTGCAGAATTTTCAGTTCGGGTCATTAGAGATTGTCCTGTGAACGGTCCAACAGTTTGGCAACGATAGAGCGTGTAAAAAAGCTGGCGATTATGCCAGAAAAAGATGCGCGCCGCGAAGGCTTGCTGATCTTAATTAGTGCAAGGTGGGTGGGCTTTGCTTAAACAGGCACAGTATGTCGTTTTGATCGAAGCTGTATAACTGGTGGCAAAATTGGCAGGTGACTTCAATGGGGCATTTTTCCTCCAGGATGGCCTGAGCTTCTTCTAGTCCTAAACTGACGAGCATATTAGCAGTTCTGGTTCTTGAACAACTACAGGCGGAGCGGATGTCGGTGGGGGTGAAAAGCCGCAGTGACTCCTGATGAAACAGGCGATGTAGTTGCTCAGTGTGGTCAAAATTCAATTGTTCAACAGGTTTTAGTGTATTTGCCAGCTGGCTCAGGTGGTGCCAGTGTTTCTCTCGTTCTTCCGGTGTCTGTAATTGGCATGGCAGAGCCTGAAGCAACAGGCCCCCCGCACGATGTCCATTAGCATGCACCCAAAGCCTGGTGGGCAATTGTTCGGAGTGGTGGAAATAATTTGTCAGGCATTCGCTAAGCGTATCACCTTCAACTGGAATGATGCCCTGGTATCGTTGGCCTTTGCTCGGATCAATGGTTACGGCGAGAGTAGCATTTTCCCCGAGCAAGTCGGTCAGTGTTTGCACGGGCTTATCCTGAGGGGGTGAAGTGGGTGAGGCTGGTGGAGTAGATGCCTCGTTCGTTTCATTGTTTTGTGTGTTCATGTAATGGGCTACTCCCCGCACATTGTGCTGTCGTGTGCAGTCCGCCATGATCATGCTCAGCGGCCCCGTGCCGGATGCCTGTAAAGAAATGATGCCGTCAAACTTCAACGTGGCACTGAGCAGGCAAACGCCAGCAAGGAATTCTCCGATCAGGTGGGCAATCGGGGCAGGATAAGTACCATTGGAGAGAACGCTCTGGTAGCTCTCCTGCAGGGAAATTATCTCCCCGCGAATATCGCTGTGTTCGAAAAGAAAACGCTGGCGGACATCTTTGTCGAAATCTGTCATTGAATTGGCATCATATTCGGGGCTGGGGGAACTGGCTCAGAACGCTGAATTATATTACAGGTAAGCGGCAATTGAGGACTGTACGATGAATAACGCGATAGGACTGTGCTTCATGGCAGTTTCTGGATAATGGCAGTCATCGTTGTCTTATAAGGTCTTACCAGTAGTTAAAAGTTACTTATCAGGTGATGAGCGTATCTAATCTTTAGGGAAGCTCTGAATAAGTCTGGACGAAGTAGACTGTGATTCAGAATATTCAGATTCACCAACAGTAGGCGCTTTTAGGCGAGGCGCAAAACGTACGTAATAGCCAGCTATTGCGAAGGTTTGTACCAACAGTAGGCGCTATTAAGGCGACGAAGAAGCTGGGTATTCTGAGCGCAGAATGCGAGTTCATGACTTGTTCAGAGCTCCCTTAGTTACCGGTGATAGCCTTTTTCAGTGAGATGAGGTGCTGTCTTCCCGAAAGCGATGGATCTGTCGACGTTGTTTTTTGTTAGGTTTTTGACTGTCGAGCGGGCGACTCAGGCGATTTGCCCGTCGTTCGATTTTCTCCTGTTCTCGTCGAGCAAGACTTTCCGGTGTTTCGGCATAGAGTTTGGCGGCTTCGGGTGCACCACGGCGCTGATCGGATAATTCCTTAACGACGACTTCTTTTTTATCCCAGCCCAGACGAACAACAATGGAGTTTCCTACTTTTACCTCTTTACTGGGTTTGGTGCGTTGTCCATCGACATGAACTTTGCCGCCGTCGATAGCTTTTTTTGCCAGCGCACGGGTGCGGAAAAAACGTGCTGCCCAGAGCCATTTATCAATGCGAACCTTTTCCATAATGCGCCTAATTTTTTGGCAGCAAGTCCCTGAACTCGCTGAGGGCGGTAAATGTTAGATCTGTCCTCGGTGCTTTAGTGCTGTCGGGCTGACTGACGCACAGCAGGTGTTTGATGCCATAGTTCTGCGCCGCCACAAGCATCGCCTCTGTATCATCAATGAATAATGTGCGTGCCGGATTAAAAGCAATTTGCTGGTGTAAATGGTGCCAGAATTCCTGGTGTTCTTTGGGTACACCATAATCGTGAGACGAAATGAGGGTATCGAGGTGCGCACCGATGCCGGTTACTTCGAGTTTGAGGTTGAGGCTATGGCGGTGGGCATTGGTGATAAGTACGCGCTCAGTGGCACACTTGCCGAGGTGGTTGAGGAATTCAGTGACGTGAGAACGTTCGGCAATGAGATGCTGGACTTCTCTTTTCAGGGCGGGGATATCCAGCGCCAGTTGCTCAGACCAGTAATCGGTGCAATACCAGTGGATGCTGTTTTGTTTTTCGTTGAAGCGTCGGTATAGCTCCTGAATAGCTTCGTCAGGATCGATTTGATGATGTTCGGCATAGCGGGCAGGCAGGTGATGCTGCCAGAAATAGTTGTCAAAGTGCAGGTCGAGGAGGGTGCCGTCCATGTCCAATAATACGGTGTCAATGGTTTTCCAGTCGATCATGGCGGATAATGTTTGTCGCGTAGTTGTTCGATGGAGTGAGTATGCCGACTAAACCAACAATTTTGAAGCGACACCGTGTTGCCCGGACTCGCCTGTTTCAGGTCGAGCAACTGGAACTGCGCTTTGCTAATGGGGTAGAGCGTACTTATGAGCGGCTGGCTTCGTCCGGTTTTGGTGCGGTAGCCATTGTTCCTGTGACCAGCGATGGCTCAGTTATTCTAGTTCAGGAATATGGTGCGGGAGTCAATGACTATCAGTGGGGTGTGCCGAAAGGCGCCATCGATCCTGGCGAAACTCGGCTTGCTGCAGCTAATCGTGAACTAATGGAGGAGGCGGGAGTGGGTGCTCATTCGCTGCATTTTCTTAAGAGTATCCATCTCAGCCCGTCCTATATGGAGCGTTCTATTGATGTTGTTTTCGCCGAAGACCTTTACGAGGCTTCGTTGCCCGGTGATGAGCCGGAACCTCTGGCGACAATGACATGGCCGCTTGGTCAACTGACAGAGCTGTTAAGACGGGATGACGTGTGTGACGGTGTTTCGGTTGCCGCGCTTTATATGGTGAGGGATTACGTTAATTCTCAGAGCGAAGGCTGAGTGAATGGGTGCTTTGCATCTTCCTTTTCTTAGATTTTTACATACATAAGTGGAGTTAGTGTGGATTCAAATATACTGGATAAGGTCATGGAGTTGGCCATGCGTGCAGGTGAGGCGATACTGGAAGTTTATGAGGGGGAGGAGTTTGATATCGTAACGAAAGACGATAACTCTCCAGTCACGGCTGCAGATCTGGCCGCCCACAAGGTGCTTGAGGCTGGCCTTGAGACCATGATAGATGGTGTGCCGTTGTTGTCTGAAGAGGCAGCTATCCCCTCCTTTGACCTGCGTAGTCAATGGCAGAGATACTGGATTATCGATCCACTGGACGGCACCAAGGAATTTATTAATCGCAATGGTGAATTTACTGTCAATATTGCCCTTGTTGAAAATCATATACCAGTAATGGGGGTTGTGCATGTGCCCGTTACCGGCATCACCTATGCGGGTCTTCGTGGTGATGGAGCCATTAGACAGGACAAAAACGGACACAGGAATCCAATTACAGTGCGTTCTATGCAAGGACGCGGTCAACCTGGCAGGCCTGTAGCCGTGGTGGCAAGTAGAAGGCATGGTGCGGGTGCTGTCGATGAGCTATTGGACAAGCTTGGAGAAACCCTCGGGGAGGTGGAGACCTGCAATATGGGTAGTTCTCTGAAGCTTTGCCTGGTGGGTGAGGGGGAGGCGGATATCTACCCAAGGCTCGCTCCCACGATGGAGTGGGACACAGCTGCGGCGCAGGCTGTGGTGGAGGCAGCTGGCGGTGTGGTACTGGATATTAATTTGCAGCCAATGCGCTATAACACCAAAGATGACCTGCTTAACCCCTATTTCTATGTGCTTGGTGATCAGAATTTTCGGTGGCAAGAGTTGTTGAGTTAAGGCAAAGCAGCGAGCGACCAATATTGCGAGGGTGCTTTAGTTGGAGTTGGGGTTGGTAAGCCTAAAAAATATCCTCAGGTAAAAGTGGCTGACTGTTAAGTGGTTGGCCGTTATTGTGGGCAGGCTGAGTCACATACGCGGCGGAAGCGGCAGGGATATTCTCCTGGCGAAACAGTTCAAATATCGCATTTCTTGTATTGGCGGAAGCTCTTAACCCGCTATTGGGGTCAATTTTAACCGAGACCAGACCTTTGGGCTGGCGGCGCAACTTTTCTTTTTTACCTGCCAGTGCTGCTGCCATGTAGTCCATCCAGACAGGCAGGGCGGCAGACCCACCAAATTCATTTTTGCCTAATAATTTGTTGTCGTCGAAGCCAAGCCAGACGGTGGTTACCAGGTCGGAATTATATCCTGAAAACCAGGCATCAAGCGGTCCATTAGTCGTACCCGTTTTACCAGCGATATCTGTTCTGTTCAGGGCTCTGGCTTTGGTGGCGGTGCCGCGGCGGATTACGTCTTTGAGCATTGAATCGATGAGATAAGCAACGCGTGGTTCAACTATCCGTTCGGCCATCGGCCGAGGATCTACAGTGTTTTTTTCTTCAAGCCCCTTTGTTATTTCCGGCTTTAATGTGTCCGTGAGGGTATCGGTGCTCGCGTAGAGCGGTGCGGTGTGGAGCGTTGGGTCTGTTTCTTCAAGAACGTCATAAGTGGTTCTGGAAGCGATCGCAGGTTCATTATCGGCTAGATCAGTTAGTTCACAGTCCCTGCAGACGACAGGACTATTTGCCTGGTATACGAGCTCTCCGTCTATGCTTTCGATCCGTTCTATGAGGTGGGGTTCTATCTTATAGCCACCATTGGCGAACGTTGCATAGCCAGTAGCTATCTCCAAGGGGGTTAATGCGTGGCTGCCTAACGCAAGCGAAAGATTGTGCGGTAACTGCTTTTTATCAAAACCAAATTTCTGGATTGTTTTAAGAGCTTTGTCTATGCCAACGCGGCGCAGGACTCTGATAGATACTACATTTCTTGAGCGGTAGAGCGCTTTTCTCAGGCGGGTTGGCCCATAAAACTGACCACTGCTATTTTCTGGGCGCCAGGCCCTTTCTGTGGTGCTGCCATCGAAGACAATAGGAGCATCATTAATTACCGTGGCTGCGGTCATGCCGTACTCAAGGGCCGCTGTATATATGAACGGTTTGAAGTTTGATCCCGGCTGTCGTTGTGCCCGATTGGCACGATTGAAATGGCTTTGGTAAAAATCAAAGCCACCAATGATGGCTTTGATCGCACCCGAATAAGGGTCAAGGGACACCAACGCTGACTGAGCCAGAGGCAGCTGGCTGAGGTAGGGACCGTCTTCGTTTATGCCGATACGAATTAAGTCGCCGGGCGCAAAAACTTCCGTCAGGTTTTTGACGACAGCACTGCGACGATTCTCAGAGATAAATAGCCTTAAACTCGATAAGCGTTTGTGTTCACTACTTATCAGTAACAGGTTTTCCTGTGACCTGGTGATAATAGACAGGCTGTCAGTTGTCACCGCTGTAATGATAGCTGGCTGCAGGCCGCCAACCACTGGAGTTTTTGCAAGGGTATCGTGCCACCGTTGAGGGTCATCTATATGCGCTTCCGAACCGCGGTAACCATGACGCCAGTCGTAATTAGTCAGCCCCTTGATGAGAGCCTGGTCAGCGTATTGCTGCAAATTACTATCGATAGTTGTGATAACCGCATACCCGTTGGTGTAAGCCGTTGGTCCCAGATAGGCCAACGTTTTCAGGCGAGCTTCTTCAGCAGCGTATGGTGCGTTGTAGTCAACTTTTGGATTGTGATAACTTGCTGTGATAGGACTATTTTGAGCGCTTTCGTGCTGTGCAGGGTTGATATACCCGAGTTTAAGCATCCTGCCCAAAATCCAGTTACGCCGGCTAAGAGCCCGGTCGGGGTTGATAATGGGGTTGAAAGCCGATGGTGCTTTGGGGAGCCCTGCTATCATGGCTAGTTGCGCAAGGTTAATTGCGCTGATTGATTCCCCATAGTACGTCAGTGCTGCTGCTTCGACTCCATAGGCTCGATTGCCAAGGTAAATTTTGTTGGCATAAAGAGTGAATATTTCATCCTTATCTATTTCGTCTTCAATGCGCAGCGCCAGTAAAATCTCGTTGAATTTGCGAATAAAACTTCGTTCTCTGGTGAGGAAAAAATTTCTTGCCAGCTGCATGGTTATAGTGCTGCCGCCGGTTTGTATGTGGCCAGTGCGGGCCAGTTCCATTGCGGCGCGTAGTAGTCCTCTGAAGTCCACGCCGATATGGCGATAGAACGCGTCATCTTCCGCAGCCAGCACTGCCTCTACCAGTAAGGGGGGGATGTCTTCGAATTTCACTGGTGTCCGGCGTTTTTCCCCGAATTCGCCAATTAGTTTCAAATCTTGTGAATAAACTCTCAAAGGAGTCTGAAATTTAACGGTTTTTAGTGTTTCAACAGAAGGTAGTTTCGGGCTAAGGTACAGATAAAGGCTAGCGGCAACTAACAGGCCCAGGCCAATTGATGGGATTGTGAGCAACAGGAAAAAGCGGATGAACCGTTTAAAGGTGAAATGCATAAATTACTATCGTTGTCGCAAGCCAGAATGTGAAGTGGTGCATTATACCGAGGTGCGAGCATCAATAAATACTTGCAAAGTAGTGACAATAAGTTACAGTAGGTTGTAACGTGTTGCGCATAACTATAGGAAATAGAAAATAAAAATGGGAATCTTTGCGTTTCTAGACAAGCAGGCAAAATCTGTAGTTGGTATCGATATTACATCTTCTACTGTCAAACTACTTGAATTAAGCAAAACTGGCAGTCGCTACAAGATTGAAAGCTATTTCGTTAAGCCGTTACCGCAAAATACGGTCGTTGAAAAAAATATAAACGACGTTAACGCATTAGCAGAGGCCATTAAGAAAGTAGCGAGTCAGGCCAAGGTGAAGACTAAAGACGCCGCCGTTGCCGTTGCAGGCTCAGCCGTTATTACCAAAGTTATTGAAATGCCAGCCGACCTCAGTGAAGAGGGTATGGAATTCCAGCTCGCTGTCGAAGCCGATCAGTACATTCCTTATCCGCTTGATGAAGTGGCGCTGGATTTCGAACTGATTGGTCCATCCGAAAACAATCCGGATCAGGTCGAGGTGTTATTGGCAGCATGTCGCCGGGAGACGGTCGAGGCGCGCTCAGAAGCTTTGGAGCTGGCCGGACTCAGGCCAAAGATTGTAGATGTGGAAGTTTTTGCAGTCGAACGCGCTTTCAAGTTAATCGCGGAGCAACTTGAAGATCTGGGCGAGCAGGTCGTCGCCATTGCTGATATCGGCGCCACCATGATGACCCTCAGTGTTCTTGTAGAGGGTAAGACTCTGTATACAAGAGAGCAGTTATTTGGCGGTAAGCAAGTTACCGAAGAAATTCAGCGTCGCTACGGTTTGTCACTTGAGGAGGCTGGGCAGGCTAAGAAGCAGGGTGGCTTACCTGAGGACTATGAATCTGAAATAGTTGAGCCGTTTAAAGAGGCTTTAATACAACAGATATCGCGATCATTGCAGTTTTTCTTTTCATCCAGTCAATACAATTATGTTGATCAACTGGTGTTAGCAGGGGGGGTTGCTGCAATGGATGGCCTGGTCGGCGAGGTAGAAGAAAAGCTGGGTTTGCATACGATTGTTGCCAATCCGTTTGCCGATATGGTTGTTAGCAGCAACGTCAATGCTGTCGCACTTGCAGTGGATGCTCCAGCGATGTTGATAGCTACTGGCCTGGCATTAAGGAGTTTTGAATAATTATGGCGAATATTAATCTACTTCCCTGGCGAGAAGATCATCGACAGGAAAAACAAAAGGAATTCCTGATAATTTTAGCGGGCGTGCTCGTCTTTGGGTTGCTAGCTGTTTTTGCCTGGGATCAGTGGGTCAATGGTCGAATCGACTGGCAAAACAGCCGCAACAGTTTTTTGCAACGTGAGATAACGGTTCTTGATGAAAAAGTTAAAGAAATTAAAGAGCTGAAATTACGTAGACAGCAAATGATTGAGAGAATGGAGGTGATTCTCGCGCTGCAGGGTAACCGGCCAGAGGTGGTCAAGGTTTTTGATGAGTTTGTTCGAGCTATACCCGATGGTGTTTATTTTGTCGAAATGAAAAGAGTTGCTAACAATATATCGTTGCTTGGTTACGCTGAATCGAATAGCCGGATTTCTGTTTTGATGAGGGAGCTGGATGCGTCGAAAATGTTTAAAGATCCAAACCTCACCAATGTGGTAGCCGATACGAAGTTAGGAGAGCAAGGCAGTCGCTTTGAGCTGCATGTAAAAGTGGTTGGCAGAGATGAAAAGGATAAGGAGGTTTAGCCATGGCGGAAGCAAACAAATTTAAAGCCAAAAGCCTCGATATCTCTGAGTTTAGTTACCAGAATATTGGCATGTGGCCCCTTCAGTATAGAGGGTTGCTATGTTTTGTATTGTTAGTGGTTGTGCTTGTTGCGGGGTATTTTTTTCATGTCAAAGATCTCTATGGAACGTTGAGTTCGGTGTCAGCAAAAGAAGAGGTCTTGCGCACTACCTATAAGAAGAGGGCATTTGAAGCGGCCAATATAGACGCTTATCGACAACAGATGGTTGAGCTCAAAAAAACATTTGGCGCCTTGTTAGCGCAACTGCCTGGAGACACTGAAGTACCGGGTCTGTTGGAAGATATCACTGAGATAGGTTACGGCAGTAGTCTGGAAATCAAGACTATTTCTTTACAGCCGGAAAAGAGTAAGGAATTTTACGTCGAGTTACCAATCAGGATTGTAGCGGAAGGCGGATATCATGATGTTGGTACGTTTGTGAGTGGTATCGCAGGTTTGCCACGTATCGTTACGTTACATGATTTCTCGATTAAGCTAAGTAGAAATCAAAACCGTCAGGTTTTCGAAGTAAAAGCAAAAACCTATCGTTACAAAGGGCAGGATGATTAGCATGGACAAGGTCTTCAGTAATAAATACCTATTGCTCATTGGTCTTTGTCTTTCATGCCTTGGCTGTAGCAAGGGCGTAGAACATGAAGATTTGCAAATATTTGTGGAAGAGGCGAAGTCTCAGCCGGAGGGCGAAATTGATCCGTTGCCGACGTTCCACCCTTACGAAACTTTTAAATATAGTGTCGTGTCTCACCGCAGTCCTTTTGAAGTACCTTTAACTATCACCGCTGAAGGGACTGTTGGCAGAAAGTCTACCGTTAAACCAGATGGAAACAGGAAAAAAGAGTATCTGGAAAGTTTTAATTTTTCATCTTTTCAGCTGGTTGGAAGCATTAAAAAAGATGGTACTTTGTGGTCTTTAATCAACGATGGGGACGGAGGAGTGCATCGAGTTACGCTGGGGCACTACATAGGCAAAAATCACGGCAAAATCGTTGGTATTAGTGATTCTAAAGTTGATGTGATTGAAATCGTACCGGATGGAAAAAGCGGGTGGGTTGAAAGGCCACGAGCCTTAGCGCTGAAGGAGAATGGTTGATGTTAAATGTTGGGGAAGCAGGCATGAAAGTGACGCGTCGGGTGGCCAGGTCAATGGCATCTAGTATTAAAACTGTTGTCGGTATTGGAGTGTTGATGCAGGCTGCATGGATTCAGGCTGCAACTATTGAAGATATTAGTTTTGCTGCTCTGCCGGGTGATCAATTCGAAATCAAGCTTGAATTTGGAGGTCAGGCAGTGGAGCCTAAAGGCTACGCGGTTGATTCGCCGGCTCGCATCGTGCTCGATTTTGAAGGAACTGACAGTGCATTGGCTGAAAAGAAATATCCTTTGGCTTTTGATAATGCGCAAAGCACAGTGGTATTAAGTGCGGAAGGGCGAACCCGCATGATCGTAAACCTGAAAACCTCGGTTCCCTATGAGGTGACCATGGGGGCTAATAGTTTAACCCTGTTGGTAGGTAACAGTAGCGCATCGACCAGTGTTGGTTCGGTTGGAAAAGCAAATTCCCAGGGGGTAGCAAAATCTGTCCCCGCTGTTAACGGTACAACGGGTACAGTAGAAATCGCACAAAATAGAAATTCTATTGAGGATGTAGACTTTTCACGTGGTGAAAAAGGCGAAGGTACAGTATCCATAGCTTTAGCCAACGCAAATACACCTATTGATATTTCCCGTGAGGGCTCCGCCGTTGTCGTTTCTTTCTACCATACCGCATTACCTGAAGCATTTGATCGAAAACTCGATGTGATCGATTTTGCTACTCCGATTAAATCCGTAGATACTCGCAGCGATGGCACTATGACAAAGGTCACCATTGAATCGCTTGGCGAGTATGACTACCTCGGCTACCAGGCGGACAATCTGTACGTGGTGAGTGTCAAGCCGCTGACGAAAGAAGAGTTAGCGGATCAACAGTCGAAGTTTGAGTTCACAGGCGAAAAACTTTCCTTAAATTTTCAGGATATTGAAGTGAGGTCGGTGCTACAGCTGATTGCTGATTTTACCGAACTTAATCTGGTGGCCAGTGACACGGTCAGGGGCAGTATCACCCTGCGGCTTGAGAATGTTCCCTGGGATCAGGCACTGGATATTATTTTGAAGGCCAAGGGGCTGGACAAACGACAGCAGGGTAACGTATTGATGGTGGCACCTGCGGTGGAAATTGCCGAACAGGAGCGTTTGCAGGTTGAGGCGAATAAGCAGTTAGTCGAGCTTGCGCCACTGGTCACTGATTATGTCAGGATTCGCTATGCGGATGCGCGAGAATTGTATGATTTATTTGATGTTAACCAGAGCGGTGGTGGTGAAACTGCAACCTCCAGTCTTTTATCAACGCGCGGCTCGGCAATTGTCGATGAGCGTACAAATACAATTATTCTGACCGATGTACAGCAAAAAATAGATGATTTTCGGCGCTTGATCAAAGAAATAGACATCCCCATCCGACAGGTTGAGATTGACGCAAGGATCGTCGTGGCGACAACAGACTTCCGTAAAGAAATCGGTATGCGCTGGGGTATTGCAGGGGTTCGTAATGTTGGTGGTGGCGATACTCAGGCTTCCTTTGTCGGTAACAGGACAGGGCAAAGGGGGGAGGGTGTTTGGGATGCGTTTGGCGGCCAGGGCGACCAGGGTGAGGGTAATTCTAACTTGAATCTTATCGATACTCTGGCAACTGACCTGGGGGCATCGACCCGCTTTGGTAGTTTGAGCCTGGGCTTGCTGAAAGACAATACTATGATAGATTGGGAAATCAGCGCCATGGAATCCGATGGCTTTGGCGAAATCATTTCCCAGCCCAAAGTAATGACCGGTGACAAACAAGAGGCCATTATTAAATCCGGTGTTGAAATTCCGTATCAAACAGGTACTTCCAGTGGTGAAACTCAAATTGAGTTTAGGGATGCGGTACTGCAGTTGAAGGTCACCCCACAAATAACCCCTGATAACCGTATTATTATGGATTTGGTTATTAATCAGGATCGAATTGGACAGATAGTGCCCACCGCTCAAGGCGGCGCGGAGCCAACCATTGATACCACTGAGGTCAGAACGCAAGCCCTGGTCGGCGATGGTCAAACATTAGTTCTTGGCGGAATTTTCCAGATGGAAGAGCAAAAAGTCATCGAAAAAGTGCCCTTGCTCGGTGATATTCCCTATCTCGGCAGGTTGTTTAGAAACACGCTTACTGATACCTCGAAGAAAGAAATTCTAATATTTGTCACGCCGCGAATTGTTAGTGATCCACTTCTGGATCAATGAACGAATGCCAACCAGTCTTCCTGGTTGGCCCGATGGGGGCCGGCAAAACTACGGTTGGTAGACAGCTTGCCAGGCTTCTTGGTAAAGAATTTTTCGACCTGGATGCTGAAATTGAGGCCCGTAGTGGTGCTGACATTCCCTGGATTTTCGATGTGGAAGGTGAAGATGGGTTTCGCAAACGAGAATCTACGCTGCTCGCCGGACTGGCGCTGAAAAATAACGTTGTTATCGCCACCGGCGGCGGTGTCGTACTGAGTCCGCAAAATAGAAAGCTTATGGGCGCCAGTGGACTGGTTGTTTATCTTGCGGTGCCAGTAGATACCCTTCATGAGAGAACATTGCACGATACGAAAAGGCCTTTGTTGCAGGTGGACGACAGGCTGGCGGTCATAAACAAACTAATGTTCGAGAGAGAGCCTTTGTACAGGGAGGTTGCGGATATTGTCTATGACAGTGTAAGCAATAGCCCAGCAGCCACGGCGGAAAAATTAAATCAGCTGATTCAATTACACAGCAAGTGATATACTAGCGCCAATACCCTTCCTGTAGTCAAATCAAACATCCTTGTTAAATATGCATCGTTTAAATGTTGCTCTTGGTGAGCGCAGTTATCCAATCTTCATTGGTAGCGGATTATTGGCACAAAAAGATATCCTGAGTGCCTATCTCGGTGATGAAGGTGTGCTGATTGTTACCAACGAAACGGTAGCGCCTTTATATCTCGACCTGATGGTAGCGACACTGGGTGATCGAAAAGTTGATCGACTTATTCTCCCCGATGGTGAGCAATATAAACATCTTAATACCCTGGACCTTATCTTTGATGCGTTGCTGGAAAATCGTCACAACCGTGGCACTACCTTAATTGCCCTGGGTGGAGGTGTGATTGGTGATATGACCGGTTTTGCTGCGGCCTGTTACCAGCGCGGTGTCGATTTTATTCAGGTGCCCACCACTTTACTGGCACAGGTGGACTCTTCTGTCGGTGGTAAAACTGCCGTAAACCACCGCCTGGGCAAGAATATGATCGGCGCCTTTCATCAACCGCGCGCCGTACTAATTGATATAGATACCTTAAAGACGCTACCGGAAAGAGAGTTTAAGGCCGGACTGGCAGAAGTGGTTAAATATGGATTGATTATCGATAGTGCATTTTTTGACTGGCTAGAGCAGAACGTTAAGAGCTTGCTGGCTCGGGATGAAGAGGCGCTGCTTTATGCTATTGAATCTTCCTGTCGCTTAAAAGCGGAGGTGGTCAGCGCAGATGAACGAGAGTCCGGAATTCGGGCGATTCTTAATCTGGGTCATACATTTGGCCACGCTGTAGAAACGTTTCAGTCATATTCTTCGTGGCTACATGGCGAAGCTATAGCGGCCGGTATGGTGATGGCTGCCGAATTATCGTCGGTGATAGGATGGCTATCGGAGTCTGATGTTAGTCGGGTGAGGCGCATTCTGGCGCAAATAGGTCTGCCGATTGCACCGCCAGAAAATATTTCCGCACAAAAATTTCTTGATCTTATGGCGGTGGACAAGAAAGCTCGACGCGGGACGATTGGCCTGGTGCTATTAGAAGCAATCGGTCATGCTACAGTTAGCTTTGATTACGACCCGTCTATATTGGAAGAAATAGTAACTTCTCGCTAGCATAAGTGTTCCTGCCATTTGTCCAGCCCCCTCCCGCTGTGTAGAATGTGCGTCCTTTTGTGAAACCCAGTTGAATTGTTCACAGTATTTCTTTTATAACCCCCTGTTTGTTAAGGTTAATTTATGCCTAAAGGTTTGTACCGGCTCGATGAGTTTCGCGATAATTGCGGATTTGGACTGATTGCGCATTTACAGGGCGAAACCAGCCATGCCTTATTGCAACGGGCGATTGAGGCACTGACGTGTATGACGCACCGTGGCGGCATTGCCGCTGATGGCAAAACCGGCGACGGCTGTGGTCTGCTTATACAAAAGCCGGATGCTTTTTTTAGAAATATTGTTAAAGAACAATTGGCAAAAACACTACCTGAGCTGTATGCCGTTGGCGTATTGATGCTTAGCCCCGATGAGGGACTACGTAACAAGGCCAAGCAGGCGGTAGAAGAAGAATTGATTCGTCAGGGCCTGGGCATAGTGGGTTGGCGGGTTGTGCCGACTGACAATAGTTGTCTAGGCGAAATTGCCCTGCGTTCCGAGCCGGTAATCGAACATTTGTTTGTTACAGCGCCTGAAGACTGGGATCCAGTACGATTTGATGCCCGACTTTTTGTGGCCCGACGGCATATTGAAAAGCGCCTGAGCGGGGATAAGGGCTTTTATATAGCCAGCCTGTCAGCCCGTGTTGTTTGTTATAAAGGTCTGATGATGCCGGTGGACTTGCCGCATTTTTACCTGGATCTTTCTGACCCCAGGCTCGAAATAGCTATTTGTGTATTCCATCAACGTTTCAGTACCAATACCCTCCCTGAATGGCCATTGGCACAGCCATTTCGGATGCTGGCTCATAATGGGGAAATTAACACAATCCTTGGTAATCGAAACTGGTCGGTTGCGAGAACGAGCAATTTTGTTTCGCCGTTATTACCTGATTTGGCCGCAGTAGCGCCGCTCGTAAATCGTGAGGGATCCGATTCATCGAGTCTTGATAATATGCTGGAGGTGCTTGTTACGGGGGGTGTTCCGCTGCACCGGGCGGTGCGCATGTTGATCCCACCGGCATGGAATAATGTAGAGGATATTAATCCCCACGAGCGCGCTTTTTTTGAATACCAGGCGATGCACATGGAACCCTGGGATGGCCCGGCAGGCCTGGTGATCACTGATGGACGTTACGCTGTTTGTGCACTGGACAGGAATGGGCTGCGTCCTTCCCGCTGGGTACTTACCGACGATGACGTAATTACAGTGGCTTCAGAAGTCGGTGTTTATTCTTATACCCCGGAGTCCGTGGTGGCCAAGGGCCGCCTTGGTCCCGGCGATATATTGTCCATTGATATCCTCACCGGTGAGATGGAAACTCGCGAACAAATAGATAAGAAACTTGCTGCCGTTCAGCCTTATCGCCGTTGGTTGCGTGAGGGTGCTAAGGCTATTGAGTCCACCATGGAGGAGGAAGGCATAGAAGCCGAGGGTGCTTTGCCCCAGGAACGTATCCGCCGCTATATGAAAATGTACGGTGTATCACTGGAGGAGCGCAATCAGGTATTTGTGCCATTGGCTGAAGGTGCCCAGGAAGCTGTCGCATCGATGGGTGATGATTCGCCATTGGCAGTGTTGTCGGAGCAACGCCGCAGTGTATTCGATTACTTTCGACAGCAGTTTGCTCAGGTCACCAACCCGCCCATTGACCCCTTGCGTGAAGGCATTGCCATGTCCTTGAGTACGGAGTTGGGCAAAGAACGCAATATCTTTGCAGACACCCAGGATCACGCCAAACGTATTAATCTTAATAGTCCTGTATTGTCACCCCGTAAGTACTTTGCACTGAAAAATCATAATCACTCTGGATTTGAGGTGCGCAAATTCGCGTTGAAATACACGCCGACAGAAAACGATTTGCGTACGGTAATTATTCAACTATGTGCTGATGTAGAGGCGGCTGTGCGTGAGGGAGTCGTTATTTGTATTCTCTCTGACTATAAAATAGATATTGGTGAAGTTCCTGTTCAGGCTGTATTTGCCGTCGGTGCTGTTCATAACCACTTGATCGCCAGGGGACTGCGTTGCGATGCTAATCTAATTGTTAGCACCGGCGCGGCCCGTGATTCTCATCAAATAGCGACTTTGATTGGTTGCGGCGCAACGGCTGTTTACCCTTACCTTAGCTATCACATGCTCCATGAGATGACCGAAAACGGAGATCTCGCCGTCGATGTTGGTAGTGCCTTCAGGAATTATCGCAGGGGCATCAATAAAGGCTTGCTGAAAATACTCTCAAAAATGGGTATTTCCACTATCGCATCCTATCGGGGAGCGATGCTGTATGAAGGGCTTGGTCTGGCCGATGAAATAATCGACTTGTGCTTTCCTGGGTTAGTCAGCCGTATTCAGGGGGCGGACTTTGCTGATTTCCAGCGAGATCAGCAGCTAGCTGCCGATTTTGCCTGGCAGGACAGAAAGCCCATCTTACCTGGTGGTTTATTCAAATATATTCACGGTGAGGAGTACCACGCTTTTAATCCCGACGTCGTGCAGGCTCTCCATAAGGTGGTTCGCAGTGGCGAGTATGAACATTGGCGGGCCTATGCTGACCTGGTAAATGGGCGTCCAGTAGCCGCCCTCCGTGATCTTATGAAGTTAAAAACCGATAATGAATCCATAGCTCTGGATCAGGTGGAGTCAGTTGAAAAGATCGTTGCGCGCTTTGACTCGGCAGGTATGTCATTGGGCGCTTTATCGCCAGAAGCCCACGAATCGCTGGCGGAAGCGCTAAACAGTTTGGGAGGGCGCTCCAATTCAGGGGAGGGAGGCGAAGACCCGAAGCGCTACGGCACTATCAAAACCTCAAAAATCAAACAGGTCGCATCTGGACGGTTTGGTGTTACCCCCCATTATCTGGTCAATGCAGAAGTTATCCAGATTAAGGTTGCCCAGGGCGCCAAACCTGGGGAAGGCGGTCAGTTACCCGGCGGCAAGGTGAATGATCTGATTGCAACATTGCGGTACTCGGTGCCTGGCGTTACCTTGATTTCTCCGCCTCCTCACCACGATATTTATTCGATTGAAGACCTCGCGCAACTGATTTTTGATTTGAAGCAGGTGAATCCGCAGGCATTAGTTTCGGTGAAACTTGTGTCGAGGCCAGGTGTCGGCACGATTGCTGCTGGCGTCGCTAAAGCCTACGCTGATTTGATTACTATCTCCGGATACGATGGTGGTACCGCCGCCAGCCCGTTAACTTCAATACGTTATGCTGGATCACCATGGGAGTTGGGGCTGGCAGAAACGCACCAGACTTTGCGTGCCAATGATTTGCGTGACAAAGTACGCTTGCAGGCAGATGGTGGTCTGAAGACTGGTTTGGACGTGATTAAGGCAGCCATACTGGGCGCCGAAAGTTTTGGCTTTGGTACAGCGCCAATGGTGGCATTGGGTTGCAAGTACCTGCGAATTTGCCATCTAAATAACTGTGCCACAGGTGTGGCTACCCAGGACCAAACGCTTCGCGATGGTTACTATAAAGGCACGGTAGAGAACGCCCGAAACTTCTTCCTTTTTGTCGCTCAGGAAGTACGTGAATGGCTAGCGGTTTTAGGTATAGAAAGTTTGGCGGAGCTAATTGGGCGCGTTGACCTGCTGGGAATTTTACCCGGCAACACCGCCCAGCAGGAAAAGCTGGACCTGTCGCCCATACTGCACACCGATGATTTATTGCAGTCCAAACCTCAGTATTGTCTGGTAGCAAGTAATACACCTTTTGACAAAGGTGAGTTGGCAGAAAATATGGTCGCCGACATGCTGCCCGCTATAAAGGCGAGTGCGGGTGGCCACTTTGAATACCGTGTCTCCAATTGCGACCGTACTATCGGCGCGCGCTTAAGTGGCGAGATCGCCCGATGTCATGGCAATCAGGGTATGGCTGACGCGCCGATCAGAATTTCCTTAACGGGTATTGCTGGGCAATCGCTGGGTGCCTGGAATGCCGGTGGTCTGGAAATTTACCTGTCTGGCGATGCCAATGACTATGTTGGTAAAGGTATGGCGGGGGGTAAGATAGTATTGTCGCCGCCTGACGGCAGTCGCTTTGCCAGTAACGCAACACCGATTATGGGTAATACCTGCCTCTATGGGGCAACGGGCGGCAAACTGTTTGCGTCCGGTCGCGCTGGTGAACGGTTCGCGGTGCGCAATTCCGGTGCCTATGCAGTCATAGAGGGCGCAGGTGATCACTGCTGTGAATATATGACCGGTGGCGTGGTGGCTGTGCTCGGCGGCACTGGATACAATTTTGGCGCCGGTATGACCGGTGGCTTTGCTTACGTACTAGATCTAGAGCGCCACTTCTATGATCGTGTCAATACGGAACTGGTAGAAGTTCAGCGTATTGGTTCAGAGTCTCTGGAAAATCAACGCCAATTTCTCAAGCGCATGATTGGTGAATTTGTTGCCGAAACGCACAGTGACTGGGGCAGGGAATTAATTGAAAATTTTGATGACTATGTAGCCAACTTCTGGTTGGTTAAGCCCAAATCAGCATCATTGACCAGCCTTTTCGAAAACACGCGCGCGCGACCAGAATAGCTCTCTGGTCGTTTTAACAGGTTTTTACTATGGAAAAACGCCTGAATAATCATTTTCAGTTTCTTGAACTTAAACGTCAGGATCCTGCTAAAAAGCCCATTGTCGATCGGCAGACAGGGTTTGCGGAAATTTATGAGCCGTTCCGTCAGGGAAGTGCTGCGGCGCAGTCTCATCGCTGCCTGGACTGCGGTAATCCCTATTGTGAGTGGAAATGCCCGGTTCATAATTACATTCCCACCTGGCTGAACCTGGTAGCAGAAGGCAATATATTCGAAGCGGCGGAATTGTGTCATCAAACGAACACCCTTCCAGAAATCTGTGGTCGAGTTTGTCCCCAGGACAAGCTATGTGAAGGAGCCTGTACGCTCAATGATGATTTTGGTGCAGTCACCATTGGTAATGTTGAAAAATATATTACCGACACGGCGCTGGCCATGGGCTGGCGCCCAGACCTGTCGTTTGTGCCAGAGACAAATAAAAAAGTTGCGATTGTTGGTGCCGGGCCGGCAGGCCTTGGCTGCGCCGATATTTTGATTCGTAACGGTGTTCAACCAGTCGTGTTTGACCGCTATCCTGAAATCGGGGGTTTGCTGACGTTCGGTATTCCCGAATTCAAACTGGAAAAATCAGTGTTAGTAAAGCGCCGCGAAATGTTCGTGGAAATGGGTGTCGAATTTCAGCTGAATGTCGATATCGGTAAAGATATGCCTTTTGACAGTCTCATTGAAGAATATGACGCTGTATTTCTGGGTATGGGAGCCTATACGGCCATGCGTGGGGGTTTTCCAGGGGAAGACCTTGCCGGGGTCAAAGATGCATTGCCCTACCTGGTGGCCAACGTCAATCACAACCAGGGCTGGCCACAGGTGGATCACCGCTACGTGTCAGTCAAAGACCAGACTGTTGTGGTACTGGGCGGCGGCGATACGGCTATGGATTGCAATCGTACCGCTATTCGGCAGGGTGCAACTAAGGTCACCTGCGTCTACCGGCGGGATGAGGTAAATATGCCGGGATCACGTCGTGAGGTTACTAATGCTCGCGAGGAAGGCGTTGAGTTTCTGTTTAATCGCCAGCCGGTTGAAATTGTCGGTGATGATAGCGTGACCGGGGTTAAGATGGTCGAAACTAGCCTTGGCGAGCCCGATGAGAACGGTCGGCAACGGCCAGTACCGATTGCCGGCAGTGGGCAGATTATCCCTGCCGATGTGGTGTTGATGGCGTTTGGTTTTCAGCCGAGTCCCGCATCGTGGTTTGCGGATCATGATATCGAACTGAACGACTGGGGTGGCGTGATTGCAGGGGAACAGCAACGTTACCCGTTCCAGACTAATAACCCCAAAATTTTTGCCGGTGGTGACATGGTGCGCGGCTCTGATCTGGTTGTTACTGCCATATGGGAGGGCCGAAAGGCTGGAGAAGGAATCCTTGATTACCTTGATGTTTGATCACGATAGAGAAACTAGATAAATATGTCAGACTTGAAAAATGATCGCCTGTTACGGGCGCTACTGCGTGAACCGGTAGATGTAACCCCCGTCTGGGTGATGCGTCAGGCTGGCCGGTATTTGCCTGAATATCGCGCTAAACGTAAGCGAGCTGGTGATTTTATGGCGCTGTGTCAAAATCCGCAGGCGGCTTGTGAAGTAACGATACAGCCGCTTGATCGCTTTGATCTTGATGCCGCAATACTTTTTTCGGATATTCTCACTATTCCCGATGCCATGGGGCTGGGCCTGTATTTCGAAGAAGGCGAGGGTCCTCGGTTCCGCAAGCCGGTGCGTTCCGCCAAAGATATTGAAGAACTGACCCCTGTTAATACCACCTCAGATCTGCCCTACGTGCTGGATGCCATTCGTTTAATTCGCAGTGAACTTAACGGGCGAGTTCCATTAATTGGTTTTTCAGGAAGCCCCTGGACGCTGGCTACTTATATGATTGAAGGGGGCAGTAGTAAGGACTTCGCAAGGATTAAAACAATGGCCTATAGCAATCCGGCCTTATTATCTGTGTTGCTTGAAAAGTTGGCGGTTTCTGTCACTGATTATCTCAACGCACAAATAATGGCTGGTGCCCAGGCGGTACAGATTTTTGATACCTGGGGCGGTGTACTGAGTGGTAAAGCCTACCGTGAATTTTCACTCAAATATATGGCACGGATAGTGGCGGGATTGAACACTCAGGCAGAAGGTAGAACAGTACCGGTGATTCTTTTTACCAAAGGCGGTGGTGGCTGGCTCGAAGCGATCGCCGCTACCGGGTGCCAGGCCATAGGCCTGGACTGGTGTCAGGATATCGGCGAGGCTCGAGCCAGGGTGGGTGATCGGGTAGCCTTACAGGGCAATATGGATCCTGCAGTTCTGCGTGCTTCGACAACGGCTATTGAGGCTGAAGTTGCTACAATATTGCAGAGTTATGGACAGGGAGCCGGCCATGTTTTTAACCTGGGACATGGCGTGACCCCCGATATAGATCCTCAACAGGTAGCAGCTTTTGTTGATGCGGTTCACAGTATGTCTGTGAACTATCACTGAACAAGCCTGATTAAACCAGCGTTTATCGCCTAAACAGGCCGATTGGGTAAATCGCCTTGCAATTGGCTTTGTGGAGTTTACTCTTACCCACATAAATAAACTTTGACTGGTTTTATTCGAGATCGGTAGCTACTGTATAAAGAAAGGTGGCGCAACGAATACCAGTTCAACGGACCAGGTTGGTATACACAAACACTATGGCTATTCAAGAGATCGAGATCGGCGTGGCGGATTTGACACTGGGTATGTATGTGTCCCGCCTGGATCGCCCCTGGAATAATACGCCCTATCCCTTACAAGGTTTTCATATAAGATCAAGCGAAGATATCGCCTCACTGAAAACCTACTGTGACCATGTTTTTATCGATGTGGCCAAGGGCCGAGGTGTTCTGGAAGGCAGTGTTTCATCGCCACCCAGAGGGCCGCGAGTGCAGCGGGAAAAGGTGGTTGGTGGTGAAATAAAGCTTAAGGTGCGAGGAGTTGTAGAAGAAGCGCATGATGTACAGGTTACTCCGCCGATTAGTGTTCGCAAAGGAGTCTACGAAACCACTGTATCTTTACGTTTAGAAGCAGCGCAGGCCAGCAAAATAGCTAAAAATCTAAGAGGTAATTTGTCTCTCATTAGCAGACAAATTTCGCGCGGTAAGCTAGCAGATTATGAAAGCCTGAAAAGAAACGTCAGTGATATGGTGGATAGTGTTTTGCGCTGTCCGGACGCATTTACCTGGTTGGTACGTTTGCGCGACAAAGATCAATATTCCCATGATCATAGTTTGCGATCAGCCCTGTGGGCGGTGCAGTTCGCTCGCTATATAGGTATGGAAAAAAAGGAAATTTCAGTATTGTGTCTAGGTACTTTGCTGAAGGATATTGGCAAGATAAAGGTACCAAATGTCATTTTGCGCAAACAGAACAGGACTGAAGCAGAAGAACTAGAGTATCGGAAATACGTCACTTACGGGGTTGAAATGCTCCGTAATACCCGAAAAATTGAACCCCGGGTGATCTCCATTGTGCGCCACCATGCTGAGCTACATAATGGTGGAGGTTTCCCCGAGGGGGTAATGGGGACCAAAATACCTCTTTTAGCGAGGATTGCTGGTATAGCGACGGCCTATGATCTAATCAGTAATCCGAGAGAGACCGACGCCCCGGTGGCATCTTCCCGTGCAGTAAGCCTGCTATACAATATGAGGGGAAACGAATTCCAGGAAGACCTGGTCGTCCAGTTTATTCAGTCTATAGGCCTGTACCCAACAGGCACACTTGTGGAGCTGACCACTGGTGATATTGGCGTAGTTGTTGAACAACACCCGAAATCCCGATTAACACCACAAATCGCGATCCCTGATCACATCGAGGAAGGTCTCAACGAGAATGTTTTTCTGGTCGACTTGCGAGACGAGGAACAAGTTCGCAAGGCTCTTGCCGAAAAAGGCCGAAAAAACCTGGAGGATATCGACCGGATTGCAATTGCACGCGATTTGGAGCCCACCGGCTACGATATAGATCTGACCAATGTCGCTAACTTGTTTATGGTCGAAGAAGCTGTAAAGAAAGACGGCTTTTGGTCTACTGTCAGAGTAAAACTTGGCCTTGATAATGGATAGATCGCCTTAATTAGACGTTGTTTACACGTTACTGGATCTGTCCGCCGAGTATCCCGCTACGTTTTCACCCATTTTTACGGTCGTGCCTGGTTCCAGGCTGTGGTTTACGCGAGTATGATTTGGCAGTAACACAATCACCGTAGAGCCAAATTTGAAACGGCCGATTTCTTCTCCCTTTGCAAATTTGATGTGAGCACCGATATGCTTGTCTTCACTCGGGATGTTGGGTAAATATTTCGTCTGCCATATGGTTTCAATACCGGCCACCAACATAGCACCCACCATCACTACGACAACTGGTCCCTGTTGCGATTCAAATACGCATACCAGACGTTCATTGCGAGCAAATAAGCCTGGTAGTTGAGCGGTGGTGGCGCTGTTGACTGAAAAAAGCCTGCCTGGGATATAGCGCGACTCAATTAACGTGCCCATTATGGGCGAATGTACCCGGTGATAATCTTTTGGCGAAAGATAGATGGTAAAGAATTCGCCATCGTGGAATTGTGCCGCAAGGGATTCATCGCCGACCAGATCGGCGGTGCTATACACGTGGCCCTTTGCTTGCAATAAGTTGCCCTGCGCTATTTTCCCGCACTGACTAATGGTGCCGTCTGCTGGCGAAGTAATAGCTCCGACGCTATCAGCTATGGGGCGAACATTCGGTTTTAAGGCGCGTGTAAAAAAGTGATTAAAGCTGGTGTAGGCGCCGATATCTTCACATTCAGTGTCGTTTTGGTCCACTTGATAATGGCGGATAAATGATCGAATAAGCAAGTTCTTAAGCCAGCGAATTTCAGTATCGGCGAGCCTTGCCAGTGACCTCGATAGCAGGTGCTGTGGCAACAAATATTGCAGGGCGCAGAAAAGTTTGTCTTTTATGTCTTTCACAAAAGACTCTGCCGGAATGTCTGTGAAGCCGCTTCGATAGATGCTCCGGCTCCAGGATGGATATTCATCGGACTAATCATTTTTAAGGCTCTCGCTGATCCGAAAAAAACTATCCAGTCGTTGTGCAGATATCTTGCCGTTAGCGCAGGCTTCGAGAAGTGCGCAATCGGGTTCTTTACGATGGCTGCAATTGCGAAAGCGGCACTGGCCTAAAAAAGGTCTGAATTCTATAAATGCGTTAATAAGCTGATGTTGTTCCAGGTGTAACAAACCAAACTCTCTAATGCCCGGAGAATCGATAATATTGCCGCCACCCGGCAATGGGAATAAATCTGCTGTCGTGGTGGTATGGCGGCCACTGGCACTGGCGTCAGAAAGTTTGCCCACTTTAGCGGCGGCGTGGGGACATAGGGTATTGATTAGTGATGATTTGCCAACGCCAGACTGGCCGACAAAAACGCTCATTTGGTCTTTGAGCTGAGCGGACAGTTGGTTAATTCCTTTACCGGAACTGGCCGATACGGCTAATACTGGGTAACCAATATCTTTGTACGGGGCAACCAGGTTAAGCGTGCGTTCAACCTGCTGTGGATCCTGATCAATTTTGTTGACCACGATAAGCGGGGAAATTTGGTGGTGTTCACTGGCAATAAGATAACGATCGATAAGACCCGTGTGGGCCTGAGGCTCGGGTGCCACGACGATAGCGATAGTGTCGATATTTGCAACTACAGTACAAATATTACCGCGGTTGTCCGGCCGCTCCAGGTGGCTTTTTCTGGGTAATACAGAACAAATGATTCCGTAGGGTTCGCCATCACGGCATCTCACCCGATCACCGGTAACCAGCGAATCAAGATGGGAGCGAAAGTAACATTTGCGTAAAGGTCTTTCGGGGGCGCTTTCGAAAAGTATATCTGCCTGGTTGCTATAACGTGTCACCACCAGGCCATTTTGTTCAGGGCCTAACTGACCAGACGAAAGTAATGTCGTAAGCAAATCATCTTTTTCAGGTGCTGATGAAGATCTCGCTCGCTGCTCGCGGATGCGTCTACGCTGTTGTAACGTGAGTTTCGGCTTTGCCATGACCTCTCTATTCGGCACCTGTCCCGGGCGCCTAGCTTATAGCATAATGCAGGGCTGTAACACTGGGATGGCGCTGCTTTGCTGGACTTTACTTTCGATATTATTCGCGACTACCTGCCATTATTGATGGTGCTAGTAGTCTCGGTGATGCTTTTAGGCTTAGCCCACACCGTGTTAATCAGACACGGCGAGAGCCGTAAGTCCTCACCTCTATTTCGACAGCTTACAATGGTGCTGCTCACTATTATCGCTGCCATTTCCGTTACTCTCGCATTGCCCATAGCAGAAACGTCGAGGAGCGAATTACTGCGTTTGCTTGGCCTGGTTGTCACCGGTGTTTTCGCACTTTCGTCTACTACATTTGTTGCTAATGCTATGGCTGGCTTTATGCTCCGCTCGGTAAAGAGCTTTAACCTGGGCGACTTCATTCGTGTCAACGAACATTTTGGCCGTGTTGCCGAGCGAGGCTTGTTTCACACCGAAATTCAATCCGAAGATAGTGACCTGATTACTCTTCCCAATCTGTATTTGACTCGACACCCGGTAAAAGTGGTGCGGGCATCGGGGACAGTCGTTACCTGCAAATTGTCTCTGGGCTATGATATTCCATATTATCGCGTAGAACCCCTGTTAAAGCAGGCCGGTTCTGATGCGGGCTTACAGGAACCGTTTGTACAGCTACTCATGCTCGGAGATAACGCCATTACCTACCAGGTGGCGGGATTTTGTACCGAAGTAAAACAATTGCTAACCCTGCGAACCAGGCTGCGTAAGGCGGTACTGGATCAATTGCATGGTGCCGGAATTGAAATCGTATCGCCGTCGTTCATCAATCAACGACGTATCAGTGAGGTTGATGTGTTTACTGCGCCGCCACGACCTGACGCAGGTATGGCTGATGATTCTGGAGCGCCTGAACAGGCTATATTTGATAAAGCTGATCGGGCTGATAAAGTCAGGGCTCTGGAACAGGAGCTTGCAGATCTGAAAGCCGAAATTAAATCGAATGATCAACAAAGTGGTATGGATGAAGAAGACAAAGTTGACAGACAGACGCGCATGCATCAAGCACTGGAGCGCGTCAAACACCTTGAAAATATCCTCCGCGTAGCCAGGGAAAACGACGATGACAAATAGAGGATGACAGGTAATTGATAACTATTGATTGCGGCTCTTTAATAATGGCTATTAATGATGAGTAATTTTAATGATAAGTAAGAAAGACGAGTTTAATCTGATCTGGATCGATCTTGAAATGACCGGGCTTGATACTGTAAACGATACAATTATTGAGATTGCCACCGTGGTTACCGACAAGGACCTGAATACTCTTGCCGAAGGCCCGGCGCTGGCAATTTATCAAACGGACGCAATCCTTAATGGCATGGATGAATGGAATACACGGCAGCACGGCCGTTCTGGCTTGACGGAAAGAGTACGAAATAGCGAGTTAAGTGCGGCCGATGCTGAGCGACAAACCATGGAGTTTCTCAGTGCCTGGGTGCCGCCCCAAAAGTCACCGATGAGTGGCAACTCTATTTGTCAGGATCGTCGTTTCCTGGCTCGGGAGATGTCGGCGCTAGAAAGCTTTTTTCACTACCGTAATCTTGATGTCAGTAGCATCAAGGAATTGGTGAGTCGCTGGAGACCGGAACTGCTCAAGGGCTTTCGCAAAAAAGGTAGTCATTTGGCTATGGACGATATTTATGACTCCATTGCGGAGCTGGCCTATTATCGGCAACATTTTATTATCAGTGAGTAGCATCTATTATAAGTAACTTGTATTCACCATAGTTACCTAAAAAACACAGTTACCTAAACGCGATATTTATATCAGTGAACAGCAGGAGATCATTATGGTTGTAGACCCAATCCTTCCACAGGAAAGAACCAATGCGATGCGTAGCGAGGGCTGGTGGCGCGATGAAAATCTTCTGGATTACTTTGACGCGGCGCTGCTGGCGTGCCCCGATGATGTGGCGATTGTCGATTACCGTACAGAAACCAACGAAAAAATATTGGTGACCTATCGAGAGTTAGATGAAAAATCCCGGCGCATTGCCGTCGCACTTGCCCATTACGGTATTGAAAAACAGGATGTTGTATCTTTTCAGCTACCCAACTGGTGGCAGTTTGTCGCTATCAATCTAGCTTGCCTGCGTATTGGTGCGGTCAGTAATCCGTTGATGCCTATTTTTCGTGAGCGGGAACTGTCTTTTATGGTCGACTTCGCCGAATCGAAAGTGTTGATTGTGCCCAGGCTGTTTCGCGGTTTTGACCATGAAAGCATGATTAAGGGCATGCGCGACCAATTACCTCATTTGCAGCATCTATTCGCAGTGGGCGGCGAAGGCGAAACCAGTTTTGAAGATAAGTTGCTCAATCATAGCTTGCCCGACGATCCGGATACTTTGTTTCGCGAGCGTCAGCTCAACCCACTGGACGTAATATTACTGATGTATACCTCAGGCACTACGGGTATGCCCAAGGGCGTGATGCACTGTGCTAACACCTTTGTCTACAACGTCCATGAAATGACTAAACGTTGTGCGTTAACGCAGGACGATAATATATTAATGGGTTCACCGCTGGCTCATTTGACTGGTTTTATGTACGGCATGTGGATGCCGATGATACTCAGAACCAAAATGATCCTGCTTGATTTGTGGAACGTTAATACGGGCTGGCAGTTGATAGCTGAAGAAAGCGCTTCATTCGCTATGGGCGCCACACCGTTCCTGGCTGATCTGACTAATTCTGATCGTGTAGATGAATGTAATTCGTCGCGCTTTCGTTTGTTTGTTTGTGGTGGCGCACCCATTCCTCGTGTGCTGGCGGAAACTGCTGCAGAAAAACTCGATATTCATTTGATGGCTGTCTGGGGTATGAGCGAATGCGGGGTGGTGACCACGACCAAACTGGATGATCCCAAAGACAAAGTGTTTGGCACCGATGGTGTTGCTGTTCCTGGCTGTACTGTGAAAATTGTCGATCAAAATCGTCAACCTGTGGCGGCCGGTATTGAGGGACTATTGCTAGCACGCGGACCCGCAACTTTTATCGGTTATCTAAAAAAGCCCGAAGCCTACGATGTCGATGCTGACGGTTTTTTTGATACCGGAGATCTTGCCACTATGGATGAAGATGGCTACATTCGTATTACCGGTCGCTCCAAGGATATTATTATTCGCGGCGGTGAAAATATTCCCATCGTCGAAGTTGAAAACCTGCTTTACACCCACCCCGATGTCATCGACTGTGCAGTCGTTGCCATGCCCGACGACAGGCTTGGTGAGTTGGGCTGCTGCTTCCTCACCCTTGGTGAAGGTGTGAGTATGACCTTCACCGATATGATCGAGTTTCTCAAAACCAATAAACTGGCGAAAAATTATCTTCCAGAGCATCTCGAAATACTCGATGATATGCCCCGTACTGCCAGCGGCAAGATTCAAAAATTCCAGTTGCGGGAGATCGCAAAAACTATTCGTAATACATAGAGATATTGTTTCGCACTATCGATTTGCACTGAAATTGATCCACACTGAAACCGATCCGTACTGAAATGATTTTAACCACACACCGTGAGGAGAACTGAATGACCATGCCCTGGTTATCCGAAGAAGATTTATTTATCAAAGACACTGCCGAGCGCTTCGCTCGCGAGCGCCTCAAAGATGGTTATCAGGATCGCTGCAACGAACATCGTCTCGATCGTGATTTGTTGCGGGAAATGGGCGCGCTGGGTCTTATTGGTCCTACCTTCGGCGAGGCCTACGGTGGTATCGCTTCAACCAGCCTGGTGTCTGGCCTGATATGTGAGGCTGTCGCCTATGCTGACCTGAGCATGAGTTATATGTGTATGACCACGCCGCTGATTGGTGGGGTTATCGAAAAATACGGTAACGAAGCTATGAAAGCCGATGTCCTGCCAAAAATGGCCGCTGGTGAATTGATCGTGCAGTTGGGTTTGACCGAACCCCGGGGTGGTTCCGATGCCGCCAATCTGATTGTTAAGGCTGAAAAGAAAGGCGACGTATACATTATTAATGGTGAGAAAACCTCCATCAGCTATGGTGATCAGGCCGAGATGATGCTGCTTTTTGCCCGTACCGATCCGAACAAACCCGGTGCCCGTGGTGTGTCGGCCTTTCTGGCACCACTGGATCTGCCCGGTGTTACCTGTACCCATTTTGACGATATCGGCACGCGCCCCGTGGGTCGTGGTCAGGTGTTCTTCGATGATGTGGAAATTCCCGCATCTTCCCTGCTCGGCATGGAAGGCGAAGGCTTTACCAAAGTGATGGAAGGTTTCGATCTCAGCCGCATGCTTATCGCTCTGCAATGTCTGGGAAGTGCTCAGGCCTCGGTGGATGAGACCTGGCAATATATTCAGGAGCGCGAAGCCTTTGGTCGGCCATTGGCCAAGTTCCAGGGTACGACTTTCCCCCTGGCTGAACACGAAGGCAAGATGTCTGCGGTGCGGGCGCTTTGCTACCAGGGTTTGATGATGCGCGATAAGGGCCTGCCCCACACTAGCGAAGCCGCAATGGTGAAATGGATGGGCCCGAAACTGGCCACCGATGTGATACAAAACTGCATCCTACTGAATGGCCACTACGGCTACACCACCGAAATGCCCCACCACCAGCGCATGATGGATGTGATGGGTCTACAGATCGGCGATGGTACCGCGCAAATTATGAAGACGATTATTACTCGGGAAAAAATTGGTTCTATTGGTGTGGCTTATAAATAGCTCATGTTACTAGTGAGACAGAAGAAAACGATACCCTTCACCCATGACTCGCTGTAAATACGTCCTTGTACGCTCGATGTCGGCATCCCTGCCTCCAACGGTCATGAGTGAAGAGTATCCTTTTCTAGCGCTCCGGTAGTATAAGCGCGTGTTAATCGCTAGTTGTGATCGATTAAAGATCAACACCCAACATTGCGGCAGCTTCAGTCGGTGTCGCTACTTCGCGACCCACTGAGCGCGACAAACTCGTCACCTGGCTGACGACTTCGGCGTTGGTAGGCGTAGCCGCGCCAGGGATGGTGTCCGTATAGGCCCAATCGCCCAGGCCGATGGAAACATGTCCGCCTTGATCGATAATTCCTGGCACCAGTGCTAATAAATCTCCGCCGTGGTTCATGGCCGTCCAGTGGATATTACGATCTTTTGGAATAAACATCCTGTGGGCATCCAGGCCCTGTTCCGTACCAGGGTGGGCTGACGGTAGATCATCCCCGGTCATAATAAGGCAAGCGTAGGCAGGTTCAGCAATGGCGCCCATATCCATAAAAGCGAGAAACTGGCGGGTAAAACCCACATTCCATAACGATGCATAGGGCCTTACCGCTGTAGCCTTCAACTGTTCGGCAAAATACAGCAAAGTTTTGGTGGTATTCATATACACCGCTTCGTCACTGCGAAAAGCCTTAGCAGCGGGGTTATAGGCATCGATATTAGTTGTGCCCATATCCAGGGGTGCGAAGTGGGGCCGAGTTTGTGGATCTTTGGCAAGCGTTAATATCGGCTGAATCCGCGCAGCAGCGTCCCCGTCATTAGCAAAAGCACCCAGCGTAGGGTGGATCAATATATCGCTACGGGCCTTTATGCGGCGAATGATGTCTGCGTATACAGCTATATCATGTTCCGGACTGCCGTCTTTGCTGCGGGCATGAAAATGCACGATCGATGCGCCCGCTTCGCAGCACTGGGCGGCGGCTTCAGCAATTTCTTCGGGGCTCCAGGGCACATGGGGGTTTTGGTTCCGCCCGGCGTATTCATTGATGCGTGCTTCAATAATTAATTTATTCATAGGGATCCCTTTATTTCTTGTAGTGTGCGCGTACAACATCATGGTGGTCATTCAACATCAGTACCACATCGGCGCGGTCTTGCATTTCGTTAAGATTATGTAGCGTCAACCGTTCGTAGTGCTGAATAAAACGTGACAACGCTTGCTTATCCATGATCTGATTTGTCGCAGTGCCTAAAGCAGCGAGCTTCTGCTCCTGCTCAAAGCGCCAGCGGTGAATGCTGTCAAAATCTGGTGCCTGTAACATAATCAACACATCGAGCTGATCAAATAAATCGCGATAACTGGTTTGCAACTGGTGATTGATATAGCGTCGCCACGCGCCATCCTGATCTTCCTGTGCTTCGAGATCATTTACAGGGGTGGTGAGCCTGTCAGCTTCCATTGGTACGGAACCGACACACCAGCCTTCAAAAATAATCAGCTCTGCAGGGCCGGTAAATGTTTCCCACTCACTCGTGGGTTTGCGGTCGTCCCGAGCTTTGTCAAAGCGGGGTAAGTCGATGGATTGCCCTGCTTTAAGGTGTTTAAGTTGATGGATGATCTCGACTCCCAGGTTCGTGTCATGGGTGCCAGGAACACCGCGTGTTTGTAAAAGGGGATGTACGGTTTGTGCCAGGGTGTGTCGGGCGGCCCTGGTTAGATAAATGTCATCCAATGACAAAATAGCGACACGCCATTGATAATTTTCTTCCAGGATAATTTTAAGCACCCTGCTCAACGTCGATTTCCCCGTACCCTGAGCACCGTTGATGCCGGCTACTAATGGACTATTTCGCAATCTATTTTTCGCGATACATTGTTGATGTAGCCATCCCGCGAGTGGTGTGTAGTAGTCTTCGACGACAGTGCTGAAGGCTTTGGGCAATTGCTGGTCTTTGATAAAGCGGTCTAAACGGCTGGTCATTACATGTATTGATGGACTTCCAGTTAGAGCTAACAGCTTAGCGTAGTGTTAATTGTCTGGGGAGGGAAGGCTTGCAATGCAAATGATAATAATTATCAGTGACGGGTGCGCTGTGAAAGTGCCATAATCACTGAGAAAGTTTCTTTATACATATAGGCACCTCTAAAAGTGCACTTTTAGAGGTGCCTATAAATCGGACACACATAAACATTAATGTAAACGAGCGACAGGCAGGAGAATAGTATGACAATTAAGGCAGGCGACAAAGCACCGGAAGGCCGCTTCAACGTGATGAATTCAGATGGCCCAGGTTCGCTTAGCACCAGGGATCTTTTTAGTGGCAAAAAAGTAGTGATTTTTTCCGTACCCGGCGCGTTTACACCGACTTGTTCACGGCAGCATCTGCCGGGCTTTGTCGAGCAGGCCGGTGCCATTAAAGCCAAGGGTGTCGATACTGTCGCCTGTACGGCGGTCAATGATGTTTTTGTTATGGACGCCTGGGGCAAGTCTGCCAATGTCGGTGACAACGTGATGATGCTAGCTGATGGCAACGGCGATTATGCCAAAGCCCTGGGGCTGGAGCTGGATGGTTCTGGTTTTGGTCTGGGCCAAAGGGGCGCACGTTTTGCCCTGGTGGTTGAAGATGGCACAGTGACGCAAACCTTTATTGAAGAAGGCGGGGCCTTTGAAGTGAGTTCCGCTGAAAACGTGCTGGCTAACCTGTAACTAAGGGCACGGTATTACCAGACACTGTATTTGAGATAGCGAAGCCGATGCGTATAGCATCGGCTTTTTTAATCCAGGCCAGCTTTCCTCAGGCCACTAATAAACAATTCCCAATCGGTATCGTCCTTGTAGGGCCAGCGACGCATAGTATCAATGGTGATTTCCGGATGTCTTTCTTTTAACGAATCGACAGTCTGAGAGGCGACTTGATCGTTACCCGCCAGGCCCGCAGCGGCAGCTAGCATAATTAACGATGGCGTAGTCGTTGTGTCGGCGTGGCGAATGGCCTGTTCAGCCCAGTTGAGGGCTTCGTTATAATTTCCCAGCTTCAGCTCGCCTGCAGCCACTACACGCATCGACTGCTCGTCTCGCTGAAACGATTGCGTATTTGCGTTAGCATCTTTGCATAATTCAAGCCCTTTCGCCGTATCGCCGCTGAATATATCCATAATGGCGAGACCTTTTAGCCCCAGGTTATAAAGGGGGTTAATATCGAGGCTGCGCGAATAACTGGTCCTGGCTCCGGCAAAATCCAGTCGGCCATAGAGTAAATAGCGCCCCAGCATAGTGTGAGCAAAATCACTGCGATTGTTTAAAGCAACGGCTTTTCGCAATGCCCGTTCGGCTTTTTCATTCTCTTCGTTACCCAGTGGACGATAACCATTGGCAATTTCGTGCATAAGCAAGCCACCGTAAATGGCCTGGAACATGGAGTTTTCAGATTGCTCGTCTAACCATTTTTCGGCAGAGACCAGAGCTTCAGCCCATACCGCTGGGTCGAGACTTATCATGGCAAAACCCATGCGCCCCAGCTCGACCTCAAAACTGTCATCTTCGCGATTGGTGAAGCGTGTTGATACTTCATATCGGATTGAACTCGATAGCTTGGCGCTCAGTTGGTCGATGGCTTTGAATCGATTCTCGATATTCGCCTCGAATCGCCCCGACCAGAAATCCTCATTATTACGGTGGTCCTGCAAACGCTGGGTTACGCGACAATGTGAACCGGTTAATGACACGTTCACATAGGCAATATAGTCGGCCAGCGCGATGTCGGTAACCAGAATACTGCCGGTAAAATTAGTCACCGCGCGGCGGACATCGTCGTTCAGTTCGAGCGCAAGACCGCGTGCTTCGTCGGAATTGCCGGTAAACGGCTCTATATAGACGGCTGGTTTACTCTCGGGGCGGGGGTTTTTCGGCTCAGGAGAGCTAGTTTCGGCAGGGTAGACCGTCTTTGCCAGGAATATTTTGAAGTAGCGGCCAAATGAGGTTAATAATAGACCAGTAATGACCACAAACGCAGCGATGCCTGATAATACCGATTCGTTTTCACCGAACCAGTGAGTGATGAGTGTTATCCAGTCCATCTAGTCATCTCGACCCGTTACCGATTATTTATAGTTCTTCTAGTAGGTTATAGTTCTTCTACAGGCCAGTTTAGCTCAATTTATGGCAACCCCGCTTTTTTTAAACCACTGACAAACAGTTCCCAGTCTGCGTCTTCTTTATAGGGCCAGCGGCGCATGGCGTCGATGGTGATGTCCGGGTGTTTTTCTTTTAATGAATTGACAGCCTGAGAGGCAATTTGATCCTTACCCGCAAGGCCCGCAGCGGCAGCCTGTACGATAAGCGTCGGCGTAGCATTGCCGAATTTGTGGATGGCGTCTTCGGCCATTTCAATGGCTGCGGCGTAGTCGCCCAGTCTGATTTCGCCTGCGGCGACGACTTCATGATGGCGGCCATTTCTCAACATTGGCGATCTCAGGTCCTGCT